>JAYUHM010000209.1:0-51175 GCA_043766985.1 Polaromonas sp.
CGAGGCCTTCTATTGCACCAGTAGCGAGGACAACACCGAATAGTGGACGTATGGTGTCTTCGGACATGAACATTGATGATCATACAGGATACGACAGTCTATACGACAATGACATGACACCATGTGATGCGATATATGAGCATGTCCTAAGACAGGATGAAGTCATGGCGGCCTATACCAGAAATTGCGGAGCGAGTCAGGACTTTTTCTCCTCCCAAGCGGAATTTTCTCAAGATCATGACCTGTCGGTCATCCCCCTGTTTATCCTGATGGGCCACTTTGCCACGCAAGGCGGCATCAGCAAGGCGCTGTTTGCGTTTGCCGCTGGCGTCATGGGCCGCTTTAAAGGCGGCCTGGCCATGGGCGCGGTGCTGGCCTGCGCGGCCTTTGGCGCGATTTGCGGCTCGTCGGTAGCCACCGCCGCTACCATTACCAATGTGGCTTATGACGAAATGCGCAAGCACGGCTACTCGGGGCGCCTCACCACCGGCACCCTGGCTGCGGGCGGCACGCTGGGCATTTTGATACCGCCCTCCGTGCCCTTGGTGATCTACGCCATTTTGACCGAGCAAAACATTGCCAAGTTGTTTGCCGCCGCCATGGTGCCCGGCATTATTGCCATGCTGGGCTACATGGTCGCCATTGGCATTTATGTGCGCGTGGTGCCCGGGCATGCGCCTGAGCATGACGTAGTGGCCAAAAACAATATGGGCAGCGCCCTGCTGGGCATTGGCCCGATTGCCGCCATCTTTGTGGTGGTGTTTGGCGGCATTTATGGCGGCTTTTTCACCCCCACCGAAGGCGCGGCAGTGGGCGCGTTTGCCACCTTTATTGCCGCCTTGCTTAAGCGCGAGATGACTTGGGACAAGTTTAAAAACTGCTTCTACGCCACCGCAGAAAGCTCGGCCATGATCTTTTTGATCTTTCTGGGTGCCGACCTGATGAACTCGTCGCTGGCGCTCACCCAAGTGCCCGCGCAACTGGCGCAGCTGGTGGGCTCGTGGGGCTTGTCGCCCATCATGGTGGTGGCCGCCATCATGCTGTTTTATGTGGTGCTGGGCGCGGTGATGGACGAGCTGTCGATGATTTTGCTGACCATTCCCATCTTCTTCCCGATGATCATGGGGCTGGACTTTGGCATGAGCAAGGAGCACACCGCCATCTGGTTTGGCATCATGGTGCTGATGACGGTGGGCTTTGGCATGCTGGCCCCGCCGGTGGGGCTGAACGTGTATGTGGTGAACGGCATGACCAAGGGCAAAGGCGACGCCGTGCCGATTGCCGAGAGCTACCGTGGTGTGATGCCGTTTTTGATCAGCGACACCCTGCGCACCCTGCTGCTGCTGTTTTTCCCGGCTATTTCGCTGTATGTGCTGCGGTTTATGCAGTAGCGGCAGGTAGGTCATCAAGTTCCCACTCATTCGCTCTTGCCGGTTTTCATCCAAGTTTTAGGGTTAGCCCGCTCAACCTTTTGGCCCCTCCCGCGTTATCTTCTGGTCTACCATTTTTTGGAGTTTTTACATGGTTCAACGTCGCACCCTTATCAAATCTGGCATTGCCGCCGCCGTGGGCAGCACTGCGCTGGCCAGCCTGGCCCAGCAGCCCACCGTCACGCTGAAGTTTCACACCTTCATGTCGCCCCAGTCCAACGTGTGGCTGAACATGCACAAGGCCTGGATGGACAAGGTCGAAAAAGAGTCGGGTGGACGCATCAAGTTTGAGGCCTACCCGGCCATGCAACTGGGCGGCACGCCGGTGCAGTTATATGACCAAGCCCGCGACGGCGTGGTGGACATTGTGTGGACCCTGCCGGGTAACACCACGGGCCGCTTCCCCCGCGTGGAGGTGTTTGAGCTGCCTTTCATGATGACCAATGCCGAGGCCACCTCCAAAGCCTATTGGGAATATGTGCAAACCATGGCACCCGACGAGTTCAAAGACGTGCAGGTGCTGGCGCTGCAAGTGCACGGCCCTGGTGTTATCCACACCACCGACAAACCAGTCAAGTCCGTGGCTGACATGAAGGGCATCAAAGTGCGCGGCCCGTCACGCCAAATCAACAAGCTGATAAACACCCTGGGCGCTACACCTGTGGGCATGCCCCTGCCCGGCATTCCCGATGCACTATCTAAAGGCACCATCCAGGGCGCAGTGATCCCGTGGGAGGTGGTGCCATCGGTCAAAGTGCAAGAGCTGACCAAATACCACGCCGAGTTTGACCCGGCTGGTGGCGCGCTGTACACCATTACCTTTGTGATGGCCATGAACAAGGCCAAGTACAACAGCCTGCCCTCTGACCTGAAAAAGATCATCGATAACAACTCCGGCATGGCCACCTCGGCCTGGCTGGGCAAAACCCAGCAAGGCGGCGACGCAGCCGGTCGCAAATCGGCGGTTGACCGTGGCAACACCATCTTTACTGTGGGCAAAGAAGAAGCCCAAGCCTTCCGCCGCGCATCCCGCCTGGTAGAAGTGGAATGGGTTGAAGACATGAAAAAACGCGGCTTTGACGGCCAGAAACTGCTCGATACGGCACGCAGCTTGATCGAAAAGCACACCAAAACCACAAAAGCGTAACCCGTTTTGGCGAGTGACTGACGAGGCTAGCTCTGTGCAGATTCACCTGTCAGTTCCCCAAACCCCCTAAAGGCCTCCTCGGAGGCCTTTTTTCTTATCTCACGTACACTGCGCACATGTACCCGAGACAACCCATCAAACACTGCAAAGCCTGCGGCACCGCCGTCGTATACCGCCTGCCCGATGACGGCGACACCAAGCAGCGCGCCGTATGCCCCGCCTGTGGAACGGTGCACTACGAAAACCCGCTCAATGTGGTGGGCACCATCCCCATTTGGCACAGCGCCGATGGCCCACAGGTGCTGCTATGCCTGCGCAACATCGAGCCGCGCAAAGGCTTTTGGACCCTGCCTGCGGGCTTTATGGAGCTTCATGAGACGGCGGCGCAGGGCGCAGCGCGCGAGACCGACGAAGAAGCCGGAGCGCAGATTGAAATACAAGACCTGTACAGCCTGATCAACGTGCAGCGCGTGGGCCAGGTACACTTTTTCTACCGCGCCAAGCTGCTCAGCGATGTTTTTGACCCCGGCCACGAGACGATAGAAGCCCGGCTGTTCCACGAAGCCGACATCCCCTGGGACAACATCGCCTTTCGCACCGTGCGCGATACCCTGGAGCGCTATTTTGCCGATGCCAAAACCGGGCAGTTTGGCATGCACCACTTTGACATTTCGTAAATACGGCGAGCAAAAAAAAGCCCCGCGTTTTTGCAACGCAGGGCTTGGCAGCTAAGAGCTAAAACGACTTAAGCCGTTTCGCCCAATACGGTCGCGGTCACTTCGACCAGCACGTCGGTGTGCAGAGCGATAGTAACTTTGCTGTCGCCGATGACCTTGATCGGGCCGGTAGGCATACGCACTTGCGACTTGAGGACTTTGAAGCCCATCTTGCCCAGTTCTTCAGCGATGTCGTGGTTGGTAACGGAGCCGAACAGGCGACCGTCAACACCGGCTTTTTGCGATACCTTGATGACCTGGCCGTTGAGCTTTTCGCCCTCGGCTTGGCTAGCAGCCAGCTTGGCAGCAGCGGCTTTCTCCAGCTCAACGCGCTTGGCTTCGAATTCAGCTTTGGCAGATTCGGTAGCGCGGCGTGCTTTGCCTTCGGGGATCAAAAAGTTACGGGCGTAGCCGTCTTTGACGCGGACGATCTCGCCCAGGTTACCCAAGTTGATGACTTTGTCGAGCAGAATGATTTGCATGTTTTTTCTCCTGAGCTCGGCTTAAACGCGGTGCTGGTCGCTGTATGGCGCCAGGGCCAAAAAGCGGGCGCGTTTGATAGCGGTGTTGAGCTGGCGCTGGTAAATTGCGCGGGTGCCGGTAAGGCGTGCGGGGATGATTTTGCCGTTTTCAGCAATGAAATCGCGCAAAACGTCGACGTCTTTGTAGTCGATCTCAATCACACCGGTTACGGTGAAGCGGCAAAAGCGCTTGCGCTTGAACAGCAGGTTCTGTGCGGGGCGCTTTGGGCGCTTGTCAGTCTTTTTAAAACGTGATGGTCCGGCCATGGTGGACTCCTAAAAATTCGGTTTGAAATTAAAGTGATTCAAATTCTTGAATATGAAACAGGGTGCCTTTTGCGTTACGCGTGCTGCCTAGAAAACCTGTGAACTTGTGATCGCTGCCAACCGGTTGTTTGCGTATGACTTCTGCCATCGGCCCGATTGCTATTGATTTCACGCTGACTTTGACTTTTCGCATTTGTCCTGCTTCGGCCATTTCGCTCTCATGTTCAAGCGTCAGGTCTATCGCGGGGATGCCTGCCGGGGTATAGCGCTGGGCGCTGATCTCGGCAATTTTGGCGGTCAAAGTAAGCTTGTTCACGCTTCCTATTTAGCTACAACGATCAACGCTCTTGGCGTTCCTGACGCTCGGGGCGGTCTTGGCGGTCGCCACGATCGCCGCGGTCACCACGCTCTTGGCCAGCGTACTGCTCTTGCTGTACTTTGCGGGCTTCTTCGCGCTCGACTTGTTTCATCATCGACGATGGACCGGTTTCGGCGGCTTTCTTGAGCACGGTGAGGTGGCGCAAGACGGCATCGTTGAATTTGAAAGCGTGCTCCAGCTCAGCCATCGTGGCCTGGTCGGCTTCGATGTTGATGCACAGGTAGTGTGCCTTGGCCAGCTTGTTGATCTGGTACGCCAGTTGGCGGCGGCCCCAGTCTTCCACGCGATGAATTTTGCCACCGGGGGTGGTAATCATGCTTTTGTAACGCTCCAGCATGGCTGGAACTTGCTCGCTTTGATCCGGGTGGATCAGCAAGACGATCTCGTAATGACGCATAAATACTCCTTAAGGATTTCGCTATATTGCTATAGCTTTAAGTAAAGCTACCCACAGCGTCTAAATTGTGGTGCAGCAAGGGGAAAGCCCACTATTATAGCGTTTTTACCAACTACCACCCCAAGGGGCCCGCGCCATGTATTCCACCCTTATCTCGGTCAGCCAACTCCAAGCCCTGCAAGCCAGCGGCGCCCCCCTGCAGGTGTGGGACTGCAGCTTTGACCTCATGAACCCCGCCGCAGGCCCCGCAGCCTTTGAGCAGGTACACATAACAGGCGCGCTGTATGCACACCTGGACACCGATTTAAGCGACAAAACCGGCGCCCTGGATACCGCCAGCGGTGGCCGCCACCCCCTGCCCAGCCGCCAGAAGTTTGCAGCGCGCATGGGCGCAGCGGGCCTGGCGCCCAGCATGCAGGTAGTGGTGTATGACCGCAACGGCGTGAACTACTGTGGCCGCGCCTGGTGGATGCTGCAATGGTGCGGCCATGCGGCAGTGGCGGTGCTGGACGGCGGCTTGCAGGCCTGGCAGGCGGCTGGCGGGGCGGTAGCCAGCGGCCCAGCACCCTTGCAAGCTGACTTTTCCAAGCCAAACTACCCGCTAGCCCAACAGAACATAGCACAAGCAGCTATTGATTATGTAGCAGATGCAGCGCGCAGTGGCAGCCACGCCATCATCGACGCGCGCGCCACGCCGCGCTTTAAAGGCGAGGTAGAGCCGCTGGACCCGGTAGCCGGGCATATCCCCGGTGCGCTCAACCGACCGTTTAACCTGAATATCGGCGCCGACGGCTTGTTTAAACCCGCCGCCGTGCTGCGCGCCGAGTTTGACGCCCTGCTGGCGGGCCGGGATGCCGCCAAGGTGATTCACCACTGCGGCAGCGGCGTCAGCGCCGTGCCCAACGTGCTGGCTATGGCTATTGCAGGTTACCCTCCGAGTGCGTTGTTTGCGGGGAGCTGGAGCGAGTGGAGTAACCGGGCGGATTTGCCGGTGGCACGGGGGTAGACGCGCGCCACTACGCTGCGTACAACTACGCATGGGTAACAGACCGCCAGCAGCGCCAGCAGGTTGCCGTGAACGTCTGAAATGACCGCGATCTTCATGGTCTTCAAGGCTTTCGAAAGCTTGACATGACTCTGGCGAACCTGTGGCTTGCGGATCGAGCGGGGCTGCAAGCATACTCAAGGTAATCAATTTCTTTTCATATGACAGGTCCGCCACCCTTTAGTAATGGTTGCTCCATCGGCGCAGCTTTCTATCTTGTAGGCGTGCAGGTATCGCTTGAACAGACCCACAGGCTGGCGTCCTAGGGATCGCTCCATTTCCCTAACGCTCCTGTGGCTGAAGTACAAGCGAATGTAGCCATGTCCGTCGTGCTCCTCTTCACCAAATTCATCGAGCCAACGGTCAACAAGTGGGGGGATACCCCGCTGCTGCGCGCGGATTGCGGCATGTGATGTGTCCATGATTGCTCACTTCAACATGCGACTACGCAATTCATCAGCAAGACACCAGTCGGCATCGCCAGGACGTTTGACCCAGAGGTCGCGCCATGCGTTTCTGCTGCTGCCAGCGATAGTGTTGGCTAAAGTGCTGGGAGAAATCGGTTTGCTGCCGTAGACAAGCTCGTCGCCTTCGACGTTAGCGTACGAATATGCACCCTTGTATTGCATTCGTATCTCAGTGCCGTCTGGCAAAAACAAGCTCTTCCATTGATACCCCTTAGAAGCGCTTTCTGACAACAGCTCTGGTTTCCAACTAGCGTTGTCCAGCCAATAGTCGATGGCGTCAGAAACGACATCTACGGGATCTCTTGGATCGCCATTGCTGCGGAGGAACTCCACCAAACTTAAAAACTGTTCCGTTGAAACCGGAATTGAAATTTGCTTGTCCATTCTATATTTTTCTTTTTGTTGCTTAAATGAACTATAAATTCTAATTTAAGCATTGTCAAGAACTAAATAGCAGAAAAACGTAAATTCACGCAAACAATGGATTTGTGCCATAAACGTGCTTTAGAACGCACCTCTTTTTAATAGCTAACCCTGAACGTTGGCGTACCCTCTGGTTTGGAGCCTCGGCGGTCACATCCCCCGTGGTGTTGATGCTGGCGTGGCCCATCCACTTCTGCACCTTGGCGGAGTGAGTGGAGTAACCGGGCAGATTTGCCGGTGGCAAGGGGCTAGGCGCACGCCACCGCGCTGCGTACAACTACGCATGGGTAACACACCGCCAGAGCGGCACAATAGGCGGCATACGCCTTTCACCCATTCATTACCATGAAAAATCTAACCCTAGCTCAGGCACTGATTGCGCTAGCAGCTACATTTTCAGTAGCACATACAAGCTTGGCACAAACTTACCCCGCCAAGCCCATCAAACTCATCGTGCCAGTAGCCGCAGGCGGTGGCTCAGACATGATTGCGCGCCAGGTGGCCGAGCGCTTGGGCCGTGGCCTGGGCCAAACCATCGTGGTGGACAACGTTAGCGGCGGCGGCGGGGTAATTGCCACGCAAACCACCCAGCGCGCCGCGCCCGATGGCTACACGCTGATGCAAAGCTACGTGGCCACCCACGCCACCAGCCCGGCTACCCGCAAGCTTACCTACGACCCGATCAAAGACTTCACCCCCATTGGCATGATTGGCGGCACCCCCAACGTGCTGGTGGTGCCCGTCGGTTTGCCTGCCAACACCTTTAAGGAGTTTGTCGACTACGCCAAAAAGAACGTCGGCAAAATCAGCTACGGCTCGTCGGGCCAAGGCTCGCTCACCCACTTGGCGATGGAGCAGCTGAAAGACGCCACCGGCATTTTTGCGGTGCATGTGCCCTACCGGGGCATTGCACCGGCCATTACCGACATGCTCAGCGGCTCTACCCAGGCCATGATGCCCGGCCTGGCCGCCGCTACGCCGCATATCAAATCGGGCAAGCTGCGCCCGCTGGCAGTAACCGGTGCCAAGCGCCACCCCAACTTCCCTGAGGTGCCCACCTTGGCCGAGCTGGGCTACAAAGGCTTTGACGGCGTGCAGTGGTACGGCATTGTCGGCCCGGCCAAAATGCCCGCCGACGTGGTGAAACGCCTGCACGAAGAGCTGCAAAAAGTCATCACCTCGCCCGACTTTAAACAGCGCCTGAGCGCCGAAGCCGTAGAGCCCATGCCCATGAGCACCGAACAGTTTGGCGCCTACATGGCCACCGACTTTGCCCGCTACCAGCGCATTGTGAAAGAACGCAAAATTGAGATAGGCACTGACTGAACGCCACTCATTTATACAAAATACGCCCCCAGCCCAATAAAACATAGCACAAGCAGCTATCAATAATATAGTAAGTAAACTTAAATACCATGGCCCGTAATACCCAAGTCACCGCTGACCACAACGCCCCGCCCGTCACCGCCACCCTCGCCAAACTTGCCGCCACCCACCCCAGCCGGGGCTGGTCTGACGCGGTAGACCACGAGGCGCACCGCACCTTTTTAAACTGGCTCGGCTGCGCCATTGGCGCCGCGCACCACGAGGCAGGCATTGCCGCTATCAAAGCCGCACAAATGCTGGAATCCGCCCCACAAGCCACCGTATTGGGCCGCAGCGAGAAGCTCGACATGTGCAGCGCCGCCTTGGTCAACGGCATCAACTCGCACACCTTTGACTTTGACGACACCCACCTCAAAACCATCATCCACCCCGCAGGCCCCGTAGCTTCTGCGCTGCTGGCCTTGGCCGAAAGGACCGGTGCCTCGGGCCGCCAGTTGATCGACGCCTTGGTGCTGGGCATCGACGTATCCTGCCGCGTGGGCAACATGATGTACCCTGACCACTACGACCGTGGCTGGCACATCACCGGCTCCACCGGCACCTTGGGCGCCGCAGCGGCCTGCGCGCGCTTGCTATCACTGTCTGAGCAGCAAACCCAAATGGCGCTGGGCATTGCAGCCAGCCAGCCGATTGGCATGCGCGAGCAGTTTGGCACCATGACCAAGCCTTTTCACCCCGGCGCATCGGCCCGCGCGGGCTTGATGAGCGCGTTGCTGGCACAGCAAGGCTTCACGTCATCCAAGCGCGCCATCGAAGCCCCACGCGGCATGGCGCAAACCATTTCCACCAAGAACGACTGGACCGAGATCACCAGCGAGCTAGGCCAGCGCTTTGAAATCAGCTTTAACAGCTACAAACCCTTCGCCTGCGGCATCGTCATCCACCCCAGCATTGATGGCTGCGTGCAACTGCGCAACCTGCATAACATCAAGCCGCTGGATATTGCCAAGGTAGAGCTGAAGGTGCACTCGTTGGTGCTTGAATTAACGGGCAAGAAGACGCCGAAAGACGGCCTGGAAGCCAAGTTCAGCGTGTTCCACTCGTGCGCAGCGGGCCTGATGTTTGGCCAGGCGGGGGAAGACGAATACTCCGACGCCATCGTCCAGCGCGCAGACACGATTGCCCTGCGCGACAAGGTCTCCGCCGTGGTAGACAATTCCATCGACGAAGCCTCGGTAGACGTGACGATTACGCTGAACAACGGCACGGTGTACCACCTGTTTGTTGAGCATGCGATTGGTTCTATTCACAAGCCGTTGACCGATGCGATGCTGGAAGGCAAGTTTCACAGCTTGGTTGACCCGGTGCTGGGTGCTGAGCGCGCCAATGCATTGATTGCGGCTTGCTGGGCGCTGGGTGCTGCTCCTAACGTTTCTGCATTGGTAAAGCTCTCTCAACCCTAAGCCAGCGGACTTCCCCCCCCTCTCCCTGTCCCACAGGCGGGAGAGGGCCGGGGTAAGGGCTTTGTCACTGTACTGGCAACGCGCGCTGCTACGGCGCAGTGCCCACGCCACCCGATCCCCGGCCCGCTTCGCGGTAAGCATCTGCGGTACTCAAAATTTGGGGAGACGGCTAAACTCGCTACGCTCAGACAACGCCGCCTCTGATCCCAAATTTCTCCGTTCCTCGAGCCCGGTGCTCTTATCGGGTGGCGTGGGCACTGCACCGCAGCAGCGCGCTTTCACTGGGCTGACGGTTTCGCTCGACCTTGCTTTGCTTTTTCCTTCAGAACATTAAGAGTACGCCTTAGGAGTACAATCGAGCATGCTAACCATCATCGAAACTCCGTTGTTCAGCAAGCTCTGGCCCGAATACTGGACAGAGGATGAGCGGGGTGCTTTTGCCTCGTTTATGGCTGTGCATCCTGATGAGGGTGACGTGGTGCAGGGCACGGGTGGTGTGCGCAAAGTGCGCTGGAGCCGCACTGGTTCGGGCAAGTCGGGTGGGGTGCGAGTGGTTTACTTTGTTCGCACCGAGCAGGGTGAGCTGGTGTTGTTATTCATGTATGCCAAGGCCAAGCTGGATACGCTTAAGGCCAGCACATTAAAGGGGTTGCGTGATGCCGTCAAATAAATTGTTAAACAAGCCCGCTGCAAAGCCGTTGAAGCCTGCGGTAAAAAAGCCGATGACGGATGCGCAATTGGCCAAGTGGGAGGCCAGCCGGGACCTAGAGGCTGAGCTGCTGGAGTCTGTGCGCCAAATGCAGCGGGGTGAAGGTACGGTGGTGTATTCCCCGGTGATAGCGGCGCGGCAAAACTCTAAGTTGTCGCAGGCGCAGTTTGCAAAATTGCTGGGTGTGTCAGTGCGTACGTTGCAAGGATGGGAGCAAGGACGCAAGCAGCCGTCGGGTGCAGCGCGCACACTGATTACCCTTGCGCAGCGCAATCCTAAAGCTTTACGCGATTTGGCGGATGCCTAGATTGAAGATAGGGCTTGTTCGTTGTATCGGCATCGCACACCGCTACGGCGCAGTGCACACGCCACCCGAGTCCCGGCCCGCTTCGCTGTAAGCATCTGCAGTACTCAAAATTTGGGGAAGCGGCTAAACTCGCTACGCTCAAACAACGCCGCTTCTGATCCCAAATTTTTCCGTGCTTCGAGCCCGGTGCTCGGGTGGCGCAGGCACTGCACCGCAGCAGCGCGCTTTCACTGATCTGAGGTTTTAAGATCCACTCGCTCCATTTGCGCGGTCTTGGTTTTCTTTGACCTTGGGCGACAAAAAAATAATGCGAATTCGACCTCTAGCACAACAAAATATAGCACGAGCAGCTATGAATACAATAGTGAGAACTTTCTCCTGAACTCCACTATTGTCATACGCTAAATCAACCTTTACCGCTGAATCACAGCGCAAAACTACGGTAAGCTAGGACTAATCGAGTCTGGTATTTGCCAATGTTTTTGTTTTCGATTCAAGCGACAATTCAAAGAAGATACGCAATGGCATCTGTAATCTACGATTCTAAAAATCCCGATTCATACCGCAACCGCCAGATTATGTTGCAGGTTTTGCGGTCCACATTACGTCATTCGTGAGAACAAGATGAGCGCTTATCTCTACACATGGAACCCCAAGCGTTGGAACTGGGCTGACCAACCAGAGGCAATTTGTCGTATCGGAGATGGCGAGCAATACGACATTTACTGGAGTTGCGGTAACACGAAAAAGATTGTCGTCGGCGACATCTTTTTCCTCATCAAGCTTGGCATAGAGCCGAAAGGAATAATCGGCTGCGGCTACATCTCTTCGTTCCCCTACCCGCACCGTCATTGGGACGAAGAGAAGGCCATTCGGGGAATGACCGCGCTCCTAACTGACTTGTTGTTCAAGGTGCTATCAGAGAAACCCATTATCTCCATCGAACAGTTACAGGAGAGGTATCCCGCGTACAACTGGTCGCCACAAGCCAGTGGCCTATCGGTCCCAGAACCTATCGCCGGTGAACTCTTTTCAGAGATTCAGCAAAGCCCGGCATTCGGTTTTCCGATTCCAATGACAAACGAGGTGCGGCTCTACGCTGAAGGCAAGAGCAAGACTGTCACATCAAAAACGTACGACAGAAGCCCTCATGCACGCCAAGCGTGTATTGAGCACTACGGCTATACATGTTGCATTTGCGGCTTCAATTTTGAAAAAGTCTACGGGGCACTTGGCGAAAATTACATAGAGGTTCATCACTTGAAGCCGGTTGCCGACATAGGCAAGGAATACTTGATTGACCCGATCAAAGACCTCAGGCCGGTTTGCGCAAACTGCCACCGCATGCTTCATAAACAGCGACCACCTCTTGCAGTCGAGGATCTGCTCACGCATAACCCTCAGCTGCGCGATGAAGTCGCGCAGCTACCCTGAACTCCACCTTGAAGTTGTATTTTCGTTTCACCACGTTGAATTCACAGTCGGCCTCTGTTTGCATGAGATTAGATCAAAAAAGGCGCAAAGCCGGATGCTAAAGCATCTCCGAGTCAAAAACCCTTGTATTCGCGGCAGAGCGTGTGCTATGGGTATGCGCCCCAATAAGAGCTGCGGGCTGGAAGCGCGGAGCTTTTGGGGATAAGAAATTTAGATGTTTGAGCGCTTGCGCGAGTTTCTAAATTTCCCCCAAATGCGAGCACTGCACAGGCTCCCCGCGAAGCGGGCCGCAGCTCGGGGCGCATGCCCATAGCGCACGCTCTGCCGCGAAGCCGCGAGGTTTAAGAGCCAGCGAAGCTACAAGACTAACTCGCTTCCAACGCCGCCCGCAATGCTTACAAACACATCATGGCTGCGAGTGCGCATCCGCACGCAAGCGCGATACTGTGGCCTCCACGTTGCGCCAAGTAGGCGCAGCGGGTGCGTAGCGGCTGCGCATGTAGGTGGTGAGGGTGGCGATTTGCGCGTCGTCCAGGCTGTAGCGGAAAGCGGGCATGAAGCCGATGTCGGGGCTGGCGGGCTCGCGGATGCCGTGCAGGATGGTGCGGACCAGGTTGTCGGGGCGCTCGCTGTGCAGGTTGCCGTTCAAGGCCAGCGGTGTGTTGACGCCCAAAAGCTTGGGGCCATCGCCATCGTGATGGCACGACGCACAGGCGCCATTGAACATGCGTTGGCCTGGGCCGAGTAAATCGGCGGCAGATTTTTGAGCGGACAGCACGACTTGTTTAGCGCGTTCGGTGCTCTCGGCCTCTGTGACTGGCGGGGTAAAGGATGCCAGGTAGATGGCCATGGCCTGGATGTCTTCGTCGGGCACGTGGGCCAGCTCTTTGACGATGCTGCCCATGGGGCCTGCGGCGATGCCGTGCTGCTGGGTGTGGCCCGTACGCAGGTAGCGGTAGAACTCGGCAGCGTTCCAGGGCACGGGGGCGCGGGACAGGGCGGTGAGCGCGGGGGCCTCCCAGCCGTCTACCATGGCACCAGCCAAATAGGCGGGGCCGCCCTGCTCTGCGCCCAGGGCGTTGCGCGCGGTGTGGCAGGCACCGCAGTGGCCTAGGCCATTGACCAGGTAGGCGCCTCGGTTCCACTCGGCGCTTTGGCTGGGGGTGGCTACAAAGGGTGTTGGGTCGTGGTGCAGCGCGTTCCAGCCGGCCATCAAGGCGCGCTGGTTGTAGGGGAAGGCCAGCTCTGTGGTGGGCGGCTGGGCGTGCACGGCGGGCTGGTCCATCAGGTAGGCGTACAGGGCAGTGAGGTCGTCGTCCGACATTTTGGCAAACGCGGTGTAGGGAAACGCGGGGTACAAAAAGTGCCCGTCGCGCGAGATGCCTTCGCGCATGGCGCGCTGGAAGGCGCTGAATGACCACTGGCCTATGCCGGTCTCGGGGTCGGGCGTGAGGTTGGTGGTGTACACCGTGCCAAAAGGCGTGTCCATGGCGCGGCCGCCTGTGTTGGCTATGCCGCCGGGCGCGGTGTGACAACCTACGCAGTTACCTAAGGCCGCTAGCTGGCGGCCTTTGTCGATGGTGGACTGTTTGTACAGCGAGCTGCTGCTGTGCTGCACCGGCGCGATGGACGCGCGCCAGCCTAGCAGTGCGGCGGCCATGCTGAGCACACCTGCCAGCAGCGCTCCTGCTTTGACCCAAGTGCTGCGCGGCTTGGGCCACACTGCGGTTCTGGGTGGGCTGGGCGGTGCCACGGCGGGTTGCGCTGTCTGCTCGCTTTGCGCAGAAGCTGACAGTGCTTCGGGTGCAGCTTGCGGCGCGGGGTTAAGCGCCGCGCGCACCACCTCGGGTGTGAACGGTGGCTGGCGAAAGCGCACGCCGGTGGCATCGAATATGGCGTTGGCAATGGCCGCCGTGCCGGGCACCGAGGACGACTCGCCTGCACCCAAGGGCGGCTCGCCGGGGCGGGGCATGGACACTACCTCGATCACCGGTACGTCTCTGAAACTCAATATCGGGTAGCTGCCCCATTCCAGATTAGCCACGGTGTTGGTTTGGGGGTTGAGCTTGACCTCTTCATGCAGCGCGCGGCTGGTGGTTTGCACCACGTTGCCGTGGATTTGGTGCTTGACGCCGTCGGGGTTAATGAGTGCACCCGCATCGTGCCCCACCACCACGCGCTTGACATGCACCTCGCCGGTTTTGCGGTTCACCTCTACGTCGGCCACCCACGCGGCCCAGGCCGCGCCAAAGCCGGGCCACTTGCTGTGCACGTAGCGCGCATAGGCAATGCCTTGGCCTTGCACCAAGTCTGCTGCCGCGCCCGCAGGTTGCGGCTGCTGCTGCGCCTGGGTATGTACTTGCCAGAGCGCACGCGCAGCGGTGGCGCGCACCAGCTCGGCGGCGCGCGGCTCTTTCAGGTAGCGCAGGCGAAACTCTACCGGGTCTACCCCGGCGGCCGTGGCCAGCTCGTCAATATACGACTCGTGCGCAAACGAGTTGGGCAGAGCCGATACGCCGCGCAGCCAGGATGCGCGTAGCATGGGGGCCATGTCGTTCACCGTCACGCGCAAGTTCTCATAGTCATACGGTGGGCGCGCTGTGCGGTCGCCCATCTCGAACGCTTGGGCTACCGGTTCTATGGTGCGGGTGAGCAGCAGCGCCAGTGTGGGTGAGCCGTTGGAGGGGTAGGAGGTTTCAAAATCATAGGCCGCCACGGTGCCATCGGCATTCAGCCCGCCGTTGACCTGCATGAGTTGCGCTGCACCCTTGGGCTCCCAGGCGTTTTCCTGCTCGCGCGTGAGCTGCACGCGCACGGGGCTGGACACGGCGCGCGACAGCAGGGCGGCGTCTGCGGTCACGTCGTCCGCGCAGTTGCGGCCATAGCAGCCCGCGGCTTCCATGCGCACTACATCGATTTGCATGTCGGCCAAGCCCGTAAGCTGGGCCAGATCGGCGCGCAGCACATGCGGGTTTTGGCTGCCTGTCCATACCGTCATGTGGTCTGCATGCCAGTCGGCCACGGCGCAGGATGGCCCGATGGAGGCATGCATCTGGTAGGGCCACACATAGTTGCGCGCCAGGGTTTGCGCCGCGCCCTGTAGTGCACCGTCCACATCGCCTTGGTCAATCAGCTTGCGCTGCGTTGCGGGGTTGTTGCGAATGGCGTTTTCAAGGTGGTCTATGTTGTGCAAGCCTGGCCAGGGCTTCCAGTGCACGCGCAGCTCGCGCATGGCCTGTTCGGCATGCTCCTCGCGCTCTGCCACTATGCCAATAAAATCCCGCTGCACCACCACAGCCTTGATGCCCGGAATATGCGTTATCGAAGTTTTATCCACGGACTCCAGCGTATTGCCGATGAAGTCCCCATGGTCTGCGCCCGCATACGGGGGCCGTACCACCCGGCCATGCAGCATGCCTGGCACCCGCATGTCGTGCACAAAGACCAGCCCACCCGTTACCTTGGCGGGAATGTCCACACGCGCAGCGCTGGTGCCAACAATGCGGTAGTCTTGCGGCGCTTTTACGGGGGTGTCTAGCGACAAGGCAAGCGCGACGTGCTGCTGCTTCAACAATGCGCCATAGCTTACCGATATCGCCGGGTGGCTGGCGTCAAACACTACACCGTCGCGCACCTCCAACGCATCATTACCTACCTGCAGCAAGGCCGCAGCCTGCGCTACCAGCCACGCGCGGGCCTGCGCTGCGGCATGGCGCAAGGGCACGGCATGTATTTGCAACGAGGTGCTGGCGATGGTGGCGCCTTGGTTAGGCGCACGCGCCGTGTCGCCCAGCACCATATTCACGCTGCCCAGCGCTACATCCAGCTCCTCCGCCACAATTTGCGCCAGCGCAGTGCGAATACCCGTACCCAAGTCCACATGGCCGCTCAGCGCCGTTACGCTGCCGTCGTCCCACACGGCTACCAGTATCTCTACGCCTTCCAGCGGATTGGCGCTTACCAGGGGTGGTTGGCCGTTGACTGCTGTAGGCGCAGGGGGCGGCTCGCGCACGATAAGCAAGACACCCTGCGCGGCATGAAAATCTGCACGTGTATTGGGGGCGTCGGCGCGACGTGTCATGGCGTGCTCAAAAGCGCTGGCCTGGGCGTGGGTATTGGCGTGGATGGATACGCCAAATAATGTGCCGCACGTTGCACCGCCTTGATGATTTCCAGGTGGGTACCGCAGCGGCACAGGTTGCCCGACAATTCGTTGCGTATCTCAGCCTCGGTGGGGTGTGGCGTGCGCGCCAGCAGCGCCACGGCCATCATCACCATGCCGCTCAAGCAGTAGCCACACTGGGCCGCCTGCTCGTCAATAAACGCCTGTTGCACCAGGTGCAGGGCGGTAAGCGATCCCAAGCCCTCAAGAGTGGTCACGCTTCGCCCCGCAACCCCCAGCGCGGGGATAACGCAAGCACGCGCTGCCACACCGTCCACCAGCACCGTGCATGCGCCGCATTCGCCCAAACCACAACCATATTTAGGGCTGTTCAGCTCACAGTCATTGCGCAATACATGCAGCAATGAGGCCTCTTTTGACACAGCCAAGGTCCGCTGCGCGCGGTTAACTTGGAGTGTCAATGTCGTGGACATTTTGGAGTCGATGCGTAGGTTTTAAACGCTCAGGTAGTTGCGACGTAACTCGTCATTAGCGGCCAGATCAGCCATTAGGCCATCGTAGCGTATTTGGCCCTTTTCCAGCACATAGGCCCTGTCCGACACCAGCTCGGCAAAATGCATATTTTGCTCCGACAGCAAAATACTCACTCCCTGAGATTTGAGTTGCAAAATCATCTGGGCCATTTGCTCCACAATCACCGGCGCAACCCCCTCCGAGGGCTCGTCCAGCAATACCACGTAGGGGTTGCCCATCAGTGTACGGGCTACGGTCAGCATCTGCTGCTCGCCGCCACTCATGCGGCTACCCAGCCGGCCCTGCATTTCGGCCAAATTGGGGAACAGTTTGAAAAGCTGCTCGGTGCTCCACACGGGGGCTGGCTTGCCGCCCGGCCAGTGCCTGGGCGCTTGCCGACTTACCTCCAGGTTTTCCATTACCGTTAAATCGGTAAAAATGCGCCGGTCTTCGGGTACAAAGCCCAAGCCCAGGCCCGCCGCTTGGTGCGACTGGGCTTTTGAAATGTCCTGGCCCATAAAAGTAACCTGGCCTTGGCGTTTTTCTTGCATGCCAATCAGCGACTTGAGCGTGGTGGATTTCCCTGCGCCGTTGCGCCCCATCAACGCCACCACTTCGCCGCGCTGTACTTCTATGTTCACGTCAAAAAGAACTTGTGCCGCGCCATACCAGGCAGACAAGTTTTTGGCACTCAGCAAGGGCTTGCTGTTGTCCTGCTTTGGCGTTGCGGGTTCTTTGATCATGGCGCCCCACCCATCGCCAATGTCTTTTTCTCAAACGTTTTGCCGCTGCCAAAATACACTTCTTGTACTTTAGGATGGTTTCGAATTTCCTGCGGCTTTCCCTGGGCTATCAGTTTGCCCCGTGCCAGCACGATCATTCTGTCCGCATAGGCAAATACCACGTCCATGCTGTGCTCGGTAAACAGCACCGCGATGCCTCGGTCAGTGACCAGTTGCTTTGTCAACGCCATCAGGTCGTTTCGCTCCCTGGGCCCCATGCCCGCCGTAGGCTCGTCCATCAACAAAAGCCGGGGTTTATTGGCCATGGCCATGGCCAGCTCCACACGCTTGATGTCGCCGTAGGCCAGCACGCTGCAGGGGCGGTCGGCCTGGTCTTTCATGTGCACAAGGCTCAGCAATTGCAGTGCATCGTCGCGTTGGTAGTCTGCCGCTTTGCGCCACATGGCAAACAACTTGTGGTCCGCTGAGAGCAACGCCATCTGCACATTTTCTACTACCGTGAGCGACGAGAATGTCTCGGCAATCTGAAAAGTACGGCCCACGCCGCGCCGCCAAATATCGCGCGGTGCCAAGCCCACCAGTTCATGTGAATCCAGCGTGATAGAACCGGTGTCTGCGCGTAGTTGCCCGTTCACCATATTGAAGGTGGTTGACTTGCCCGCACCGTTGGGCCCAATCAAGGCTAGCAGCTCGCCCGCTGCCAAATCAAAACTAATGTCGTCTACGGCTTTAACACCACCAAACGATTTACCCAAACCGGAGACTTTGAGCAAGCTCATAATGGCACCCGCTTGGCTCGGCTACGGTAAGCCAGCAACTGGTTGGCAAAGCCGGCAATACCTTGCGGAAACAACAGCACCAGCAACAGAATGATGGCCCCCAGCATGGCCCGCCAATAGTCGGTGCTGCGTGCCACGGTATCGTGCAGCCAGGTAAACGTGGCGGCGCCAACCACCGGGCCGAGCAGCGTTTGCACGCCACCTAAAAGCACCATGACAAGGCCGTCGATGGACCGGTTAACGTGCAGACTTTCTGGGGAAATACTGCCCTTGGAGAAGGCATAGAGTGCGCCGGCCAGGCCTGCGAAAGTTCCGGCAATCACAAAAGCCACCCACTGCACGCGCTTGGCGTTGATGCCAATCGCGTCAGACCGCAGCGCAGAGTCACGCGCGGCGCGCAAACTGTAGCCAAAGGGCGAGTACAGCATGCGATGCATCACCAGTACGCCGGCCACCACCAGCGCCAGGGTTAAATAATAGTAACTTCGTTTGTCGGCCAGCCATTCTGCGGGCCACACACCCGTCAACCCATTGCTACCGCCGGTAAACACGTCCCACTGGTAGCAAATGGCCCAGGTAATTTGCGCAAATGCCAGGGTCAGCATGGCCAGGTACACCCCCGACAAGCGAACGCAGAACCAGCCATAAACAAAAGCCCCAAGGCCCGCCAGGACGGGCGCGACGACGAGCGCTACCTCCATGGGCAGGTTCAGGCTGCGCACCAACAGGGCCGCGCCATAGGCACCCAAACCAAAGTAAGCCGCATGGCCAAAAGAGTGCATGCCGGCTGGCCCCATGATGAAGTGCAGGCTGGCGGCAAACAGCACCGCAACGAGCACATCGATCAAGAGCACGGTCACGTAGGGTGACTGCGCGGCCAGTACGGGGACAAGGGCCAACAGCAACAGCACTGCTGCGCCTGCATATTTATAAACCTTGCCCAACGAACGCAGTGGCGCCTCAACCACACCCGCGTGGCGGCTGATCGACTGCGGTTTGCCAAACAAACCCCAAGGGCGCGCCACCAGCACAATGGCCATCACCACAAACTCCACCACCAAGGTAAATTTGGAAAATGAAACACTGACGCCAGCAATCTCAACCAAGCCGATCCAGATGCAAATGGCTTTGAGCTCGGCTATCAACAGCGCCGCCACATAGGCGCCCGGAATAGACCCCATGCCGCCCACCACCACCACCACAAAGGCAGCGCCGATGATGTTCAGGTCCATGTCCAAATTGGCTGGCTCGCGCGGCAGCTGCAGCGCCCCGCCAAGACCGGCCAGCAATGCGCCCAACGCAAACACTGCGGTAAACAACCAGGCTTGGTTGACCCCCAGCGCGCTCACCATCTCCCGGTCTTGCGTGGCGGCGCGCACCAGCGTGCCCCAGCGGGTTTTAGTCAGCAATAGCCAAAGCAAACCCAATATGACCGGGCCCGCGACAATCAAGAAAAGGTCGTAAGACGGAAACTGCCGCCCCAGAATGGACACCGAACCCGCAAGGCCGGGCGCTCTGGGGCCCAGCAATTCTTCTGGCCCCCAGTACCACAGCACCGCATCTTTAATCACCAAGCCCAGCGCAAACGTGGCAAGTAACTGGAACAACTCTGGCGCGCGGTAAATACGGCGCAGCAGCAAAACCTCCACCATGGCACCCAGCGCGCCTACGGCGACAGCCGCCAGCAGCAAAGCGGGCCAAAAACCCATCGAAGCGCCCAAATGGGCCACGAGTGAATAGGCTACGTAGATACCCACCATAAAGAACGACCCATGGGCGAAGTTCACGATGCGGGTCACGCCAAAAATCAGCGACAAACCAGCCGCCACCATGAACAATGATGCCGCCCCAGCAAGACCGTTAAGCAGTTGAACTATCAGGCCAGAAAAGCTCATGCATCATCTTTCATGGTGCAAGTTCTGGTTTAGTCAGCGGTACGTAGTTTCTTTACCTCGGCATCGGAGGGTTGTACCTTGCTACCGTCAATATAGCGGTAGTCCACCATCGTGCCCTTGCCACCTTCGTTTTTGGTGCGCCCCACAAAAGCGCCCATGGTGGACTGGTGGTCTTGCGCTCGGTACACCACCGGCCCAAAGGGTGTTGCCACCCGCAAGCCGCGGAAGGCCGCAATCATCTTTTCAGTGTCGGTCGATTTGGCTTTTCTCATGCCCTCAGCCAATGACTTGATGGAGCTGTAGCCCACGACGGAGCCCAAGCGTGGGTAGTCTTTGTATTTAGCGTGGTAGGCCAAAAAGAAGGCTTTGTGCTCTGGCGTTTGAATGCCATACCAAGGGTAGCCGGTAACCAGCCAGCCGTTGGGCGTCTCGTCCCTCAAAGGGTCCAGGTATTCAGGCTCACCGGTCAACAGGCTGACCACGTCACGGCCCTGAAACAAGCCACGCGTGTTGCCTTCGCGCACAAACTTGGACAAGTCAGCACCAAACAGCACGTTAAAGATGGCGTCGGGCTTGGCGTCGGCCAAAGCCTGCACCACGCTGCCAGAATCTACCTTGCCCAGCGGCGTTGCCTGTTCGGCCACAAACTCCACATCGGGTTGTGCGGCTTTAAGCAAGGTCTTGAAGCTGGCTACAGCAGACTGGCCGTATTCGTAATTGGGGTAGACAACCGCCCAGCGTTTTTTCTTCATGGCGGCGGCCTCGGGCACCAGCATGGCCACCTGCATGTAGGTGGAGGCGCGCAGGCGGAAGGTGTAGCGGTTGCCGTTTTGCCAAACGATTTTGTCGGTCAAAGGCTCTGCCGCGAGAAAGAAAAACTTTTTCTGCTTGGCAAAATCTGTCAATGCCAAACCAATGTTGGACAGGAAGGAGCCGGTCAATACATCGACCTTCTCACGCGATATCAGCTCTTCGGCAGCGCGCACGGCGTCGCCTGGGTTGGCATTGTCGTCACGCACAATAAGCTGGATTTTCTTGCCGTTCACACCCCCGGAAGCATTGATTTCTTCAACCGCCAGCTCCATACCTTTTTTGTAAGGCTCCAGAAAAGCAGGCTGGGCCTTGTAGCTGTTGACCTCACCAATTTTGATGACGCCCTGCGCTTGCGCGGTCGCTGCGCAAGCCATCAGGCCAGCAACGGCCATAGTGCTGGTGGTGATGGTATTCAATAGTGCTTTTTGTAGTTTCATGGAAATTCCTGCCTGTGGTGAACTGGTGTGAACCAAACTGTATTGTGATGGATTAAGTTTATCGAAGCCCATCTTGGCCCTTTATTTCGTGGGCTTGCAGGCCACCAATACGCGCCAAGGGCCTGCCGCTGTCGGTAACGACGACGGCCACCACAATTTCATTGGCACGCGGCGCATCGGCTACGCGCGCTTCCATCGCGTCAAAATGGCTGCGCACAAAGGCCGCGTCTTTGTGCCCCAAGGGCACGTCTATTGCCGTACCCAGGCCGCCGCGTTTTTTGCTGGAAGGCACCAAGGCGGCACCTTTCTCAACTGCCAAGCGCAGTGGCGCCCCCAGCTTGGGGTGCAAGATAGCCGCGGCGTGCTCCAGCTCACCGGCTTCACCCACTATCGCCGCCTTGCCATAGCTTTGCGCCTGGCCCGGCGCTATACCCAGCGCCTGCACGCATTTTTGGCCCAGCAATGCGCCCAACTCTTCCCCTATGGCGATCAATTCGTCCAGGTTTTCGCTGTAGCGCCCTGCGTAGGGGTTGTCGATCACGGCCATGGCCAAGGCCCGGCGCGTGGGTGGGTTGATGGTTTTACCCATGTCCATGTGCGTTTCATCTACTTGGACGATGATTTTTCGAATATTGGCTGCCATGGCTTGTCCTTTCCTGTGTTCGTGTTTTGCAGACTGGCGCTAGCGCAGGCCGTCCCATTTACTGATCGCATTCGCCGCCAGCCCGCCCACACGCGCGTGGACGCGCGCTCCTGTGCTCATCACCAAGATGAAAACAATCTCGTCCGCCAACGGGGCGCCTGGCACGCGGACTTCCATGGCGTCAAAATGGCTGCGCACATAGCTGGCGTTGATATGCGTCAACGGCACATCCAATGCCGTACCCGGTGCGCCCACTTTTTTGGTAGAGGCCACGATGGCCAGCGCATTGCCAGGCTGGCCGGTTTGTTTTTCTGTTTGCCCCTTGACGTAAGCATGGCGGTCACCTTTCCAGCCCAGCAGCTCACGCATCGCGTAGCCGCCGGGTACATGCCACAAAGCCCCATGCTCCAGCTCGCCGGCAGCGCCGATAATTGCGCCTTTGCCGTAGCTCTCTATGCGCTCAGCCGGTACATCCATGGCCATGCGCAGGCGCTCTGCCATCTGAATGCCCACGGGTCCAAGAGCATCCATCATGGGCAGAATGTCAGGTTCATAGCGGCCCGCAAACGGGTTGCTCAGCACGGCAGCAACCGCCCCGCGCACCAAAGGCGTAGCGGCCCGTGGCCCGAACTCATGGTGGATATGCTCCACGTGGGTAAAAATGCGTCGTATCTCGATCATTGTTGGTAGTCCATGGTTTCAATAAGCAAATAGCGCGCCCATTGGTTGACCTCGCAACTCGCTTTTTGGCAGATTTTTTTGCACATGGGTGGGCACCAGCGCATTGATGGGTTCCGCTAACGCCGTTTGATTTTGGCAAACCAAGGCTGCTGACCAGATTAGACCCTGGGCCTGTAGCACCTGCGCACACGCCAGCCCGGCCTGCAAGGCCTGCTGCACCAACGCAAGCTCCAAGCACGGCACATCCACCGTGACCGCCATGTCGCCCAAGTCACTGTCGTCTTTCAGCTGGTTGGCAGGTTTGCGCGCAATACGGGGATCTACCACGTTGACCGCGTTGGCTATAACGGTGGCCGCAGCATCGGCCAGTGCGGCAGTACCGGCCAGCACCGTCACGCTGTCGGCAATGCCTAGCGAGAAACTGCGGCCGCGCCAGCCGCTGGTGGCCACGCCGCGCACGGGCTGCGCACTGTGGACCTCAAACTGGCCTTGCGTCAGCAGCTCGCCCTTGGCGCTGTCCACCCGCAAGTTAGCCACATCGGCGCAGATGCCAATGCGCACCGACTGCGATGCCGCCAAGTACAAAGCAATATCACCTCCGTTGTTCACCCAGGCCCGCTGCACGCCGCTTGCGGCATAGCAGGCCGCAAGCTCTTGCGCGACCGCGCCTGCTACCGCAGCCATTGGGGTGACGAAGCTGCTTTGGTAGGGCATGCAAGCTTCCCACATGCGCCGGGCTACTGGCCCATGCGCTGGGCATGCACTGCCGCACACAGGCAAGCGCAGTAGGGGCAGCTCGCGCACCAGCTCGTCCAGCAGCACAGCAAAGCGCGTCCAGGCACGCTCATGGGCCAGCGCGACAGCCCCTGGGCTGCCACTGGCCCCCACCACAATGTCCATCGGCCCATGTTGCAGATGCCAGCGGCCATCGGGAAGTTGCATGCGGTGGGCAGTCATGGCGATGACCCTTTAACCGAGCAATGGGGGCGTGCCCAAAGGCCAAGCCTGCGCTGCGGGCAACTGCATCCACTGACGCGCCAACGGTGCGCCTTCCTGATGCCAGGCACCGCTGCGCAACGCATCGCTCAATGGACGCACATACTCCATATGCCCTCCCAAGCGGCGGTAGTCATCCAACTTCATGCAAAACTCAATCGGAGCCACGATAGCGGGCGTGGGCACGGTGCCAAAGCTGTTGTCGGGCATGCGCATCACGTCCACCATCACCGTAATGCCGCCGCCCGGCCACACATAGGCCGGCGCACCGCCGCAGGTCACATTCACCAGCGCGTCTTTGATGGCGCGGGTCAACAGCACCGGGTTGTCTGTGACCCCCGCACGCAGGCTACCGCCAGCGCCAGCCAAAAACAGCACGGTGGTTAAAGACGGTTCGCAGTTCTCGCCAATGCGCTCTACCACGCGCTGTACCGCACTGGGCATGGTTTGCTCTACTGGGCGCAGCGCTTCGTCCAGCACATACCAGCTTGCGTGCTCGCCGGTGGTAGAGGTCATCAGCAAACGCAACCCAGGCCATGCAACATCTGCGTCCCACCCTTCAATGATCGACAAAGGATCGGCAATATCGGTACCTCCCCAACCCGTGCCTGGATTGGCCACCTGAAAATATCGACCCGGGGTGGATTTACGCCCCCGCATTTGGATGCCAGACGAGCGCATGTCCAGGCAACGGCCTGCCTGGTGCTGGGTCAGTACCCCGGTGATGTGGTCATCCACCACCACCACCTCGTCGGCCACGCCTAAGAACTGTTTGGCAAAAATCCCCACCGCGGCCGAACCGCAGCCGACGCGCATGCGCTTTTCCTCTACGCCGTTGACAAACGGCGCACGGCCCGCCTGAATGGTGATCTGCGCGCCACCGTCAATGCTCAACTCCACCGCCTGCTTGTTGCCCAGCAGGTGCATCATCTCCAGCGTCGCGCGGCCTTCCTTTTTGCTGCCCCCCGTCAGGTGGTGCACGCCGCCCAGCGACAGCATTTGAGAGCCATACTCTGCCGTCGTGACGTGGCCCACCACCTCGCCTTTGCAGTACACACTGGCTTGCTCGTCACCCAAAAATCTGTCGGTATCAATTTTTACTTTGAAGCTGCAGTAGCTGAAAATGCCCTCGGTAACGACGGTCACCATGTCTACACCTGCGGCCTGCGACGAGACGATGAAGGGCGCAGGCTTGTAGTCTGGGTACGTGGTGGACGAGCCTACCCCGGTAATAAAAACTTCGTCGGCCAGTAGCAAATCGCCGTTCCAGCCAGGTTGAGGGCTATTTGGCTTTCGATCCGTAGTGGCCGAGTCTGCCTGGGTAACGTCTGCTTCTACAGCTATGGCGCGCGCCACAAAAGGCACCAACTGCGCCTCTTTGTCACCCAATGTGCGCCGCAAAAACACCACGGGATCAACCCGTACCAAACTACCGCCTTGGTTGGCATACCGGTCGCAGGCACCGCTTCGGCCTTCAGAAATTTGGCACAACACCGGGCAGGCATTGCACACCACTTTGTCAGCGCTTGTCCGCTCGTCACGCGCTGCGGTCATGTCCGTCGCCCGCGCCTGTTTGGCTTCGTCCAAGCCAGGCAATCCGTCGGTCTTTGTGTGCTCAGTCATCACAGTGATTGTGTAGCTATTTGGGAGATGATGGGATGGACATAAACAATGTAGCGCATGTAAATTTGGGGTGCAAGAGGATTTGCAGGGGATTGGTTGCCGGGGTTGGGCACCAGGTGTTTGGTACGCCCCGGCGCTTGGCTTGGACAGCCGCGTAGCTGAAGTAGCGCCGCCGACCTGATTGCGTACAAAAGCAGCCAGAAAAGATAGCAAAATAGAGGGCATGCAAGCTTACCGCGCCTCTGTCTTACGTTTTAACGAACTGCACCAAGCCGTTTTCGATGAAGATGGCCTGCTGGTGGTGGGAGCCGACGGCAGGGTAGCGGCCTGCGGGGCCTACCGCGCGCTGCGGGCGCAGTACCTGCTGGTGCCCACGCAGCATTGGCCGGGCCGCATCATCGCACCGGGTTTTGTGGACATGCACGTGCATTACCCGCAAATCGACGTCATCGGCTCGCCGGCCGATGGCCTGCTGCCGTGGCTGGAGAATTACACATTTCCAGAAGAAAAGTGCTTCTCAGCCCAACAATACAGCGCACAATCTGCTAGTTTTTTTGTAGCAGAGCTGCTGCGCCACGGTGTCACCACCGCGCTTACTTTCGCCACCTCGCATGTGGCATCGGTCAACGCCCTGTTTGAGGCGGCGCTGCTGAGCGGCCAGCGCATCATCACGGGCAAGTGCCTGCAAGACCGCCACTGCCCCGAGGGTGTGCGCGACGATACCGAGCAGTCGCTGGCAGACACCGAGGCACTGATCCAGCGCTGGCACGGCCAAGGCCGCCTGGGCTACGCCATCACACCGCGCTTTGCACCCACCAGCAGCGACGCGCAAATGCAAGGCGCTGGCGACCTGGCGGCCAAGTACCCGGACGTGTGGGTGCAGTCCCACGTGGCCGAAAACACCGACGAGATGGCCTGGGTGCGCGAGCTGCACCCCAAGGCGCGTAGCTACCTGAGCGTGTACGACCAGTTTGGCCTGCTGCGTGAGCGCAGCGTGTACGGGCACTGCATCCACTTTGACGATGCCGACCGCATGCTGATGGCCCGCAGTGGCGCGGCTGCGGCGGTGTGCCCCACAAGCAACTTGTTTTTAGGCAGCGGGTTTTTTGACTTTGCCAGCGCGCAGCAGTCGGGCATGCTGCACGGCCTGGCCAGCGACGTGGGCGGTGGCACCTCATTTTCGCCGTTTAAAACCATGCTCGCTGCTTATTACGTAGCGCGCTCATCTGCGTTGACTGGGGCCGTGGCCAAACAGGCCGTAACTTTAGCGCCGCAGCGCCTGTGGTGGCAGCACACCGCAGGCGCTGCGCAGGCCATGGGTTTGGAAGGGGTAGTGGGCAACTTGGCCGCGGGCTGCGAGGCGGATTTTGTGCTGCTCAACCCGCAGGCCACACCCCTGCTGGCGCGCCGCACAGCCCGTGCGCAAAACCTGGACGAGCTGCTGTTTGCCTTTATCGTGCTGGGCGACGAGCGCGCCGTGGAGCGCACCTGCGTGATGGGGCAGGCTTGACACGCTCTGGCGCTTAGTCTGAGCGCGCTACGGCGCCAGGCACACGCGAAGGCGCCAGCTCAATGCGCCTTGTCCCAGTTCTCGCCCACACCCACCTCGGCCAGCAAGGGCACTTTGAGCTGCGCCACCCCCGCCATGATGCGGGGGATTTCCAGCTTGAGCCACTCCACTTCGGCCTGGGGCACTTCAAACACCAGTTCGTCATGCACCTGCATGATCATCTTGGTGCCGCGTTTTTCCGTGTCCAACACCCGTTGCACTTCGTTCATGCTCAGTTTGATCAGGTCAGCCGCCGTGCCTTGCATGGGGGCGTTGATAGCCGCGCGCTCTGCACCCGAGCGGCGCGGGCCGTTGGGGCTGTTGATCTCGGGCAGGTACAGGCGCCTGCCCATGACGGTTTCTACATAGCCTTTGCTTTTGGCCGACAGGCGCGTCTCGTCCATATACTGCTTCACGCCGGGGTAGCGCTGAAAGTAACGGTCGATATAGTTTTTGGCAGCCGTATTGTCAATGCCCAGGTTGCGCGCCAGCCCGTAGGCACTCATGCCGTAGATCAGGCCAAAGTTGATGACTTTGGCGTAGCGGCGTTGCTCGCTGCTGACTTGATCGACCGGTACGCCAAACACCTCGGCTGCGGTGGCGCGGTGTACGTCCAGGCCGTCGGTAAAGGCGCGCAGCAGGGCCTCGTCGCCGCTGATATGCGCCATGATGCGCAGCTCAATCTGGCTGTAATCAGCGCTGGCAATCACGCAGCCTTCCGGGGCTACAAAAGCCTCGCGCACCCGGCGGCCCTCGGCGGTGCGGATGGGAATATTTTGCAAGTTCGGGTCGTTGCTGCTCAGGCGGCCCGTCACGGCCACGGCCTGGGCGTAGTGGGTGTGCACCCGGCCCGTGCGCGGGTTGGCCAGCTGGGCCAGTTTGTCGGTGTAAGTGCCTTTGAGTTTGCTCAAACCCCGGTGCTCCAGAATTTTGGCCGGCAGCGGGTAGTCTTCGGCCAGTTTTTCCAGCACCTCTTCGTCCGTTGACGGAGCGCCCGTGGCGGTTTTTTTAATGATGGGCAAACCCAGTTTGGTAAAGAAAATTTCACCAATCTGCTTGGGGCTGGACAGGTTAAACGGCTGGCCTGCAATGTCGTGCGCCTCGCGCTCCAGCTCCATGATGCGCTTGCCCAGCTCATGGCTTTGCGTTGCCAGCATGGGCGCGTCAATCAGCACGCCATTGCGTTCAATACGGTACAGGGTCTCGCTGCTGGCGATTTCCAGCTGGTAAATGCTCAGTAGCTTGGGCTCTGCTTGCAGGCGCGGCCACAGGGCCAGATGCACGTCCAGGGTTTGGTCCGAGTCTTCGCAGGAGTATTCTGCCGCTTTGGCTACGTCCACCTGGGCAAAGCCAATTTGGTGCGCGCCTTTGCCGCACAGGTCCTCGTAGCTGATGCCGGTGCGGCCTACGTGGCGCTCGGCCAGGCTGCTCAGGCCATGCGGTTTGTGCACTTCCAGCACGTAGCTTTGCAGCATGGTGTCGTGCACATAGCCTTGCACCTCAATACCGTGGTTGGCAAACACATGGCGGTCATATTTGATGTGTTGACCCAGCTTGTGTTTGCTGGGGTTTTCCAGCAAGGGCTTGAGCTTGGCCAGCACCTCGTTGATAGGCAATTGCTCAGGGGCATCCGGGCCCACGTGGGCCAGCGGGATGTATGCCGCCTCGCCGGGCTGCACGCTGAAGCTGATGCCAACAATCTGCGCCATCATCTCATTCAGCGACGTGGTTTCAGTATCTACCGCAATCAATTCGGCAGATTCAATCTTGGCAAACCACGTGTCAAACGCCTCCCAGGTGAGGATGGTGTCATACGCTTTGCCGCTGGCTTGCGAAGCGGCGGGCGCGCTCTGTGCAAAAAGATCGTCCGTGGCGTGCGCTGCGGCTGCGGCCTTGGCGCCGCTCTTGGTGGCGCCAGGCTTTTCTGCACCAGCGCCGCCCAGCGACGCGGCCAGGCCTTTAAAGCCATATTTGGTATAGAAATCGACCAACGCCCCTGTCTGAACGGCACGAGCAGCTATTTTTTGTATAGCAACTTCGCCGTCCATGTATTCCGACAAATCGCAATCCGTTTTAATGGTCAGCAACTCGCGACCTTTGGGTAACCAAGCCAAGGTGTTGCGCAGGTTCTCGCCTACAGCGCCTTTGATGTCGCCCGCGTGCGCGACGAGGTTTTCAAGGGATCCATACTCGGCCAGCCACTTAGCCGCGGTCTTGGGCCCTACTTTGGGCACCCCGGGTACGTTGTCCACGGTGTCACCTACCAGGCACTGGTAGTCCAGCATCAGTGAGGGCGCCACGCCAAACTCAGCCGTCACACCGGCAATATCGCGGCGCTTGCCGTTCATGGTGTCGATGATGGTGATGCGTTCGTTAACCAGCTGGCTCAAATCCTTGTCGCCACTGGAAATAATCACTTCCATGCCTTCCTCGGCCCCCATACGGGCCAGCGTGCCCAGCACGTCGTCGGCCTCTACGCCGGGTACCGTCAGCACCGGCCAGCCCAGCAGGCGCATTACCTCGTGGATCGGCTCAATCTGGCTGCGCAAATCGTCGGGCATGGGCGAGCGGTGGGCTTTGTACTCGGGGTACAGCGTGTCACGAAAAGTGGGGCCACTGGCATCGAACACGCAAGCGACAAATAATGCCGGGTACTGTGTTTTCAGCGAGCCCATCATGTTGATCATGCCGCGGATGGCCCCGGTGGCGGGGCTGGTGGCGTCACCGGGCACCGCGCGCAGGTCGGGCATGGCGTGAAAAGCACGGTACAGGTAGCTGGAGCCGTCCACCAGCAGCAGGCGTTGGCCTGCCGTGGGGGGGGTAAAAAGCGGGGAGGATGGGGAAATAGCGTCGGTCATAGCCCCCATTGTCGCCCGTCTCTAGCCCGCCTTAGGGCATCGCCAACCAAGCCTTCTACAATCTGCCCATGGTGGCTCGAATTTGCGCTCTGGGGTTTGTTTTTGCATGCGGATGGCTTGCAATGCCCTCTGCCGCACAAAATATGCAAGAAAATGGCCCTAAGCCCAATGGAATACAGCACAATCTGCTCTTAAATCAGGAGCAAACAGGTGCTGACAAAGGGCAGAAAATTGAACGCCTACGGCAGGAGGACGCCCTCACCCGTATCGACGAGGTGCGCGTTGGCGGGCAAACGCAGTCTATTGACGTGCAACCCAAGGCCGATGTGCCCGCCTACCAAGTGGCCCCCATAGCAGGCGGCAGTGCAGGCCCGGCCCAGCAGGGTAGCCCACCCAGCGCTCAAGGTGTTCGCACCTGGAAGATTTTTAGTTTTTAGTTTTTAGTTTTTAGTTTTTAGCATCACGTATTCATGGCCGTATTTACCGAAGTCCCGTTTGACACCGCTTCCCAGCTTTTTAGCGATTTGCAGCTGGGCACGCTCACCACCCTTAAAGGCTGTGAGGGTGGCATAGAAAACACCAATTATTTTGCCAGCAGCGACATGGGCGACTATGTGCTGACGCTGTTTGAACGCCTGACTGCCCAGCAGTTGCCCTTTTATTTGCAGCTGATGAAGCACCTGGCCCAGCGCGGCATTCCGGTGCCCGACCCGCAGGCCAACAAACACGGCGACATTTTGCTGACCGTGCTGGGCAAGCCCGCCGCAGTGGTCAATCGGCTCAAGGGTACTAGCCAACTGCAACCCGCCGCGGGGCATTGCGCCGCAGTAGGCGCAATGCTGGCGCGCTTGCACCTGGCCGGGCGGGACTATGGGCGGTCGCAACCCAACCTGCGCGGCCTACCTTGGTGGAACAAGACGGTACCCGTGGTGCTGCCCTTTTTAAGCGCAGCGCAGGCCGCGCTAATCCAAAGCGAGCTGGCCTTGCAAAACCATGTCTACGCTGGCGCTGCCTACGCGGCGCTACCGCGCGGGCCGGTGCATGCCGACTTGTTTCGCGACAACGTCATGTTTGAGGGCAATGCACTCACCGGTTTTTTTGACTTTTACTTTGCTGGCGTTGACAGCTGGCTGTTTGACATTGCCGTAAGCTTGAACGACTGGTGCATTGACCTTGCCACCGGCCAGCGCGACGCCGCCCGAGAAGCCGCTTTTTTGCAGGCCTACAACGCGGTGCGCCCGCTGGCCAAGGCAGAGAGGCAGTTGCTGCCGGCCATGCTGCGGGCTGGCGCGTTGCGGTTTTGGATCTCGCGCCTGTGGGATTTTCACTTGCCGCGCGATGCCTCCATGTTGACCGCCCACGACCCTGCGCACTTTGAGCGCGTCCTGCGCGGACGTGTGGCCACGGCCGCACCCACCGCGTGGGCGTGATGAATGTCACGGTTACCCGCCTTTTGATCTCTCTTGCCCCAAAAAATTTGAACTCGCCCATGAAACTGAACATCGTACCTGCCCGCACCGGCCTGACATGGGTCAAGCTGGGCATCACCACCTTCTTCAAGCAGCCCTTGGCGCTGGGCGGGTTATTTTTTATGTTCATGGCCGTCGTCTCGGTTGCCTCAGTTGTTCCCGTCATCGGCAGTGTGCTGGCTTTGGCGCTCTTGCCGGCAGCCACGCTGGGCCTGATGGTGGCCACGCTGGAGGCAAAAAATGGCAAATTCCCCATGCCCTCGGTATTGGCCACCGCCTTTCGCGCTGGCCGCGAGCGCATGCGTGCCATGCTGGTATTGGGCGCCCTGTATGCCGCCGGGTTCTTATTGGTCATGGGACTTACGACTCTGTTTGACGGAGGCCAGTTCGCCAAAATGTACTTGTTGGGCGGCAGACTGAGCAAGGAGACCCTGGAGCAACCCGATTTTCAAACCGCAGCCTGGGTGGGCATGACGCTGTACATACCCTTGTCGCTGCTGTTTTGGCATGCGCCCGCCCTGGTGCACTGGCACGGGGTGCCACCTCTCAAGGCGCTATTTTTCAGCCTGGTAGCGTGCCTGCGCAACTTTGGTGCCTACACTGTGTACGGCCTGTTGTGGACCGTGGTGTTTGCCGTAGCGGGCGTTTTCACCCTCAGTCTTTTGGCCTTGCTTGGCCTGGGCGACGTAGCCGGCGTGGTGATGGTGCCACTGGCACTCACCATGGCGGCGATGTTTTTCAGCTCGATTTATTTTACATTTCGTGATAGTTTCGTGCATGATTCCGAGGGCGACCAATCGCCTCCTCCTGATGCACGCGCCAGCTAGCATTACTGTCGCTTCACAGATCCCTTATTTCAGACCCACCATTTCTAGAGAGAAAACGCCATGGAACAGCATACCTTGCAAGGCCGAACCGAAGACGAAGTGCTGTGGTTTGAGCGTCGCAGTTTTTTAGGCGCCGCAGCAGCGTGGACCACGATGGGGGGCTACAGTGCAGCTTTTGCGCAACAGCGCAGCAATGTGGTGGAGCTGGTAGGCGACGCGCAAATCAACGGCCAGCGTTTGACGTCGCGGCAGGTCATTCAGTCTGGCGATTCAATTGCAACCGGCCCGGGCGCCAACTTGATTTTTGTGATCGGCAACACTGCCTTTCAGGTGCGGCAGAATTCGCGCTTGATCGTCGAGCGCGGCGCCTCGCTCAACGTCGTCAGTGTGCTACGGCTGCTGACGGGCGCAGTCGCCAGCGTGTGGGGTAAGGGCTCCAGCCGACAAATTATCACCCCCACCCTGACTGCTGGCATTCGCGGTACGGGCGTGTACACAGAGGTGCTTCCGGAGCAAGACTTTCGCAGCTATTTTTGCAATTGCTACGGTACTGTGGACGTCAAAGCGGGCGGCTCCAATGTTGTCAGCCGTTCGCAATACCACCAGTCATTTTGGAGCACGCCGCCCGCTGCCAAGGCCGACATGAAGCTCATGCCGGCCAAGCCTATCAACCACCTGGACAAAGAGCTGGAATTTTTAGCCCGCCTGACCGACCAGAAAACTAACTGGCAGCTTATGGGTAAAAAAGGGTTTGGCGACGGAAAGGGCTTTATGGAAGACAAGCCCGGACAAATGCATCCTGCAGGTGTGGCAGGGTAGTTTTATCCCGCCGCACATAGCCAAAAACGCTGCCAAGGCAGCGTTTTTTTATTTGTTGCTGGCGCGGTAGGCAGCCAACGATTTCGCCAAATCAGCATATTCCTCGCAGGTTTTGTTACCGCACAGCTTCTCAAGCATCGCCAAATGTTTCTCAGCCTCATCGGGCTTTTTATCCATCAAATAGGCCTCACCAATGTACTCGTGCGCACCCTTGTGTTTGGGGTCTAGTTGCAGCGCCATTTTGTAGTGCTCAAACGCCTTGGTTACGTTGGGCTGCAACTGTTTGCGGTTGGCATAACCCAGCAGGTTGTGCACATCGGCGTTTTTGGGCTCTTCTTTTACAGCCAGGTTCAACTCTGCCAACGCCTTTTTCCAGTCTTTGGCTTTGATCGCCGCACGGGCAGAAACCATGCGGTCAGCCGCTGCAGGTGCCGCGAAGCTGGCGGTATCTGCTGCATGGCTCAGCCTGGCAGCCATGAGCAGTGGCGACAACACCATTAACAGCAAGAAAAATCGGACGTTCATGGATATCCCCCAATACAAAATCGCAGGGTATCACAAACGACTACGCCAAGTACGGAATGGACAGCACGCCGTGGGGCTTACTGGCCGCGATGGCCAGGTGCACCACTACACGGGCGTGAGTTTCGCCACGCTCAATGCCAACCACTTAATGCCATGGCGGCCAAACTTGACTTGGGCTCGCGCGTCGTCGCCAACGCCCTCGACGCTGAGCACAGCCCCCTCACCAAACTTGTTGTGAAACACCTGCATGCCTGCTGCAATACCGTGCGATGGCGCAGCCGCCTGTTTGGGTACCGATCCAGCGGTAAAACCGCCCTTAGCCCAATCGTTATTGGCACCAGCAGCTCCTGATTGTGTAGCATACGGGTTACTGCGACCGCTCTGACCGTAGCCCGAGCCATAGCTGGTCTGCTGGTTAAAGCCAGACCCAAAGCCGGCATTTTTCGGCGTGATCCATTTCAGCGCGGCTTCAGGCAGCTCGTCCAGAAACCGACTTTTGATGTTGTAGCGCGTCTGGCCATGCAGCATGCGGGTTTGCGACAGGCTGAGGTACAGGCGCTTGCGGGCGCGCGTAATGGCCACGTACATCAGCCGGCGTTCTTCTTCCAGGCCGTCGTAGTCGCTCATCGAGTTTTCGTGGGGGAACAGGCCCTCTTCCAGCCCGGTGATAAACACGGCGTCAAACTCCAACCCCTTGGAGCTGTGCACCGTCATCATCTGCACAGCGTCTTGCCCAGCTTGCGCCTGGTTGTCGCCCGACTCCAGCGCCGCATGGGTCAAGAAGGCCGCGAGGGGTGACATGGTCTCTCCCGTGTCCTGGTTGACTACGCCTGCGTCGGCGCGGTCCAGGTCCGCCTGCGAGGCGGCCTGGGCGGGGTCAGACCCCAGGCCTTGACTGGCCGGGCTTTGCGTCAGCTTGGGCGCGTTGGCTACCTCGTCGACCGGCAAGGCCACCGCGTCGCGGCCAAAGCCCTCTTGCGTGACAAAGCTCTCCGCAGCGCTGACCAGTTCTTGCAAGTTCTCTACCCGGTCGGCGCCTTCTTTGTCATTCTTGTAGTGTTCGATCAAACCACTGTGGTCTAGCACCAGCTCGATAATCTCGCGCAGGCTGCAGCCCTGGGTTTGCTCGCGCAGCACGTCCATTTTGGCCACAAAGGCGCCCAGGCTGGAGCCGGCTTTGCCGGTCACCAAGCTCACCGCGTCGTGCAGCGAACAACCTGCTGCGCGGGAGGCGTCTTGCAGTTGCTCAATACTGCGCGCCCCAATGCCACGCGGCGGAAAGTTCACCACCCGGTTAAAGCTGGTGTCGTCTTGCGGATTTTCCAAAATACGCAAATACGCCAGTGCATTTTTAACTTCAGCGCGCTCAAAAAAGCGCAGGCCGCCATACACGCGGTAAGGCACACCGGCGTTGAACAAGGTGGTCTCAATCACCCGGCTTTGCGCATTGCTGCGGTACAGCACGGCAATCTCGCTGCGCTTGTAGCCAGGCTCGGCGCCTTGGTCGCGTTGCAGGTTTTTTACCTCTTCTACCAGCCACTGGGCTTCGGCAAAGTCGCTGGGGTTTTCCATCACCCGCACCGGCTCGCCGGGGCCTTGCGAGGTGCGCAGGTTTTTGCCTAAACGCTTGGTGTTGTGGCTAATCAGCTGGTTGGCGCTGTCCAAAATATTGCTGTAGCTGCGGTAGTTTTCTTCCAGCTTGATTTGGTGCTGCACATTGAACTCGCGCACAAAATCGGCCATATTGCCCACGCGCGCACCGCGAAAGGCGTAGATGCTCTGGTCATCATCACCCACTGCAAAGACCGATGATTTGCTACTATTCTGAGAGCTGCTTGTGCTATGTTCTATTGGGCTATGGCCCGAAAACATCTTTATCCATGCGTATTGCAGCTTGTTGGTGTCTTGAAACTCGTCGATCAGTATGTGGCGAAAGCGGCGGTTGTAATGCTCGCGTATCGGCGGGTTATCACGCAGCACCTCGTAGCTGCGCAAAATCAGTTCTCCAAAATCTACCACGCCCTCGCGGTCGCACTGCGCTTGGTACAGCTCATAAATCTCTACCTTCTTGCGGGTTTCGTCGTCGTGTACCTTGATGTCTTTGGGCCGGTCGCCCTCTTCCTTGGCGCCGCTGATGAAGTACATCAACTGCTTGGGCGGAAAGCGCTCTTCATCCACATTGAATTGCTTGCATAAGCGCTTGATCGCCGAGAGCTGGTCTTGGGTGTCCAAAATGGCAAACGACTGCGACAAGCCCGCCATCTTATAGTGCGCCCGTAAAAAGCGGTTGCACAGCCCGTGAAAGGTGCCAATCCACATGCCACGCACATTGACGGGCAGCATGGTGCCCAGGCGCAGCAGCATCTCTTTGGCGGCTTTGTTGGTAAAGGTGACGGCCATCATGCCGCCCGGCGATATTTGCCCGGTTTGCAGTAGCCACGCAATACGGGTGGTTAGCACTCGGGTTTTACCGGAACCAGCGCCCGCCAAAATCAGCGCGTGCGCGTCTGGCAACGTCACCGCAGCCAGTTGCTCAGGGTTAAGGTTTTTTAGCAGCGACATATTGGCGCTGGGTTGTAAGGGCAGAGCGCTGTGGGCGACCAAACTCGAATCAGGTGATACTTCAGAAAACATGCCCAGATTGTGAAGCCAAGACGATGCAAACCCCTCTTTACCGCCGTATTTTTTGTGCAACTGCTGTGCCCATTGTGCTTACAGGCATGCATCTCACCAGCCCGGCATACGCCCAGTCGTCCTGCTCCAGCGACCAACAAGCCGCGCCCACTGCGCTGCTAGAGCGCTTTATCGGCGCCGACTGCGATGTCTGCTGGGCCGCGTCAACCCTGCCCGCAGCCACCAAAGGCCAAGCCAGCCTGGACTGGATCGTGCCCAGCCCGCGCGGTGACGAGGCGGCCCTGTCTGCCGCAGCGACCAATGAGGCAAGCGCGCGTTTGCAAGCGCTTAAGCTGGCTTGGACTGGTGCCCCGGGCAAGTTGCAAACCAGCGCCTTGCTCAGCGGCCCTGCGGGCAAAACGGCGTCTAGCCTGCGCGTAGCCCACGGTCTGCCCTTTAATGGCTATATTGGAGCGTCCATCGAGCTCCAACCCAGCGCGGCGCTAAGGCGCGACGCCCTCAAACCGCAAAATCTCAAGACGCCCGGCCAGTCCACCGGGGTATCGGCCTATTTGGTTCTTGTAGAAACCCTACCCGCGGGCGCGGAAGGGAGCAATGTGGAGCGCAATTTGGTGCGTAACGTACTCGTCACGCCTTGGGACTTAACCCGCCAGCTTGCCAAACCCAAGCAGGACGGCGTCAAGCCCCTGTTCGAGTCGCGCCCCATCAGCATTCCCCAAGGTGTTAACCCCGACCGGTTGCGTGTACTGGGCTGGGTGGAAGACGCCAAAGGCAAGGTGCTGGCCATGGCGCAGTCGCGCTGCGCGCCTTGAATAGCCTATCCGGTACCGAAAAAAAGCTATAATCGAGGGCTGCGCCTCTGCAGGCGTGTGGAAAGTACATGGCATAGGGCTGTGCGGCTACCACAATATGAAGGACACCCCCCATGAAAGCAGGCATTCACCCCAATTACCGCGACGTGTGTTTCCAGGACTTGAGCAACGGCTTCAAGTTTGTAACACGCTCATGCGCCAATACCAAAGAGATGATCAAGATGGAAGACGGCAAAGAACTGCCGCTGTACAAGCTTGATACCTCCAGCGAATCACACCCGTTCTACACCGGCACGCAAAAGTCGGTGGACAACATGGGCGGCCGCGTGGAGAAGTTCCGCAACCGTTTTGGCCGCACTACCACGACAGCCGCAGCCACTGCAGCGTCAGAAGCAGCAGCCAAGGCCTAAGGCGCATTGGCCTAAAGCAATTTACGCCACAATACAAAGGCAGCTCGGGCAACCGGGCTGCCTTTTATTTTTGGTTTTTTGGTTTTTGGTTCGACGATTTTGAGCAGCACACCCCCCACCCCAGCCGTTGTCACCCAGTCTGCCGTGCGCCGCCTGCCGCGTACTGCGCTGTGGCTGTTTTGCCTGGCGTATGTGTTACCCGGCTTTTTAGGCCGCGACCCGTGGCGTAACGCTGACCTGGCCGCATTTGGCATGATGCGTGAGCTGGCCACGGGCAATTCGTCGTGGTGGTCCATCACCCTGTTAGGCCGTGGCCCCGAGCTACCAGCACTGCTGCCCTACTGGTTGGGTGCTTGGGCCATACAACTGGCGCCTAGCTGGCTGCCAGCAGACTTTGCCGCACGCATACCCTTTGCTTTGCTACTGGGCTTAACGCTGGCGGCCACTTGGTACGCCGTGTATTACCTTGCAAGGCGAGACGGAGCGCAACCTGTGCCCTTTGCTTTTGGTGGCGAGGCGCAACCCACCGACTACGCCCGCGCCATGGCCGATGGCGGCTTACTGGCCATGATCGCCACGCTGGGCTTGGCCCAACTGTCACACGAGACAACGCCCAATGCCGCGCAGTTGGCGTTCACGGCGGTTTTGTTTTTTGCCTATGCGGCATCACCCTACCGCACGGCGTTGGCCGCAATTGCCGCCGCGGTGGCATCCATCGGCCTGGCCCTGTCTGGCGCGCCCGCGTTTGGGCTGGCTTTGGCATGTGCCGGTGCGCTGGCGCGGGCGTTGCAAAAAGACGCCTATGCCTTGCGCTGGGCGCTGTACTTTGTAGCTTTGGCGGCCGTAGCAACGGTATTGGCGGTGCGGCTTGAGGTTTGGCACGCCCACATGGGCCAGCTGCCTGCCCAGTGGGCCGACTGGCGTACCTGGGGCAAGCTTATGCTGTGGTTTACCTGGCCCGCATGGCCCATGGCCTTGGTGGGCCTCTGGAAATGGCGGGCTTGGTGGCACCACTTTCATATTGCACTGCCGCTGGCCCTGGCTACTGTGATCGTCGTGGCAACGCTTATTGCACCCAGTGCTGACCGCACCTTGCTGTTGGCGCTGCCCCCACTGGCTTGTCTGGCTGCGTTTGCCCTACCCACTTTGCAGCGCAGCGTAACGGCCTTGATTGACTGGTTCACCTTGCTGTTTTTCTCTGGCTGCGGTTTGATTATTTGGGTGGTATGGGCGGCCATGCAAACGGGTATACCGGCACAACCGGCAGCCAACGTGCGCCGTTTGGTACCCGGCTTTGAACCCAGCTTTGCCTGGGTGCCGTTTTTAGCCGCCATGGCCGCAACCGCTGCCTGGGTATGGCTGGTGGCATGGCGCGCTGGCCGCAACCGCGATGCCTTGTGGAAAAGTTTGGTACTGCCTGCGGGTGGTGCCGCCATGTCGTGGCTGCTGCTCATGAGCTTGTGGATGCCCCTGCTTAATTTTGTGCGCGGCGACATCGCGATAGTGCGCCAGGTTACGCGCAGTATGGCGGGTGCCAGTAGCCCCTGTGTTGCCGTACTGGGTGTGTCGCAGGCAGAGGCGGCCGCGCTGTCCTACCATGGCAAGTTGCGCTTGGTGCCCTTAGGTACCGCCCAAGACTGCCGCTGGCTCATCGTCAACGCCCAGGCGCAAGCCAGTTTTGCCGCATCGGATAGCGCCGGCCAGTGGCGGGCCCACAGTGGCGCGCGCCGCCGCACATCGGCAAGCGACGACTTACTGGTTTATAAACGTGCCCCCCGCTAAACCACTGCACGCGCGCTCAGAAATCAGCACCATGGCACGCCACGCGGGTACCGTCATGGTGGGCCAGCTGGCGGTCATGGCGTTCAGCATTACCGACACGGTAGTGGCTGGCCGCTTCAATGACCAAGCATTGGCCGCCTTGTCGATAGGCGCGTCCATCTACGTCAGCGTGTATGTGTCGCTGATGGGGGTGATGCAAGCGCTGCTGCCGGTCTATGCCGAGCTACACGGCAGCAAGCGCTACCCGGAGCTGGGGCGAAGTGTGCGCCAGTCGCTGTACTTGGCCGCGCTCATGGTGCTGCTGGGCATGGCCATCATGCTGCACCCACAACCGCTGCTGCATGCTGCCCAGGTACCCGACCTGCTGCGGCCAGCGGTGCAAGCTTATTTGGGTATTTTGGCTTGGGCATTGCTGCCGTCCATCGGTTTTCGCATGTACTCCTCGCTGAACCAGGCCTTGGGTAGGCCGCAACTTGTCACATGGCTGCAAGTAGGTTCGCTGGCAGTCAAGGTGCCGCTTACCGTGTGGTTTGGCTTTGGCGGCCTGGGCTTGCCTGCGCTGGGTTTGGCAGGCTGCGCATGGGCCACTTTTATCGTTAACTGGCTGATGTTGCTCTGCGCGCTGGCTATGCTGTACACGCAGGCGTTGTACAAGCCTTTAAAGCTGGCCCAGCGCTTTGAAGCACCCGACTGGCCCTTGCTGGGGCGGTTTGCGCGCACTGGGGTGCCTGGCGGTTTGGCGTATTTGGTGGAGATCACCTCATTTACCTTAATGGCGCTGTTTATTGCGCGCCAGGGCGTTGTGCCGGCTGCCAGCCACCAAATAGCCGCCAACATGGCGGGCGTGATGTACATGCTGCCGCTGGCATTGTCGATAGCCTGCAGTGCCCGTGTGTCGTACTGGATAGGCGCGGGCAATAGCGCGCGGGCTGCTGCGGTAGCCCGCCTGGGCCTGGGCATGGCGGTCGCAATAGCCACTGCGGTGGCGCTGCTGATCTACACATTTACCGAGCAGGTGGCGGCGCTGTATTCGGCCAACCCAGCGGTCATTTCGTTGGCATCCAGCTTGCTGGTTTGGGCTGCTGTCTACCACTGGTTTGATGCCATTCAAACCGTGTGCGCCTTTGTGCTGCGCAGTTACAGCGTGACATTATTGCCGTTGTTGATCTACGGCGTCATGCTATGGGGCATCGGCTTAGGGGGCGGCTATGCGCTGGCGTATAGCGCGGGCGCTTGGGGCGCCGCCATGCAGTCTGCGCAGGCGTTTTGGATCACGGGCGTAGCCGCATTGGCAGCGGTAGCGGCACTGTTTACAGGTCTGTTTTTTCGATACGTTCAGGCCAAACCGCGCGCTGGCACTGTCTAAGCTCTGTCTAAGCTCTGTCTAAACCTGTCTTAGCCTGCGCGCACCCTTGCCGCGCCGATGGTCAGTGTGAAGGTGCTGCCTTTTCCCACAGTTGATTCAACCCGCAGCTCGCCGCCGTGCCGCTGCGCTACGTGCTTGGCAATCGCCAAACCCAGGCCGGTCCCCCCGGTATCGCGTGACCGGCTGCGGTCGACACGGTAAAATCGCTCGGTCAAGCGGGGCAAATGCTCCGCCGCTATGCCCGGGCCCGTGTCCGCTACAGTCAGTTCGCCGCGCCCGTCGCGCAGCACCGCCCAGTGCACATCCACGCTGCCGCCAGCGGGTGTATAGCGCACAGCATTGTTCACCAGGTTGCCCATGGCGCTAAGCAGCTCGTTGCTTGCACCCAGCAGCACCGTTTGCGCGTCCGTATCGCCTACGTAGCTAAAGTGCAAACGCAGCGGCTGGGCATGCGCGGTGCTGCCCACCTGCATGAGAACCCTGGCATCTTGCTCGCATTGGTTCAGCAAGACATGTATAGGCACGCTATCGGTCAGGCTCGGAACCGCGCTGCCTTCTAACCTCGATAAGGTAAGCAAGTCGCTCACCAGCGCCTGCATGCGCTGGGATTGTTGCGCCATCATGCCCAAATAGCGGTTGCGCTGCGACTCGTCCAGAGGCAGGTTTTGCAGCGTCTCTATAAAGCCACTGAGCACCGTGAGTGGTGTGCGAATTTCGTGCGACACATTGGCTACGAAGTCGCGTCGCTGCGCCTCGGCCAGCTCTATGGCCGTAACGTCGCGGGTTAGCATCAACTTGCGGCCCACACCATACGGATGCAACTGGGCGGATATTTTTACTGGGCGTTGTGGGGTGCTATGGGCCGCAGCAAACACCACTTCATGGTCAAACCTGGCCTCGTTCAGATAGCGCCCAAAGTCAGGTTGGCGCACCAAGTTACCTACATGCTGCTGCATATCGCGTTGGGCATCCAGGCCCAGCTGGTGCGCCGCCGTTTGGTTGCACCACTCAATGCGGTTAAACGGGTCAAGCAGTAGCACGCCGGTGGGTGAAGCTTGAATGGCGGACAAAAACTCCGTCATACGCCGCTCGCTGGCAGACAGTAACTCATTATGGTTACGCTGTATGCGGCGCACTCGATCCAGCAGGCTGCCCCACCACCCCGACTGCACGGCTATGGCATCGCCCGTTTGTGCAGCGCGCAGCGCAGCGTCATACCCATGTGCGCGCCAGCCGTCCCACGCCAACCATAGCGTAGCACCCGCTATTGCACCCCACGGCGCGATTGCAATGGAAAATAGGCCATAGGTTACTATGAAACCCAAGCAGGACGCTACAAACAATGTAGCATATCGTGGCAACATATTATGGGCAGTGTTCGCTAAACTTGCGCAGATACGACAGAGGTAATGCGGTAGCCTGCGCCGCGCACCGTCTCGACCATGGCGCCTGCTGCCCCCAAAGCCTCCCGCAAACGCTTCACATGCACGTCCACGGTACGCTCCTCTATGAACACATGGTCGCCCCACACTTTGTCCAGTAGTTGGGCGCGGCTATGCACCCGCTCTGGGTAGGTCATCAGGTAGTTAAGTAGTTTGAACTCGGTAGGGCCCAGTCGCAGCTCTGCGCCGTTATGGGCCACACGGTGGGTAGCACCGTCCAAACTGAGCGCGCCAATTTGCACCTGCCCGGTCACCTGCTCTGGCGCGCGGCGGCGCAACACTGCGCGGATGCGCGCCATCAACTCCTGGGTAGAAAACGGCTTTGTTACGTAATCGTCAGCACCAGCGTCGAGGCCCTGAATTTTGTCGGGCTCATCGCTGCGCGCCGTTAGCATGAGGATGGGCACTGGTTTGGTACGGGCGTCACTGCGCCATTTGCGCGCCAGCGCGAGCCCGCTGGTTGTCGGCAGCATCCAGTCGAGCAGTATCACGTCTGGCAGCACAGCGTCCAGCTCACGCTGCGCTTGTTCACCATCACCTGCAATGATCGGTTCAAAGCCGTGGTGGCGCAAGTTGATGGCGATCAGCTCGGCAATCGCTGGCTCGTCTTCCACAATCAGCACGCGAGATGGCTTCATTTAATTTACCGCCGACTCTATTTCTTCCATCGAAGTATGCCGCACGTCAGTCCCCTTCACCACGTAGATGATGGATTCGGCGATATTCTTGGCATGGTCACCAATGCGTTCGATCGCCTTGGCCACAAAAAGCAAATCCAGGCTGGGCGAGATCATGCGTGGATCTTCCATCATGTAGGTTACCAGCTTGCGCACAAAGCCGCCAAACTCGCGGTCAATCATGTCGTCTTCTTTCAAAATGTCGACGGCCGCTTTGGTGTCAAGCCGCGCAAAGGCATCCAACGACTTGCGCAGCAGGCCTGCAGCCAGTTCTACGGCCACATGCAGTTCGCTAACCGGCAGTGCGCGGGCCGAGCCGCTGTCAATCATACTTTTCACCATGCGTGCAATTTTTTGTGCTTCGTCACCAGCGCGCTCCAGGTTAGCCGTCATGCGCGAGATGGCCATCAGCAACCGCAGGTCACGCGCGGTGGGTTGCCTGCGCCCAATGATGGAGCTGAGCTCACGGTCAATCTGCACTTCCATCGCGTTGACCCGCTCTTCAGCAGCGATCACCCGGTCAGCCACCTCAATATTGAAATGCGTGAGCGCTTCAATAGCGCCGCGGGTTTGCGACTCTACCAAGCCCGCCATCTCCATCAGGCGTGCTGACAGAGCGTTCAAATCTGCGTCAAATTGGGTTGAAAGATGTTTGTCTGACATGGTAGATCCTTTAACCAAAACGGCCCGTAATGTAGTCTTCAGTTTCTTTGCGGTTTGGTTTAAAAAACAGTTGTTCCGTCTCGCCAAACTCCACCAAATCTCCCAAGTACATATACGCGGTGTAGTCGCTACAGCGCGCCGCCTGTTGCATGTTGTGCGTGACGATAACTACCGTGTAGTCGCTTTTCAGCTCGGCAATTAATTCTTCAATTTTGGCAGTAGAAATAGGGTCTAGCGCCGAGCAGGGCTCGTCCAGCAACAACACTTCTGGCTTGATGGCGATACCGCGCGCAATGCACAGCCGTTGCTGTTGACCACCGGACAATCCTGCGCCACTTTGGCCCAGCTTGTCTTTCACTTCATTCCACAACGCCGCTTTTCGCAGTGCCCATTCAACGCGGTCATCCATATCACTGGCGTTCAAGTTGTCAAACAGCTTGACGCCAAAAGCGATGTTGTCATAAATTGACATAGGAAAGGGCGTCGGCTTTTGAAAAACCATGCCCACTTTAGCCCGTATCAAAGCGACATCAGTTTTGCTGGTCAAAAGGTTCTCACCATCGAGCATAATTTCACCCGTTGCGCGCTGCTCTGGATACAGCTCAAACATGCGATTGAAGGTGCGCAAGAGAGTAGACTTTCCGCAACCCGACGGGCCTATAAAGGCTGTCACCTTTTTTTCAGGTATTGTCAGATTGATGTTTTTCAGCGCTAGAAATTTTCCGTAGTAGAAATTCAGATCTCGAACCACGAGCTTGGGCGTCTCTTGCTTAGCTACTGCCCCCAGCGCCGGGTTTTGATTGCGAAAAGCGGTGTCCATTAGTTTTTATTCCTTGTCAATACCCGTGCCAAGATGTTTAAGCCCAGCACTGCGGTGGTAATAATCAGCACACCCGCCCAAGCCAAGTTTTGCCAATTCTCATACGGACTCATTGCAAATTTGAAAATCGTCACTGGTAGGCTAGCCATGGGCTCGCCCAGATTGGTTGTCCAAAACTGGTTGCTCAGCGCGGTAAACAACAGCGGCGCCGTCTCGCCCGAGATGCGCGCTACGGCCAACAAAATGCCAGTAAGCACACCCGCTCGCGATGCGCGCAAGGTAATGCTCATAATGACCTTCCACTTAGGCGAACCCAACGCGTATGCCGCTTCCCGCAGACCCGCAGGCACCAATGCCAGCATGTTTTCCGTGGTTCGAATAACGACCGGAATCACAATCAATGCCAAGGCCAGTACACCAGCCATACCGCTGAACGATTTAAACCGCGTCACGATCACGGCATACACAAACAAACCGATCACGATGCTGGGCGCAGACAGCAAGATGTCGTTAACGAAACGCGTCACAGAGGCAAGGCGGCTTTTGCTGCCATATTCAGCCAAATAGACACCCGCCATAACGCCAACTGGCGTGCCAATGCACGTCGCCAGCGACACCATGACAAACGACCCCCACAGGGCGTTGGCCAAACCGCCTGCCTCGTTGGGCGGTGGGGTCATTTGTGTGAACGTTGCAAGCTGTATGCCCGCAAAGCCCAAGCGAATCGTCTCCCATAGTATCCACGCCAGCCAAAACAAGCCGAAAACCATAGCCGCCAGCGACAGCAATAACGCCACTTGGTTAGTCAATTTTCGCCTGGCAAATTTAGCTTGCCGTGCAAGCTGCGTGTCCCGCGCTTTAACCAGTACGGTCGAAGCGTTGCCGATTACTGCGCTCATGATTTTGCCCCCTCAGATTTCTTAAGCTGTGAAAGCAACAGCTTAGAAAGAGTCAAGATAACAAAGGTAATAAAGAACAGTACCAAGCCCAAGTAAATCAAGGAGGCTTGGTGTAAGCCTTCACCCGCTTCAGCAAACTCATTTGCCAATGCCGAGGTAATGCTGTTGGCCGCCTGAAACACGCTCAGTGAATCCAACTGGTTCATGTTACCAATCACAAACGTGACGGCCATTGTCTCGCCAATCGCGCGGCCCAAGCCCAGCATGATGCCGCCCACCACACCTGCCTTGGTGTAGGGCAAGACCACCTTCCACATTACTTCCCAGGTGGTAGAACCCAAGCCATAAGCGGATTCTTTAAGCAGGGCTGGGGTCACTTCAAAAACGTCGCGCATGACCGATGCAATAAACGGAATGATCATGATCGCCAAAATAATACCAGCACTCAAAATTCCAATGCCTACTGGCGGGCCGGATACCAAAGCGCCCAAGTAGGGCACGTTGCTGAACGCGGCCTGCAGCGGCTGCTGTACGTAGGTTGCCAAAATGGGGCCAAACACCAGCAGACCCCACATGCCGTAGACAATTGACGGCACTGCGGCAAGCAACTCAATCGCGGTGCCCAGTGGCCGCCTTAGCCAGGCAGGTGACAACTCCGTCAAGAACAACGCAATACCAAAGCTCACCGGTACGGCTATCAGCAAGGCAATGAATGATGTGGCCAGCGTGCCGTAAATCATCACCAAGCCGCCATACTCGTTTTGCACAGGGTCCCACACGCTACGGGTGAGAAAACTCAATCCATATTTATGAATAGCAGGCCAAGCGCTGATGACCAGCGACAACATGATGCCAGCCAGCAGCGCCAAGGTCGCGATGGCCGCCGCCTGCGCACCCCAGGCAAATAAACGGTCAGCGCTTACCCATGAAGATTTTTTTGAATTCACTGCTTGCATGATGGCGTGCGCTGAGACAGGTTTTATGCCTGATGTTTTAGTAGAGACTATTTGAAAGCAACCGGCTTACCTGAAGCATCCTTGATGTCGCCCCAAGCTTTTTCGATAGCCGATTTGGTACTGTCTGGCATAGGCACGTAGTCCAAATCGTCGGCCATTTTTCCACCGTTAGCATAAGCCCAGGTAAAGAATTTCAGTGCTGCGGTGGCATTGACAGGCTTGTCCTGCGTTTTCTGCATCAAGATAAACGTAGCGCCGCTGATAGGCCACGCGTCTTTGCCGGGTTGGTTAGTCAAAATTTGGTAAAAACTCTTGTTCCAGTCTGCGCCAGCCGCTGCCGCCTTGAAAGCCGTGTCGTTAGGTGACACATAGGCGCCTGCGGTGTTTTGCATTTGCGCAAAAGTCATTTTGTTTTGCTTCACGTAGGCGTATTCCACGTAGCCAATCGAATTTGGCAAGCGGTTCACAAACGCGGCCACCCCTTCGTTGCCCTTGCCGCCCGCACCGGTAGGCCAGTTCACCGCTGTACCCTCGCCTACTTTGCTCTTCCACTCAGCATTTACCTTGGAGAGATAGTTGGTAAAAATAAAGCTGGTTCCAGAACCATCAGCGCGCCGCACAGCGGCGATAGCAGCGTCTGGCAAAGGCACACCCGGGTTCAGAGACTTAATGGCCTCATCGTTCCACTTTGTGATTTTGCCCAGATAAATATCACCCAGCACTTGCCCTGTGAGCTTGAGCTGCCCCGGCGCGATGCCTTTGACGTTAATGACGGGAACCACACCGCCAATGACGGTAGGAAACTGCACCAAGTTCTTGGCTTTGAGTTCTTCGTCTTTCAAAGGCATATCGGAAGCCCCGAAATCCACTGTTTTGGCTTCAATTTGGCGCAGGCCAGCGCCGGAGCCTACCGACTGGTAGTTGATTTTTACTCCCGTGCTTTTATTGTATTCAGAAGCCCATTTGGCATAAAGGGGCGCAGGAAAGGTGGCCCCTGCGCCAGTAACGTCTTGCGCAAAGGCCCCATTGATAGCCAATACACCCGTAACACTTACCAATGCGAGTTTGATTGCAATTTGTTTCATACACACGCCTTATTAAAAAATACAGCCCGATGGCTGAGGTGGTATGTGCTGACTGTAGAGGCTGAATGTGACAAGCATATGACAAAACCTGCCTGAAGCGATGTGATTTCTGTCATTTAAAAGTCACATTTTCGTCACCGGTACGTCACATTGCTGCGTTAGATTAGCCCTGTCTAATGTGTTCTTCAACGTACCAATCTTATAACTTTACAGAGGCTATCTCATGAATACTCGTAGCATTGCGCGCCGCCACGCCTTGTCAGCTCTCGCCATCACTGGTGCACTTTTCTTAACCGCCTGTGCCAGCATGTCAACGCCTCAGCCGGTGGCCGCCACGATAGCCGCCAACCCGGAACTGAGCACGTTGAGTGGGCTAATTAGCAAGGCCGGCCTGACCAATACGCTCAACGGCACCGGCAGTTTTACTGTATTTGCACCCAGCAATGAGGCGTTTAAAGCAGTTCCAGCCAAAGCTATGGAGGCGCTTGCAGCCAATCCAGCCCAATTGACAGAGGTGTTGACATACCACGTGCTAGCCGCAAAAGCGATGTCCAAAGACGTCAAAGACGGCCCGGCCAAAACCTTGCAAGGCGGCAACATCGCGCTGGCCAAAGCAGGAAGCTTTGTGACGGTAGAAGACGCCGTGGTGCAAACCGCTGACATCGCCGCCACCAACGGAGTGGTACACATTGTTGACCGTGTCTTGATGCCACCAGCGCGTAAGTAACCCACAAATTGTGTACAAATCATCCTTTAGCCCAATGGAATATGGCATAAAAAGCTATGAATAATATAGCAAATAAGATTCTTCAAACCACCCATAAGCTGTGGTTTTCTGGAAAAACTGAGGTTAAACCGGCTGTCAATCGTCGGCAATTTTTACGACACGGGCGCAGACTAAGTCTGATCCTGCCGATAGCCTTATCACCGCTGGCGTTGCCCACGGCAGCCGCCCAGGCGCAAACGCCCAGCAACCGAGTGGCAGCCCAACGCCCCCTCACGGTAGTGCAAATTGTGGATATGTCGCACTCGCAGCAAGACGTATCCAAAGATTTCCTCATTGGCAGCCGCGCTGCCTGGCAAGACATCAACTCGCGCGGTGGCGTGCGCGGCCGTGCGGTAGCGCATTGGGCGCTGGAGACCGATGGCAGCGCACAAAGCTTGCGCGCCGCTTGGGCACAGGTAGGCGATAACCCTGCCTGCGTGGTCCTTTCGGGCAGTGCCGCCGATACGTTGGCAAGCCAGCTCAATACCCTCGTGAACACCGACAAATTGGGGATTGCGCACGTTGCACCGTGGCTGCAAAACAGCAGCGTCGAGCTTGGCCCGCACACATTCACGGCATTTGCATCGCGAGACGAACAAATTACGCATGCGCTGAAGTCGCTCTCGACTATTGGTTTGCGCAGTTTGGGTGTTGTGTTTGCGTCCGACATTGATCGCCAGCAAAATCTTGCGGATCTGCAACGTATTGCCAACAAGCTGCAACTCACGCTACAGGAGCAGGTGGTCACTAGCCACCTGCGTGATGCAGGCCAACGCCTCGGCCCTACCGCTGCCGCTGTGATTTTGTTCGTTGGCGGCACGCCAGAACTGGCCCAGTTCACGCAAGGTTTGGAAAAACAAGCCCGTCAACGCTACGTCGTCGCACTGGCGGATGTTAATTTGCAAACTTTACAACAGCTGGGTGGCGCAAAGACGACCCCCATCATCGTCACGCAGGCCGTACCGATGGTCAACTCAGCTTTGCCCGTTGTGCGCGACTACCGCCAAATTTTAGCCAAGCTGTATGACGAACCCCCCACGCCTTTGAGTTTGGCCGGTTTTATTGCCGCCCGCTATACATTTGAGGTCATGCAAGGCATACCCGGTAATGTCAACCGGGCAACCGTGCTGGAAGCCTTCAGCCGACGCCAAACTGTCGATTTAGGTGGATTTCGGGTAGCGTTTGACGCCCAAAAGCGCAGCTCCATGTATGTAACGCAAAGCATGCTGGGAGCGGATGGCCGGATAATTGGCTAATGAACTGGCAGCTTACCCTTTTTTGATCTCCACGTTTTGCCCGCGCGCCGGCGCGAGTGCTATGCTTGGCAAACTCCACGACCAGCATGATGCAAAACGGTACCCTTCTCGCGGCCATAGACCTTGGCTCCAACAGTTTCAGGCTGGAAATTGGCCGTGTTGACCATGGGCACGTGCAGCGGGTCGAATACATTAAAGAGACGGTTCGCCAAGGCAACGGCCTGGACAGCGAACGCAATTTGTCCAGCGAAGCGATGCTGCGCGGCTGGGACTGTTTGGCGCGGTTTTCGGAACGCTTGGGCGGCTTTAAGCGCAACCAGGTGCGTGCAGTAGCCACGCAAACCCTGCGCGAGGCGCGTAACCGCGATGTATTTCTCAAGCAAGCCAATCAAGTTTTGGGTTTTCCCATTGATGTGATCTCTGGCCGCGAAGAAGCACGCTTGATATATCTGGGCGTTGCCCACCTGCTTCCGCAGTCTGACGAGCGGCGATTGGTAGTGGATATTGGCGGTCGCTCCACCGAGTTGATTCTGGGCCAAGGTTACCAGTCGCAACGCGCAGAGTCCTATCGCGTTGGCAGCGTGGCATGGTCCATGAAGTATTTTGACAATGGGCGTTTGGATGCTGGCAATTTTCAGCGCGCAGAAGTGGCCGCCCAAGCCGTTTTGGACGAAGCGATAGAGGGCTTTAGCGCCTCCCGATGGGATACCGCATATGGCTCGTCTGGCACAGTGGGTGCTGTAGCCGATATTCTGGCGGGTAAGGGCTATAAAGCTGGCAGTGTGACCCGTGCCGGGCTTGACTGGTTGCACAGCGCGTTGCTGAGCGCTGGTCATATCGACAAAGTCACGCTCATCGGCCTGAAGGACGACCGGCGGGCCGTAATAGGTGGCGGCGTCGCCATCATGCGCGCGCTGTTTGATCTGTTTGAACTGCAGGAATTGATCGTGGCGGAAGGCGCGCTACGCAACGGATTGCTGATTGATCTGCTAGACCGCGAAGACGCAGACACGGATGTACGCTCCGCCAGCATTCAACGCTTGGCAACCAACTTTTCTGTAGATGCCGCGCATGCCCAGCGCGTGGCTACTGCCACCGCCCATTTTTTAGGGCAACTGGTCAGTGATGCGCCCCAAGCACACCGAGAGCGTTTGCTGCGAAAAGCGCGCTGGGCGGCACAGGTACACGAAATTGGTGCGCGTATTTCACACACGGATTACCACAAGCATGGCGCCTATGTTTTGGACAACGCAGATGCACCGGGCTTTGCGCAGCCAGAGCTGCATCGTCTAAGCCTGTTGGTATTTGGCCATCGCGGCAAGCTAAAAAAGCTCAGCGATACACTGGAGGATATTGATTTTGTGTGCCAACTGTTGGCACTGCGATTAGCCGTGATTGTGTGCCACGCACGCCGCACACCCAACATTGGAGAACTATTGATTTGCAGAACACCACAGGGCTTTGACCTCCAGGTCAGTGCCCGTTGGCAGTCTGCTTATCCACAGTCCATGCATCTGCTACAGGAAGAGATACTTGCCTGGCAAAAAACTGGTACCACTCTGCGCTTAAAAAGCGTCGGCTAATTCCAATTAAACGGTATATACTATTTATACCTTTTTTAAAGAATCTTCCATGACTGCCCAAACCACTCCCAAGGCCGTGATGGCCGCTGCCAGTGCCAAAGCTCGATCAGTTGCTAGCAAACCATTGCCAGGCACATCAAAAACCGTGACGCCTGTAGCCAACAAAGCTTCCGTCAAAGCGGCCAACAAAGCCTCTGTCAAAGCCGCCCAGAAGGCTTTGGCCAAAGCACCTGCTGCCAAGCCTGCTCTCAAGAAAGCAGAGGCCAAAACGGCAACCAAAACAAAAGTAAAACCCGTCGGTCAGGCCGCGCCTGCGAAGATGAAAAAACCCAAGCTCGTACGTGATAGTTTTACTATCCCGAAAGACGAGTATGTTGCGCTGCAAAAACTTAAAGATCGCTCTATTGGGCTCGCTAAACCGGCCAAGAAAGGTGAACTTTTACGTGGAGGCCTGCTGGCTTTAGCCAATATGTCCGATGCCGCTTTTTTGGCTACGCTCGCAGCCGTACCAGCCCTCAAAACTGGACGGCCCAAAGGCGATAAAACTTCATAAAATTAACGCCCGGTGGAAATCCGCTAGGAGTCTGGGCGGCAGAAGCCAGCACAACCGAGTCCACCAGCGGTGAGGGTAGAGCGTTATAGATAGATGACTGCAAGCTACATCGCCTACCACCCCGAACAGCAACAGCTCCTGCCCAAC
>JAYUHM010000210.1:0-3762 GCA_043766985.1 Polaromonas sp.
CTGCAGGAAGGCGCGCGGTGCATACGCCTGCCCTACGCGCCCGCAGTTCGCGCGTGTTTCCGTAAGAATTTTGCAGCGGGATGTCCCATCCTGAGTCCAGCTCAGTCGAAGATAAGCGCCGTAACGACGCCAACTCAGCCGAAACTACCAACCATAAAACCGAGGCCACACCGGCCCCAGCTCCTGGCCGACGACCGCGTGGTACTCGGGAAACTGCGCGGCCGTGGCGCAGGCGTGGTTGGGCAGGATGCGCAATTGCATGCCTACCGGAAAGCGCTGGGCAATACTGACACCCTGCGCCGCAGCGCCCGCTGCCGTATCGGTGGTGCCTGCCGCCAGCGCCAAGCTCACAATGCCGTGCTCCTGGTTGGCGCCGCTCAGCACATAGCCGTCGATCACCTGGCCGCTGACATCGCAGACCTGGCCGTAGCCAAAGTCGTGCGTTTGCTGTTGCGTGCCCCGGTCGCGGCTCATGGCCATCCAACCGGCGTCGACGATGGCCCAGCCTTTGTCTAGCTGGTGGCCAATCACCGTGGTCAACACGCTCAGCGCCACATCGTCTGGGCGGCAAACGCCCACATTGACCATCACCAAGTCAAAGAACACATATACCCCGGCGCGCACCTCCGTCACGCCCTCCAGCTGCAGCGCCGACAGCGCGGTGGGCGTGGAACCCACGCTCACGTTGGGGCAAGGCAAACCCGCGGCGCGCAGGCGTTGGGCCGCCAGCACGCACAGGCTGCGCTCCTGTTCGGCCATGGCCTGCAGCGCCTCGGGGGTGTGCAGTTCGTAGCTGGCACCGGCATGGGTCATCACGCCGCCCAGGCGTGCGCCGTAGGTGGCCTGGGCGTCGCCATGCAGCAGCTTGCCAATGCGCACTAGGTCGTCGCTGTGCGGTTTCACCCCCGAGCGGTGGCCATCGGTGTCGACCTCGATCCACACGTCAAACTGCACGCCATGTTGCTGCCCGAAATGGACGATGGCCATGGCCGCATCAGCACTGTCCGCTATTATTTTCAAGTCACAGCCTTCGGCCATCAGGGCGGCGGCTTGCTTGAGCTTGGGCGCCGACATGCCCACGGCATACAAAATATCCGTCACGCCAGCGGCCAAAAACTGCTCGGCCTCTTTGAGCGTAGACACGGTGATGCCGCGCGCGCCCGCGCTGAGCTGCTGCTGGGCAATCTCCACGCATTTGGTGGTTTTGACATGCGGGCGAAAGGCCACGCCCAGCGCGCCCATGCGCGTTTGCATGCGGGCAATGTTGTGCGCCATGCGCTGGGTGTCTACCAGCGCGGCAGGGGTACTGAGGTCTTGAAGGTGCATGGCTTAAGATTGTGACGTAATGCCACGCCCACCGCTTTCTACACCCACCGCTGGCGCGCCGCCTGCAGGCACCTCTGTGCCAGCCCACCGCTGGGCATTGGCTTTGCTGTTCATCACGCCGCTGCTGTGGACCGTCAACTACCTGGTGGGCCGGCAGGCGCCCGGCGTGGTGGCGCCGCATATGCTGGCGCTGCTGCGCTGGGCCTTGGCCGGGCTGATTTTGCTGGCCTTTGCCTGGCCCGAACTGCATGCCAAGCGCGCACTGCTGCTGCGCAATGCGTGGCAATACCTGGTGCTGGGCGCTTTGGGCGTGTGGATTTGCGGTGCGTGGGTGTACATCGGTGCACGCTCTACGGTGGCTACCAATATTGCTTTGCTGTATGCCCTGTCACCCGTGTTTATCGCTTTGATTTCTGCGCTGTGGTTGCACGAGCGCTTGAGCAAGCTCCAGTGGCTGGGCATCACGCTGGCGTTTTTTGGCATGGTGCATGTGGTCATCAAGGGGCGCTGGGCGGCGCTGGCGCAGGTGCAGTTTGTAGCCGGTGACCTGTGGATAGTGGCCGCCACCGTGAGCTGGACGGTGTATTCCCTCTTGCTCAAACGCTGGCCCACGGTTTTTTCACCTTTGGCGCGCTTGGTGCTGATCATCACCGGCGGGGTGCTGCTGTTGATTCCGCTGGCCATCATCGAGGCTTGGTCGGGCTGGCCTTTGACCCAAACCCAATGGGGCTGGCGGGCCACGGCCTTGATAGTGGCGGCGGCGGTGTTTCCGGGTGCCGGGGCGTATTTGGCCTACTCGACCATCCAAAAAGAGCTGGGCGCCGCCCGCGCCTCGCTTACCCTGTACCTGGGGCCCCTGTATGCCGCGGTAGTGGCCTGGCTGGTGTTGGGCGAGCCGATTGCGCTGTACCACGCGCTGGGTGGCGCGGTGATTTTGTTGGGGATTTACCTGGCTTCGCGCAGCCCAGGCGCGCGTGGCCCACGCTGACTTGCGCTGACCGCCGCGCGGGTTTAGATCTCTACTACTTCAAAATCCGCCTTGGCCACGCCGCACTCGGGGCAAGCCCAGCCAGCGGGCACATCGGCCCAGGCGGTGCCGGGCGCCAAGCCGTCTTCAGGGCGGCCAGCCGTTTCGTCATACACAAAGCCGCAAACGATGCAAAGGTAGGTTTTCATGGTGTTTCCTTAGTATTAGAAGACAAATAGGCTGCCAGCCCAATAGAACATAGCACAAGCAGCTATTAAATATATAGTGTAGCTTAGTAGCCTGGCGGTGCGATTTTCTTACACTGCGCTCGCGTATTCAGGGGCGATAGACGCTAACTGCGCCTGGTAGTGGTTCGCGTGGCGTTCTTCTACCTTGGCCAATGCGGCAAAACGCTTTTGCGCTTTGTCCAGCGTGCTTTTAAGCTGCGCCGCCGCGGCCAGTGCCGCGGCAAAGGCCGCTGCATGCTCTTGGCTCTCGGCAATCTGCGCGTCTATCTCGGTCAGCGCAGCCGCGTTGCCCTCCAGCTCGGCGGTTTTGCGGAAGCTGGGGTACATCTCGGTGTATTCGTAGGTTTCGCCGTCGATGGCAATTTGCAGCGCCTTGGCGGGCGTCATTGTGGCCTTGGGGTAGAGCAAGTCCAGGTGGCCAAAGGCGTGCTGCACCTCCTGGTCGGCGGTCGCCTCAAAGGTGCGGGCAGTGGCTTCGTCACCGGATTCGCGGGCTAGTTTGGCAAAGTAACGGTACTTGATATGGGCCATGCTCTCGCCTGCAAAGGCAGACTCAAGATTGGCCATCGTTTTGATCTCGGGGCGGGACTGAACGGTCATGGTGGACTCCTGCTTGGGTTGCAAAATAGTTGAAATCAATCAACGCAGGATGAATGGTAGGTGTTATCAATTGAATTGGCCAATTGGTTTTGGCTAAGTCGTTGATAGCGTCTATTGGCGGATGGATCGCAGGGTTGGGGCAGTGGGGTCTGCTTGTCAGCTTTTGTACGCTGGCGGCGGTTGCGTGGGGGGATTGCGCTTCCTGCTTGGTCACGTTGCAGCGGTTGAAGAATTTGCGCTGCAAAAATCTCCAGAAACACGCGCGAACTGCGGGCGCGCAGGGCTGGCGTATGTACCGCGCGCCTTCTTGCGATTTTTCATCACAAACACGTTCAACCACCGCTTGCTGGCCTGGCTGGCGTGCCTGTGCACGCAGTGTGCTGTGCGGGGTGGCGCTGGTTTCTGCGCCTTTGCGGCTGAAGAGCACTATCAAAGACGTAGCTGCTTGTGCTTTGTTCTATTGGGCCAGTGGCCTATTTCGTTGGTAAACAGGGCTTTTTCGAACATTCCCAGCTGCCCGGCCCGCGGGCTGCTCCACAACGCCAGGCCAATGTGACAGGGTGGGAGCGTCCCGATGAAAATTCTGCAGGAAGGCGCGCGGTGCATACGCCTGCCCTACGC
>JAYUHM010000211.1:0-3717 GCA_043766985.1 Polaromonas sp.
GCGGCGGCAAAAGCCATCATGTCGGCGATCTCGGCTGGCTTGCTCATGTCAGCGTTGTGGTGCACAACGGTCGTGCCAAAGGCAGCAATCTCAGCTTTCGGGCCCGCAACATCGCCAAAACCATTCATCACGATATTTGCGCCTTGCGCCGCCAGCGCTTTGGCAATACCCAAGCCGATGCCGCTGGTTGAGCCTGTTACTAACGCGGTTTTACCTTTGAGCATGATGAAACTTTCTTCGTATGATGAACTGGAATCGATTTTTTATTATCCAGCTTTCACTACAAGACACGTCAGACCAACATGCAAGAGCCCAACCTGAATTACGTTCAATGCACCGACAGCAGCGAGGGCCACTTGATGGCGTATTGGCAGTGGGGCAACCCGAGCAGCAACCACGTGGTGGTGTGCGTGCACGGCCTGTCGCGGCAGGGCCGTGACTTTGACACTCTTGCGCGGGCACTGGTGCGCGCCGCACCGGCGGGCGACATTCGCGTGGTGTGTGTTGATGTGGTGGGCCGGGGCGAAAGCGGCTGGCTTAAAGACCCATCGGGCTACCAAGTGCCGCAATACGCCGCAGACATGCTGGCCTTGTCGGCGCAACTGCATGCGCAGTCGCCCATCACTGAGCTCGACTGGGTAGGCACCAGCATGGGCGGCTTGATTGGCTTGGTGGTGTGTGGGCAAGCTAATTTGCCACTTCCAGTACCGGTGCGTTCCCTGGTGTTAAACGACGTCGGCCCGGCACTACAGTGGGAAGCGATTGTGCGAATTGGCACGTACTTGGGCAAGGCCGGGCTATTTGATTCAGTGCAAGCCGCCGCTGACGCGATGTGGGCTATTTCAACCGGGTTTGGGCCGCATACGCCCGCGCAGTGGCTGGCCTTGTCAACACCCATGATGCGGCCTATTTCGTCTGCACCCGACACGCAATATCGCCTGCACTACGACCCGGCAATAGCCGCGCCGTTCAAACAGGCAACACAAGAATCAACCCTGCAAAGCGAAAAAACGCTGTGGCAGCTGTATGACAACATCACAGCTCAAACGCTGCTTCTGCGCGGTGCCGAGTCTGACTTGCTTAGCCCGGCCACGGCGCTTGAGATGACTCAGCGCGGCCCACGAGCCAAGCTGGTTGAGTTTGCGGGGGTGGGCCACGCGCCTACGCTGATGGCCCCCGACCAGGTAGCAGCGGTGGTTTCGTTTTTAGGCCTCAACGCTCAGTTATGAGCTCTTATGAAACTGACCCGCAATGAAGAATAAGTTGGAAAGCGCTGCGGCCCCCATCGTGGCGGCTACCGCCGACGATGCCGCGGGCATGGCCCAAGACCTGGTGCGGGCACGCGCATTTGCCGAGCCATTGATTGCCTACGAGTCGCTCGACACCGGCGAAAACACGCTGGCCCATGCTGACGCAGTAGTGGCTATTTTGAAGTCGATTGGCGGCTCAGCAGCGCTGCAAACCGCCATTTACTTGGTGCACGCGTGCCAACACTTGACCAAGCCGCAAGAGGTAATCACCAAAGCTTTTGGAGCCAACTACGCCGCGCTGGCGCTGGAGACCACCAAGCTCGCCAACGTGCAGCGCCAGGCCAGAGGCGCGGGCAGCAAAGCGCAGCTGGCCGATGACGCTGCTGCGCAAACCGAAAACGTTCGCAAAATGCTGCTGGCGTTTTCGCGCGATTTGCGCGTGGTCATGTTGCGCTTGGCATCGCGTTTGCAAAAGCTGCGCTACTTTGCCGCCAACAAAATAAACGCGCCCTATGCGCTGGCTAATGAGTCGCTGCACGTATTTGCGCCGCTGGCTAATCGACTGGGAATTTGGCAAATTAAATGGGAAATGGAAGACCTCGCCTTTCGTTTTCTGGAACCCGAAACTTATAAAAAAACCGCACAGCTGCTCGATGAAAAACGTGCCGAGCGCGAGCAGTTTATGGAAGTGCTGCGGGCAAAGCTCGAACAAAAGCTGAACCAGGGCGGCGTGGCGGCACTGGTGTATGGCCGGCCGAAACACATCTACAGCATTGTTAAAAAAATGCGCGGCAAAGCACTGGCGTTTGACCAGGTGTTTGACATTCGTGCGCTGCGCGTCATTGCCGCTGATGTGCCCGGTTGCTACGCGGCGCTCAGCTTTGTTCATGCACAGTTTGAGCCTATTGATGGAGAGTTTGACGACTACATTGCCAAACCCAAATCTAACGGCTACCAGTCGCTGCACACCGTGGTGCGTGACGATTCTGGCAAGCCGCTTGAAATTCAAATTCGCACGCAGGCCATGCATGACCATGCCGAGCACGGCGTGGCAGCACACTGGGCGTACAAAGAGGCGGGTGTGAAGGGCTACGCGGGCGTGTCAGCCAGCGGTGAATACGACGCCAAGATTGCCGTGCTGCGTCAGTTACTCGCTTGGGAGCGCGACTTGTCGGGCGCGCCTATGGAAGGTCACGGAGGTGCCGCGTTTGACGACCGCATTTACGTGCTCACGCCAGAAGCTGCCATCGTCGAGCTGCCTCAAGGTGCCACTGCGGTTGATTTTGCCTACAGCGTGCACACCAACCTGGGCCATCGCTGTCGAGGTGCGAAAGTGGATGGGGCCATGGTGCCGCTGAACACGGCGCTCAAAAACGGCCAGACCGTCGAGGTCACCGTTGCCAAGGAAGGCGGCCCCTCGCGGGACTGGCTCAACGCTGAGCTGGGCTACCTCACCAGCCACCGTGCCCGCGCTAAAGTGCGTGCTTGGTTCAACGCGTTGGCCACGCACGAGACGATTGCCAAGGGCCGCGAAGCGGTCGAAAAGCTGCTACAGCGTGAAGGCAAAACCGCAATGAAGCTGGACGATCTGGCCACGCAATTGGGGTTTGACGCAGCTGACGAATTGTTTGAAGTGGTGGGCAAAGACGAGTTCTCTCTGCGGCAAATCGAGACGGTGTTGCGTCCACCAGAGCCCGAAGCGCCGCAGGGCGATGTGCCCCTGCTCAGAAAAGCGAAGAACCTCGATCCCTCAGCGAAAGGCGGTCTGCTGGTGGTGGGGGTTGATTCGCTGATGACACAGCTTGCCAAGTGCTGTAAACCCGCACCGCCCGATGCCATTTGCGGCTTCGTCACGCGCGGCAAAGGCGTCAGCGTGCACCGCGCGGATTGCTCAAATCTGCGCGAAATGATCGCCAAGAATGGCGAGCGGGTCATTGAGGTCGCTTGGGGCATCGCAGGCGCTGATGCCGCTGCGGTCTATCCCGTGGATGTCAGCGTCGAAGCCACCGACCGCCAGGGCCTGCTGCGTGACATCTCCGAGGTGTTCACCAAAGAAAAAATGAACGTGATCGGCGTGCAGACGCAATCTATCAAGGGCACGGCTTGGATGACCTTCACGATTGAAGTGGCTGACTCAGGGCGGCTGCACAAGGTGCTGGGCGTGGTGGCGGAGTTGGCGGGGGTCAGGGCTGCGAGGCGGCGTTAACATTCCTGCATGAACTCGACCACGCCCCATCACACCTTCCTCTGGCACGACTACGAAACCTTCGGTGCCAACGTACGCCGGGATCGGCCTGCGCAGTTTGCGGCAATTCGCACCGATGCCGAGCTGAAGGAAATTGGCACGCCAATCATGCTGTATTGTCAGCCTGCGGATGACTTTTTGCCCGAACCAGAAGCTTGTTTGATCACTGGCATCACGCCCCAAGTCTGCATGGAGAAGGGCATCCCCGAATACCAGTTTGCT
>JAYUHM010000212.1:0-9809 GCA_043766985.1 Polaromonas sp.
GAAGCCTTGGCGTTGGCGATGTGCAGCGCTGGTATTGTGCGGTGGGTGAAGTCAAATTAGAGCAACCTTAGCCCCAGCGACACTTAAACAGCTTGCTGCACTTTTAAAAGCATGGGGTAATCTGTGTAGCCCTTTGCACCGCCTCCGTAGTAGGTGCTGCGGTCACCCTCGTTGTAAGGACCGCCCTGACGCAGGCGTGCCACCAGGTCGGGGTTGGCAATGTAGGGGCGGCCAAAGGCCACCAGGTCTGCGCCGCTGTGCAGCGCCTCTACAGCCAGCGCCTTGTCAAGCCCGTTGTTAACCATCCACGCACCTTTACCCCCCGCGCGCACGTAGGCAGAGTTCAGGGCAATGTAATCAAACGGTCGATCAGGCAGCACACGCGGGCCGCCCGTTGCGCCTTCAATGATGTGGACATAGGCCAAGTGGAGTGAGGCCAACTGCGTCAAGACATATTCGAACAGCGGTTGCGGTGCGCTGTCATACGCGTCGTTGGCCGTGGTGACGGGTGCCAGGCGGATGCCGGTTCGCCCGCCGCCCACGGCACTGGTCACCGCGCGCACCACCTCCAGCAGAAAGCGGGCGCGGTTTTCAATACTGCCGCCGTAGTCGTCGGTGCGATGGTTAGAGCCATCTTTGAGAAACTGGTCTAACAGATAGCCATTGGCCCCGTGGATTTCAACCCCGTCAAACCCCACCGTCTCTACTGCGTTGCGCGCTGCGGCCTGGAAGGCGTGGACGATGCCAGGCAGCTCTTGTTCCTGCAACTCTCTGGGTGCAGAGGTGGGCACAAATGTAGGCACACCGTCCCTGATTAACACCGTTTTGGTATTGGCCGTAATCGCCGACGGTGCAACCGGCTGGCCACCGTCTGGCTGCAAGTTCGTGTGCGACACACGCCCCACATGCCAGAGCTGCACCACGATCTTGCCATGTGCCGCATGAACCGCGTCGACCACGCGTTTCCAGCCATCCAGCTGCTCGGTGCCGTACAGGCCTGGCACGTCGGAATAGCCCTGCCCTTGCTGGGTGATGGCAGTAGCCTCGGTGATCAGTAAACCGGCGCTGGCGCGCTGCGTGTAATACTCAGCCATGAGCGACGTGGGTATGGCATCCGGCGCGCGGTTGCGCGTGAGGGGTGCCATGACGATCCGGTTGGCAAGCTGCAAATCGCCAGCTTTAAAGGGGGAGAAAAGCATGGTGTCGGAAGATGTAGACATGGCAGCGGTATGGTTGTTTGAGGTGCGTGACTAAAACAGTAGCAGCGGAGCTTGCCCCGAGGCTAGTCCAGGAGTACAAGATTGCCGACATCCGCCGCAGCCTTGATGTCTTCAACCCGTAACGCAGCGCAGCTTTGCCCGCGCGCGCCCCAGACAATGTCAAACGAGTGGCCGTCAACCTGCTCGATCAAGCAAGGGCCTATGGGAATAGTGCCGGTTTCCCCGCCGCCCTTGGCGTAGGGAATCGGCCCGATGATTCGGGCGCTGTGCGTGGTGTGGGTCATGGTGGTGTCATCCGTTCAAAGGTGGTTTAAAAAGCCTTGCTTCTCTAACCCCCCATCATTCACCGCTGGGCCGTGCTTGACTGTGCGCCAGCGCACGAAGGTACCATTTAAAACAACAGCGCTCAGGCCACCCTGGTCATGTACCCCATCCACGGCCAGTAAGTAAGCGCAAAAATAACCAGCAGCGCCATAGCCGCCGCCGTGATGACCAGACCGGTGCGGATAAAGTCTTTGGCGTCAAACGTGTCGGTGCCGTAGGCAATCATGTTCTGCGGCGCGTTGACCGGCAGGTGAATCACGATCAGGAACAGCGACAGCAGCATCAAGATCACAAATGCGCTGGCACTTTGCAGGCCCAGATTTTGCACGATGACGTTGGCCAGCCAAGGCGAAGCACCGGTGCGCAGCAAGGCGGTGCCCACGCTGATGCCGATGGCAAACAGCACCACCGTGCCCCAGGGAAAGCCGCCTTGCGATGCTTTCCAGTCCATCACGCCCACACGGGACAGCAGCATGGGCGCAATAGCCGCCAAGGTGGTAGAGGCCGTATCAAAGTTGTAAAAAAAGTTACCCCAGCACGGCTTGTACAAACCCTTTCACCGCTAATTTTCAAGTTATTCAATGCCGGCTAAGTTTGCTCGTCACCTGCACCACCGTCTGTGCGCTAAGGCACTTAGCCATGGTGCTGCGCAATCCACCACTGCGTTTCGTGTTCATGCAGGTATGGGCGCATCTTCTGCGTTGCCCTGGCCGGTATGCGTGGCGGCATTGGGTTTGTCGGTTTGAATCCGCCCATCGACCAGCTCAATGATGCGGTCGCAGCGTTGGGCCAGGCGCGGGTCGTGCGTGACAATTAAAAAAGTTGTGCCGCTGGTTTGGCTGACGTTGCGCATCAAGTCAAAAATGGTGTCTGCCGATTGCGTGTCCAGGTTGCCGGTGGGTTCATCGGCCAGCACCAGCGCGGGTTGCATCACCAACGCCCGGGCAATCGCCACGCGCTGCTGCTGTCCACCGGATAAGTCATTGGCAAGGTGCTGACCCCAAGGCTTCAAACCTACCTTGTCGATCAGCTCTTCAGCCCGCGTGCGCATTTCGGCGTCAGGTTTGCCGCGTGCGGCCAGCAGGGGCAGCATGACGTTTTCAACGGCGGTAAAAGCAGGCAACAGGTTGTGAAACTGAAACACAAAACCAATCGCGTCGCCGCGCAGCCGCGTAAGTGCTTTGTCGGGCAAATTTTCAGCCTCTTGCCCGGTTAAAAAAAGTTTGCCTGAGCTGGGTTTGTCCAGCAGGCCAATGATGTTGAGCAGCGTACTTTTGCCTGAGCCCGATGGCCCTATCAGCGCCGCAAATTCACCGCGCGCCAAGCTTAAATCGATACCGTGCAGCACCTCAGTCTCATGCGCCGTGCCTGTACCGTACGATTTGCGAATGCCCTCCAGCCGCAAAGTGGCATCAGTTGCTGACGGGTCTGGCGTGTCAGCCACGAATGGCCACCGCCGGGTCCAGCCGCGCCGCGCGCTGGGCCGGGAACAAGGCAGACAATGTGCCTACCAGTGTGGCACCCGCGGCCACGACCAGGTACAGGCTTGGCCCAGCTTCCAACACGAAAAACGGCACACCGTCGTCATTGACGGCAAAGCCGCGCCAGGCTACCAGAAAAAGCCAACCCATGAGCGAGCCAAACAGCGAGCCCAGCAAACCCAAGATAGCGCCTTGCAATAGAAACACACCGAGTATTTGGCCACGCGTTGTGCCAGTGGCGCGCAAGATACCAATCTCCTTGGACTTTTGCACCACCGACACCACCAGCACGCTGGCAATGCCCAGCGCAGCCGTCAAGCCGACAAACAGACGAATCACAAAAAAAGACATGGTTTGGCCAGACAACGCTTTGAAGAACTCCGCATTGGTTTCAATCCAGCTTTCAACCTTGATGCCCGGTTGCGCCTCGATTTGCCTCGCAGTGGTTTCAGCCTCAAAAGGTACCGCCACTTTGACCCACAAACGGGTCACGCCGCCGGGCAAAGCCAGCAGGCTTTGCGCAGTGCGCAGCGGCACATAGACCGCACCGGAGTTCTGACCCTGGTTGCCAAAGTCAAAAATGCCCGACACAAACAACACAGCGGAGGTGCCCAAGGCGGCTTTCAAAGTCAGCTTGTCGCCAATGGTCAGGCCCAAGTCCTCGGCCAAGTCGCGGCCAATCAGCACGTCGGTGCTGTTCAGCTCGGCACTGCCGGAAATGATTTTTTCTTTCAGGGCAATCAGCCGCAAATAGCTTTCCGGCTCGATACCGCGCACCCCCACGCCGATGTTGGCATCGCCGCGGACGATAAATGCTGATCCCTCGACCACGGGGGTCACCACCAATACCCCGGGGATGGCCAGTGTCGTCTCGCGCACCTTTTGCCACTGGTCCAGGGATCGCTCGCGCTGGGCGCGTGGCTGCACCCGCGCTGCAATTTCGGTACCCGGCTCTTGTCGCAAGCTGCGCGGCGCTTCGTCGGGCGACTTGATGACGATTTGCGCCTGGTAGTCCAGCAGCGTCTTGAAGATGCTACCCTGCAAGCCAGTCAGCAGGGCCGACATGAAGACAATTACCGACACACCCAATGCCACGCCTAAAACAATAAAAAGGGTTTGAAGCAAGCCTTCACGTAAAAACCGTGTGGCCAGCACCCACTCGAATGGCAGTAGCGGATTCATGGCTTTAACGCATCGGTGGACCAGCAGAGGCTTTGGCCTGCGCCTTTGGCGGCTCAGGCGACACGGTGGCGCGCACGCGCTGGCCCGCTTTCACGCCGGTTTTAGACACTGGCACCACGCCTTCGCCCGCCGCAATACCGGTGAGCACCTCTACCCGCGTGTCACCGCGCAGGCCCAGCGTGACGAACTGCTTGACGGCGCGTTTGCCCCGCACCACCAGCACCCACGGCTGGTCGGTGGCAGCGTCTTCCAGGGTGCTGGTAGGCACCACCACGGTGGCCGTGCGCCGGGCGGTTTCAATGTCGATGGATACCGTCATGTCCTGGCGCAAATACGCAGGCGGCTGGGTCACGTTCAGCTTCACCTCCACCGAGCCGCGCGCAGCGTCCACGCCGGGGTTGATGTAAGACACCACCGCATCAAAACGCTGGCTGGCAAAAGCGTCAGCCGAGCCCAATGCCTTTTGCCCTAGTGCGATTTTTGACAGATTTTTTTCGTCAATCTGCACCAGTACCTGGGTCTGCCCGGCGGCGGCTAACACCATCAGCGCCTTGCCGGGTTGCACGATGTCGCCCACCTCCACATCGCGCGAGATCAACACGCCGCTGCTGGGTGCCAGCACCTGCCCCTGCGCCAACTTAACGCTGGCCAGTTGCTGCCCCGCCACCGCCTGGGCCAGCGCGGCTTGGGCCAGCGCGGCGTCGCTGCCGCTTTGGGTATTGCTGGTGGCCTGGGCCTGGGCGCTGGCCACCTGGCTGTCGGCCACAGCCACCGCGCGCTGCGCGTCGTCCAGCGCGGCCTGGCTGATAAAGCCCTGCGCCACCAGCTCCCGGTCGCGCACCAGCACCTTGCGCGCTTGCAGCGCCGTGGCCTGGGCCTGCGCCAGCGCTTGCGCCGCGACAGGCTGGCTCAGCTCGCGCAATTGCCGCACGCGGGCCTGGGCTTGCGCCGTTGCGCCGCGGGCTTGGGCCAGGCTGGCGCGGGCGTCGCTGTTGTCCAGCTCTATCAGCAGCTGCCCCCGCTCAACGGTTTGGCCCTCGGACACGGCGATCCGCAGTACCCGGCCCGAACCTTGCAGCGCCACCGTGACCCGCTGCGGTGAGACCACACGGCCGCTGGCCACCACGGTTTGCACCAGCTGCCCGGTGGTAGCGGCAAACACCGGGGTGGGTGTACCCAGCAACACATTGCGCAGCAAATACAGCGCTGCGGCCAGCACCAGCACCACGCCCAGAGCGATCAGCAGCCAGCTGCGCAGGCTGCGAGTGGGAGGCTTTCTTTCGTCCTTTGCGGGCCGTGCAGGCGCGGGCGCACCCGCCTTTGCTGGGGGGCTTGTGGGCACGGCTGGCGCGGTCGCCGGCGTTGCAATTACGAGACCATTTTGCGGCATGCTGCGGCGCAAAGACGACAAGCTTCGGCGCAGCGCTTGCAGTGGTCCATGTCGTGTGCGCCACACTCTTTTGCGCACCACTCGCAAATGTCCGCGCACAGCTTGCAAAGTTGTTTGGCAAACGGGCTGTTGCGGGCGACAGCATCGGCGCACAGACGGCAAATCGCCGCACATTCAATACAACATGACGGACAGGCATTGTCGCTTTCCTTACCGACCATGTGCGAAAAACAGCTGCCGCACTCAGTAGCGCAAAGGTTGCATGTGTCGATGCAGTCTTTGGCGTTTGGATCCATATGATGGCTCATCACAAAATTCCTTAATTTACCCAGTTGATTGAAAATCACGGTCAACACCAGCAGGCCGCAACCCAGATCATCTTCAGTATCGAAAGACTTTTCTGTGCGCTAGCGCACAGAGCGGGGGCAATACGACGCATCCGATCCATTCGCAGCGCCGAGCCGCGCTTGCTGTTCAGGCCTGAAGGAAGGCCAGCAACGCGTCGTTAAACGCTGTCGCGTGGGAAAGGTTCAGCCCGTGTGGCGCACCGTTGACGGTTACCAGCTTGCTGTGCGTGATGGCGCGGTGGGTGCGCTGGCCCGAGCCTTCGATGGGCACGATAGCGTCTGCGTCGCCGTGGATCACCAAGGTGGGCACTGTCACCTTTTTCAGGTCTTCCCGAAAGTCTGTGGTGGCAAACGCGTCCATGCACGCCAGCGCCGCATGCTGCGCCGACTGCTGGCACAGGGCAATTGCCGCGCTTCGCTGTGCCTCAGTGACCAACAGCGCACCGTGGGCCGAGAAAAAGTTCATGGTGAATTCGTCGAAGTAGGCAGCACGGTCTTGCTCGAAGGCGATCTTCTTTTGTTGCGCCTTCTCTGGCGTGAGCGGCCCTTCGGGATTGTCCGTCGTCTTCATCAGATAGGGCGGCACAGCAGCGGCAAACACCACGCTGCGCAGCCGCGATTCGCCGTACCGCGTGACGTAGCGCGCCACCTCGCCCCCGCCCATCGAAAAACCCACCAGCGTCACGTCCTGCAGTGCGCATTGGTCCAGCACGCGTTGCAGGTCTTCGGCCAGCACGTCATAGCTGTAGCCTGATTCTGGCTTTTCCGAGCGGCCGAAGCCCCTGCGGTCATAGGCCACCACGCGGTAGCCAGCTCCACGCAGGGCCGACACCTGCGGCTCCCAGGCCTGGGCCGACAGCGGCCAGCCATGGATCAACACCACCGGGCGGCCGCGGCCACCGCTGTCCTCGATGTGCAGTCGCACAGCGACGACTGGCGCTGCGCCAGCCATGCTCGCAGTCTCCTGGTTCAGCATGGTTCCCACAGCCGCGCCACCCAGTCCGCCAGAAACGGCACCAAGCGCCGCGCCAACCACCACACCCACGGGGCCAGCCACCATCACGCCGACAGCCGCCCCCGCGGCAACGCCAGCCAACAGGCCGCCGCCGGTCAGCGCTGAGTTGGCCTCACGCGCAGCTTCGTCGGGTGCCAGCGCCATCTGAGCCGCGGCACTCGGGTCCTGTGACGGAATGCCGTGGCCGGGGCGGGCCTGCTCCGCAAGGTCTTCGTCGACCGTTGTAGCGCTAGGCAGTAACGTGGCGGATGGCAGCATGTAGTTCTCCTGAATGACTTGACGACGCGGCAAGCCCGAGACCTGCGCCGATAGATGGTGCGATATCGTAAGTCCGCGACGGTTCTTGCGTCTGTGCGGCAGCGCACAGTCATGCATTGGTGCTTGCAACATCGCAGGCCGCACGCGCGGTCGTACACCCGTGTCGGCACTGTTCGAAAACGCACAGGCCGGTGTCGCGTTGCCGCCCACAATCGACACTGCTCCGGCCGGTTCCACGCGCCATGACCCGCACCGCATGCGAACGATGGCCGAAAAGTCCACCCAAATGGCGGCGTGAACCGAGGCCAGTCGTCCAGCGACGTGTTCCCAACCGCCATGCATGTGGCCGTGGTGCTGGCGGCAAAGTCAGTGGAGTTTGCCGGCACGATCAAGATTGGCCGCACCCACCTGCGAGACGCCACGCCTGTCGCACTGGGGCAGGAGTTTGGCCAGCGCGTGGCGCAGGTGCTGGCCGAGCGGCTCGGGGAGCCCTTCGTCGTCGCGCTGAACCTGTTCGCAGCCATGGCCGTCCACCAGCCACTGGTCATTCTTTACAGTGCGCCCAAGTGATGGGGTACGATGTCGCCATCGGCATTGCGGCCCGCCAGGGCCACTTCGAGTTGAATGTGTACAAGCCCTTGATCGCCTATGACGTACTGGACAGTCTGACGCTGCTGCACGGCGCATATCGCCATGCATCCCCATGCCAGCGGTTGCAGCCTAAGTAAGTCAGCGCTGAGTCAAGTCGGCGTTGCTGCGGCAGATTTCGACCGTTGGGTTGTGCCAGAGCCCATGGTATGGCCGAGCCAATGGCAGCACAATGCGTGGTGCCATTCACCCGTTCTACCTCTTCACCAAAGCGCTGCTAGGTATTTAGAAATCTATTAAAAACCAGCTTACCCGCAGTGGCTGCAGTGGCACTGACCAACGTGCCCCAGAACATGTCGATCAGGGCCAAGCTTAGTGGGTAGTTTTTAAGCGTCGCCAGATTGGTTAAATCGTAGGTTGCATATGCAAAAAACCCAAACAAGGCACCTAACCATGCGGATTGTTGCCAACCCTGCATAGCCGTTTGCGGTGTGATGGCAAATACCATCAAACCCACGGGGAAGAGAGCGTAGAAGGCTACAGCGGCCAGTATATTGGGTTGGTCTGTCATTAAATGACCAATACCCTGTTGGTACAAAGGTTTGGCTATGACGCCCAACCAAACCAGGTCAATGGCGATCATCACTACGGCGGTAGTGAGGTAAGCAGCTACAAATTTCATCATGGTTTTCTCAAAGCCAATATTCCCAAATACGTGCGAAAAACTCTTTAAAGCGCAAGTCTAAAGTACGGCGCTGCCATTGCGCTAGCAGTATCTCATCAGATTGCGCCAGGTCTCTGTCAAACATGGCTTGCACCTGGCCTCCAAACTCTGCACCCAGCACCACGGCATCCAGCTCCTGGTTATGCAGAAAGCTGCGCCAATCAAGATTGGTTGAACCAACAGTAGCCCACACGCCATCAATCAGCGCGGTTTTGGAATGCAAGATGGCGCCGCGAAGCTGGAAAATCTTTATCCCTGACTTCAACAGGCTGGTGTAATAGCCTCGCCCAGCGTGAAACACCAACCATGAATCAGTTTGGCTGGGCAGGATCAGTTTTACATCCACACCACGGCCAACGGCCGCCTTCAGTGCGGCCAGTAACTGAGGGTCTGGCGCGAAGTATGCGTTGGTCAGGTACACGCTGGTCTCAGCGTTGCCAATGGCGGACAGCAGTGCCGCGTAAATCTGGCTATAGGGTTCGTCTGGCGTGCTTCCTATAGCGCGCACCACCGTTTGACCCGCACTTTTAGCCACTGGAAAGTAGTTCCTCTCGGGTAGTAGCCCGCCCTTTTGCTTTTCCCACGTTCCCAAGAAAAGTTTTTGTAGTTCGGCTACTACCGGGCCTTCCAGTTGCAGGTCTGTATCCCGCCAGGCCAAAGAGCCATCTTTACGTTGACGTGCGCCTTTACCAGACGAGCCACCCGAATAGACGCTGCTGATATTGATGCCACCCAAAAACGCCTTACCACCGTCAACGATCAACAGCTTGCGGTGGTCACGCCGATTGGGGGACCACTCCTTGCCAGCCACGAACGGGTTGATCGGGTTAAATTCAACGACCTTAATGCCTTTGTCAATGAGCGCTTGAAAAAATTCTGATGGCGTGCCAAAGGTGCCCACACTGTCGCGGATAAGATTGACCTGTACACCTTGCATTTGCTTGTCTGTCAATACCTTGGCGAAGTTTCGGCCTACGTCATCGTCATCCATGATGTAGGTTTCCATATTGACATGGTCCTGGGCGCCTGCAATAGCAGACAGCATCGCTTGGTAGGTGGCAGGGCCGTCCAGAAGAAGCTGTACCTTATTGCCAGCGTTCAGCGGACTGCCAGTCATCGCTTCCTCTAGCGCTAGATGGCGATCAAAGATGTTGGTGTCTGCGCCGCTGCTCTTTAACCGGTCTAGGATGGCCTTGCTCTGAGCGGCTGTGAGCGTACCCCGTGCCCCCTCGAGATTTACGGATACGTTTGTATTGGGCGCGGTACCTGGCGTTATGCTA
>JAYUHM010000213.1:0-9800 GCA_043766985.1 Polaromonas sp.
AACTGCAAACGACGAACGTTTCGCACTCGCAGCTTAATCGCTGAGAGGCTTGCAACATCTCTCCGGTGGGATGGGCAAAGGGGTTTTAGGGCAACTTAAGACTTCTCGGCTGCAAGCTAATTTACATCGGATGGTCTGGCGCTGGGTGGCTTAGCGTTGGACGAGAAAATAGGCTCCTGGTCTGGTGTGTAGCGTGCCTCTGCGCGACACATTGGGCGAGACACAAATCAGTGGGCTACACATGTAGATCTGCAAGGAAAAAGGTTTTCGGACGCGGGTTCAATTCCCGCCAACTCCACCATTTTATAAACGCCAGACCACGCACAGTGGTTTGGCGTTTTGTTTTGTGTTTTGTTATAAAAGGACTGGCTGTGGATTTAAGAGTACCGATTGTGATTTCGGATGAGCTGACTGACGAGGTGGTATCCGCTAGCGGGTTGTTGGATTTGTCCAGTGGGGAAATTCATAAGGTGGTGTACGAAAATTACAGTGCGGCAGCCAACGGTTTTCCGTGGGAGCATGAAGACTACGAATTTACCTGCGGTATGCTGTCAAACGGCGGCAAAGATGTCGAGTTCACGGTGCAAGTGAATCAAACCACCGGGCAATACACCGTGAGCGCGACGGAGCTGCTGGAGATCAAAGTGCGCGCAGCTGCCTTGTTCTCTGGCGTGAGTGCCAACGAGATGGCCAGTACGCTGGACCCTAAATCAAAGCGGCGTACGCCTTAAGTGGCTGTCCATTTCGGCCCGAGACAATCGTAATTCCACCGACATCACCAAGCACTCTGACCCTGTGATACCCAGCCGCGCGCAAGCGGCTGGGTCGGTGACGCTGTGGTAGCTGCCTACCAGCGCCTCGCGCACACCAAACACTGCGTCGCTTTCCAGGTAAGGGTCTTCCTTGTCAAACACCTCGGTGACCAAGGTGCGGTAGCCTGGCGCGGCGACGATCAGGTGAAAGTGGGCGGGCCGCCAAGGGCTGCGGCCTGCGGGTGCCATCAGCTCGTTCCATACCGGGCCGTCCATCGGGATTTGGTAGGCCGCCGGGCGGATGGTGGCTATCTCAAAGCGGCCATCGGCATCCATACGCAGTTGGCAGCGCAGGTTGTCTTGAGGCTGGCTGGGGTCTAGCTGCCAGTACATGCCGTTGCTGGCGTTTTGCCAAAAGTCCAGTGTGGCTTGGGGCAGTGCCTGGCCTGCGCTGTCGCATACCCGCCCGCGCAGCAGCACGCGCGTGCCGGTGTTGGCAGCTACCAGGTTGGCTGGGTTGTCCAGCCATGGCGAGCCTACGGTATGAAAGGGCCCCAGCACACTGCCAGGGGTGGCAGTGGGGTCGGATGCCAGCATGTCTACCAAACTGGACAAGCCCAACACATCGGACAGCAAAGAAAACTCACTGCGACTGTCGTTGGAGATATCGCCTACCTTGTGCATGAAGGTCAGCGCGCGGCGCCACTCGGCGTGCGTGAGGTTCACGTCTTTGGCAAAGCCATGCAGGTGCTTGACCAGTGATTCGATCAAGGCGCGTGAGCGGGCATCACGTTGCCCCGCAAAGCTGCGCTCGGCAACGGGGGTGATATTGTCCAGGCTGATGTTTTTCATAGGCTTGCGCTAGGGGGCTGCGGCGTTGGAGCGTTGCACGGACAGGTTTATTCGGCTTTGATGTTGAGCTCTTTCACCAGGCGGCTCCACTTGCCTACCTCACTCTCAATGTAGCGGCGCACTGCTGGCCGGTCCATGCTGGTGGTCTCCAACGACAGCGTGGTAAAGCGGTCTTGCAAGGCCTTGGCAGTCAATGCTTTGTTCACTTGGGTGTTAAGCATGTCCAGCACCGCGCTGGGGGTTTTGCTGGGTGCAAACAGGGCAAACCAGGTGGTGGCTTCGAAGTCTTTGTAGCCTAGCTCGGCCACCGTGGGCACCTCGGGCAGGGCCGGGCTGCGCTTGAGCGAGGTCACGGCAATCGGCCGCACCTTGCCCGCCTTTACAAACGGCACCGCAGGCGGCATCGAGGTGGATGCAATGGGTACCTGGCCGCTCACCACCGCGTTGGTGGCCGCAGCGGGCTGGAAGGGCACATGGGTGATGTCCACTTTGTTAAAGCCGCGAAACAGCCACTCCGCACCCAGTTGCGTGGTGGTGCCGTTGCCTGAGGATGCATAGGCCATTTTTTCCGTGCGCGAGAGCGCCATCAGCTCTGCCAGGTTGTTGGCTTTCACGTCGGGGTGCACGTAAATAAGGTTAGGTGTAAAGGCCGTCAAGGCGATAGACTGAAGGTCGGTTACAGCGTCGTAGCCTGCGTTGGCAAACAGCGTGGGGTTGACCGAATAGGCCACACTGTGCATCAGCAATGTGTAGCCATCCGGTTGCGCATTCATCACACCTACGGTGGCAATGTTGCCACCCGCGCCGGGTTTGTTTTCTACGATGACGGGTTGGCCCAGCAGGCTGGAGAGTTGTTCACCGAGCAAGCGCGCCACGATGTCGGTGGAGCTGCCGGGTGCAAAGGCGACGACGATTTTGATCGGCTTTTCAGGGTAGGCCGCTTGGGCGGGACAAGCCAACGAAACGATTGCCACAAACAAGATAAGCCAGCGTTGCATAGGGTACTCCGGTAGGAGTTTGATGATGCCACCTTAATGCGATACAGCACACTCTGACTTACCCTGAATCTGCCATGAACGCTTGATGTGCACAGGTCAAGCTGAAGGTGCTTCCGTGTTGGCACCGCGCTCTATCACCACTTCAGCATCCAGCAGGTCGCGTGAATGGTTAAGGTCTGACTGGCTGATGAGCACCGACAGGCCGCTGCCGCGCAACTGTCCTATCACCTCGGACAGGCGCTGCGACAGGGCAGGGGCCACGCCTTCAAACGGTTCATCCAGCAGTAGCAGTTTGGTGCCCACGCTCAAGGCGCGGGCCAGGGCCACCATTTTTTGTTGACCACCTGAGAGCAGCATGGCTTTGCGCTCGCGCATCTCGCGCAGTTCTGGCAGCACGCTGTAGACAAACTCCAGCCGCTCGCTCAGCACCAAGGTGGGCGACACCCACAGCGGCAGGCAAATATTTTCTTCTACCGTCAGCTCGGGCACCAGGCCCCGGTCTTCGGGCATATAGCCTATGCCGTGGGTCACGCGCTCGTGCGGCTCGGCTTGGGACAGATCGGTATCGTCCATGTGCAGGCTGCCAGCCAGCAAGGGCAGGTGGCCCATGATGGTGCGCATCACCGTGGTTTTGCCTGCGCCGTTGCGGCCAATCAGGCCGACCATGTGGCCCGGCGCGATATGGATGGAGAAGTTGCGCAGCACTTCGACGTTTTGGATAGCCACCTTGGCCGACGTTAGCGCGATCATGCCTGCTGCTCCTTGGTATGGTTAGCAGAGCCAGTAACATAGCGGCGCACTTCGGGGTCGATCAGCACGTCTTTGGCCAGGCCATCGGCCAACACGCGCCCGCTGTAGAACGCCGCCACGCGAGTGGCGTAGCGCTGCACAATGTCCATGTCATGTTCTACAAACACCACCGTGACGGGTACCGCGCTGCTGTGCGATTCAATCGCGCGCACCACAGTGTCCATGGTGCTGAATTTTTCGTCTGCGCTCACGCCACTGGTGGGCTCGTCCAGCAACAACAGACGCGGTTGGCCAGTCAGGGCCATGGCGATGTCCAGCAGCTTGCGCACGCCGCCGGGCAGCTCCAGCACAGGGCGCTGTGCGTGTGCTGCCAAGTTGAACTGGGCCAGCAGGTCTTGGCATTGCGCTACCGAGGCAGCATCATGCGCAGGCATGAAGAACTGGCTGTGCGCGCGGTTGCAGTGCAGGGCGGTGAGCATATTGTTCAGCACCGTCATGTGGAGGCATAGCTGGGGAATTTGGAACGAGCGGGCCACGCCCCGGCGTGTGATCTCGCGTGGCGAGCGGGCGGTAATGTCTTCACCACCCAGTAAAATTTGGCCTGCGCTGGGCTTGAGGTAGCCGGTGATCATGTTGACAAAGGTGGTCTTGCCCGCGCCGTTGCTGCCGATCAGGCACAGGCGCTCGCCTGCGGCGATGTCGATGTTCACATCGGCAGCGGCGACCACCGCGCCAAAGCTGCGCTGCAGGCCGCGTGCGGACAGCACGGGTTGGGCAGGGTCTAATTTAGTTGACAAGTGCTTACTCATGTTATGCCCCTGCCTTGAGGTTCAAACGCTTGAGCAAGGAGCCCAAACCGTCTGGCAAAAACCGGATGACCAACAGCAAGAAAATACCCAGCACCATTTGCCACGTATTGGGAAAGTAGGCGCTGGAAAATGAGCGCACCAGCTCCAACAAAAACGAGCCCGCCAAAATAGCCACTACGCTGTGGTGGCCTGCCAAAATGGCCACAAACACAAACTCGCCCGAGGTGGTCCAGTAGCTGAAATTGGGGTCAATATGGCCCAGCGCCATCACGCTCAGCGCGCCGCCCACACCGCCTAAGAACGCGGCCAACACATAGTTCCAGGCCACCAGGTTGACCACCGACATGCCCAGGTATTCCACCCGCAGTTCATTCTCGCGCACCGCCATCGACAGCAATCCGCGCCGGGAGTCGCAATACACCCGCACCATGGCCGCCAGGATGCAACTGATCACCACGGTCACGCACCACAGCATCAACTGCGTTTGGCCGCCAGGTGCTTTGCGGCCAAACAGCGTAGGCTGGGTGACGTTAAAACCGTCTGAGCCACCTAGCACCTCAGTCTTGACCAGCACGCCATACAACACCATCGACAGCGCCAGTGTCAGCATCGCAAAAAAGATACCCCGGTAGCGCGCCAGCATGGGTGCAAAGGGCGCGGCGATCAGCAAGGCGCACACGCCGCCCATGGCAGACAGCAGCAGCACATCGGTCACGCCCATTTTATTAAACGCCAGGGCAGCAGCATAGCCCCCTGCCGCAAACACCAGGCCTTGACCAAAGGGCACCACGCCGCTGCGCATCATGATCAAAATACCCAGCGACACCAAACCGTTGGCCAGTGCAATAGTGCCCAGCGACATCAACCACTTGGGTACGATAAAACCAGCGACCAGCAGCACGGCCATTGCGCCTGCGCATGACAACATCACTCGCAGCAAAGATGGGTGAGACAAGGGCGGGACTCCTAAAAACAGCACAGGTGTGAATTGAGCATGGGCAGTTCAAATCTTGCGTGCTTGCACGCGCTGGAACAGACCCTCGGGCTTGAACACCAGGATGGCGGCCATCACCACATAAATGCTAAACAGCTCGGCCGGCGGCCAGATGTGTACCGACGCAGCCCGCGCCATGCCCACCACCAGCGCGCCAATGGCCGCGCCTTCAATGCTGCCCAGCCCGCCAATGATGACCACCGCAAAGCTGACGATGATCACGCCCACGCTCAGACCCGGTTGCACCGAGATCATCGGTGCAGTGAGTGCCCCACCCAGCGCCGCAAAAAATACCCCCACCATGAACGCGCCGGTGTAGATGCGTGACACGTTCACACCCATGCTCGATGCAATCTCGGGGCTGTGGATCACTGCAGTGACGATTTTGCCCTGGCGCGTGCGGTTAAGCACCCACCAGGTAACGATGCCGCAAACCACCGCCAGAGCTACCAAAATAATGTCGTAACCCACATAGCTCAGGCCCCCCAGTTGCAGGTTGCCAAAGGCCTGGTAGGTGTCTGACACGTAATAGGGGTTGACTCCCCAGACCAGCTTGGTGACATCTTCCAGAACTAAAAACAGCGCGTAGGTGACCAGCACCAGCAGCACTTCATCCCGTCCATAGAACATGCGCAGCAAACCACGCTCTACCAGCGGCGCAAGCAAGGCCGCTACACCGACTGCCGCTGCCACCAAGGCCACCACCGTCAAAGCGGGCGACACCTTCATGGCCAACAGCCAAGCCACCAGGCTGGCACCGGCATAGGCGCCGACGGCGTAGAAGCTGCCGTGCGCGATATTTAAAATTTTGAGCACCCCAAACACCAAGGTAAGACCCAGTGCCACGATGAACAGCCACGACGCATAGGTAATGCCGTCCAGGATAATGGTGAGTAATAGGCTCATGCTTGATTAGGCCCTGGCGAGAGAGTAAAAATAATGGGGAAAGAAAAATCGGACTTAACCGGATGCAGAGGTCGCAAAAGGGAAATTCACAAAATTCACAAAATCCTTTTGACTGTTTTTGGTTTTCTTTTGCGTCCTTTGCGTATCTTTTGCGTCCTCTGCATCCGGTATTTTTCTTCTTAGGCCATGTTAGCACTTAGCCCCAGGAAACCCAGCCTTGAGCCATTCTTCACTCTTCATATTGGCAGGCGGGTTCACGCACTCTGCAGGAAAACGCATGATGTCGTCCAACACCACCATTTTTTTTCCTGCATCCCAGCGGGTCTTGCCGATGGCAGTTTCCTGGATAGCCTGGTGACCTTCGCCCAAGGTCATGCGGATCTGGCCAGCGGGAGATTCCCAGGTGCTGCCTTTGAGTGCGGCGGCCAGTTGTTCTGGCGTGGGCTTTTTGCCGCCGTTAGCGGCCATGGCTTTTTCTGCTGCCAGCTTCAGGCCCAGCAAGGCCTGGGCCATACGGTACGGGGCCTGCACGGGGTACACGTTGTTGGCCTTTTCGTAGAGGTTAAACCACCAGTCATTCAAGGCACTCTTGGGGGCCATCAGGCCGTAGGCACCGCGCGCGCCGATGATGGCACCGTTGGGCATCTTTTCGCCCAGGCCCGGCAGCACATGGTCCGCCGCAGAAAACACCGGGGTTTGTTTTTGGAATAGGCCGCGCGCACCAGCCTGCAAGATAAAGGCTTGCAAGTCGCCACCCCATAGGCTGGAATGCAAAATATCGGCGGGCTTGGTCAGCAGTACCGAGATCTCGGTACCGTACTGGCCCGCGCCAAACTTGGGCAGCAGGTCTCCGTCGGGCTTGGCACCCTTGTAGAGCTGGTCCATGGCGATCATGAAGTCTTTACGGCTGTCCTGGCCCCAAGCGTAGTCCTGGTTGATGAGGTTAAAGCGCTCTATCTTGACGTTTTTCGCCTTCAGGTAGCGCGCCAGCGCCACGTTGTCCATGGTCGCGTGCGATGCGGTGCGAAACACGTATTCGTATTTGTTTTCTTCAAAAATTCGTTGCGTGCCGCAGTCGTACAAGATGAGGAATTTTTTCATTTCCTCAGCCACTGGCGCTACGGCCAAGCAGTCGCCCGAGCCTACATAGCCCACCACGGCGTCCACTTTCTCGCGGTCATACACGTTGCGCATTTCTTGCACCTGTTTGGTCGCACCGCCGTTTTCGTCTACATACACAGGCTCAATCTTCATGCCGCCAAAGCCTACTTTGTTGTAGGGTGCGGGGCCTGCGCCTTTGTTGAACGCATCAATCAGCACCTTGGCACCGTTGATGGCGGGCACACCAAAACTCTCTGCCGCCTGGCCCGACAAGAAGCTGACGATGCCGATTTTGAAGGTCTCTTGCGCCATCGCGGGCAGCACCGCCAGCGCGACAGCTGCCGCCACGCAAGCTTTGCGCAGGGTACTGGGAAGAGTCGGTTGGGAAGGTGCGGTCATAAAGGCTCCTGGGGTTAAAAACGCGGCGTAGCGCCGCAAAAAGATGTGCGGGGGCATGGGCTTGCACCACTGCTCTACTGTCACACATCACAACAATATGGTTTTGAGGGTTTCCCCTTGATATGGTGCACATGTGACAGGCGGTTCGCGGAGCAAGGACTACATTGGTTTTGCCCGACATAGTTTGGGCAGGGTTTTTTTGGTTTCACTTTCAATCACACAAGGAGTTGACATGACATTACGCACATCCCTACGCCCTTGGCTGCTAGCAGCCGTTATGGGCACGCTGGGCAGCGCCAGCGCGTGGGCACAAAACGATTGGTGCAAGTCCAAATGGGGGCCTAACGACGAGATCGGTGCGGCCAACTTGCTGACACCGCAACTGGCCGCAGAAGCTGCCAAGCTTGTCAAGACGGGTAAGACCTATTCCTTGGGTTTTGAAACTAATGCCGGCACTGCCGCTTACGCGCCGCGCACCTGGGGGGTCACCATAGTGCAGCCCGGTCAAGCGGGTGGGGTGAGCCTGGGCGGTACCAAAACCACCTACAACGACGACATTTATATGGGGTGGGTGGGCACCGGATCGCAGATCGATGGTTTGGGTCATATTGGTGTGGACAACGTTTACTACAACTGCAACAAAAACTCCGAATTTGTGCAGGCCAACGGATTGAAAAAATTAGGTATTGAAAAATTGCCAGCCTTTGTGACGCGCGGCATTGTGCTGGACATGACGGCTTACTACGGAACTGAGATGGTGAAAGAGGGCACGGCCTTTAACCGCAAAGAAATTGACGAGCAGGCCGCGAAGCAAGGCATTACGATCAAAAAAGGCGATGTGGTGTTGTTCCATACTGGCTGGCAGGCGCTGGAAGGCAAAGACAATAAGCGCTTTTTAGGGGGTGAGCCGGGGCTGGGCAAAGAGGGAGCCTTGTATCTGGCCAGCAAAGAGGTTATTGCCATCGGCGCAGACCAGTGGGCGCTGGAAGTCATTCCGTTTGAAAAAGATGTCGGTGTGTTTGAAGTGCATCAAATTTTGCTGGCTAAAAATGGTATCTATATTCTGGAGAACATGAATACCGGCCCCTTGGTGAAAGACAAGGCCTGGGAGTTCATGTTTGTGCTGGGAGCCTCGCGCATCACCGGCGGCGTGCAGGCCATCGTCAATCCGGTGGCGATTCGCTGATGCAAAGACCCGCCAGCATCGGGCCTGTGCGCAACGCCATGCTGCTGGCAGCAGCTGGGTTGTGCTGGCCCTTGCTCGCGCTGGCGCACCCGCACGGCTCCATCGAATGCAAGGCCCGGGTGCAGCTGCAAGCCGGGCGCGTGCAAGCCCTGCGTGGTGAGCTGCTGCTGGATGCCTGGCATTCACAGCAGGCCATTGCACTCTTGCGCGATGCCAGCGGCCAGGTAGATGCGCAGCGTCTGCAGCGTTTTGTGTTCGCATTAAAGATGCAGATAGGGCGCATCAACTGGCTGTTTGATGTGAAAGCCGATGGCAAGAATGTAGATATCCAACCTACGGCTGATCCCGTTGTCGATATTGTGAATGAGCGCGTCCGCATAGCGATTGACTACGCCCCCGACCCTGCGGCCGCTCCCGCCAGACGTTTTAGCTTGAACTGCAATGACCCCACCTATTATTACGTCACCGCTTTTGGTAAAACCATTGCTGTGGCACCGCCTGAAGGCGTGCCGCGCAATGATGTTGATCCCTCGCAATTGGCCGCCAAACTGGCGCAAATAGGCGCACTGGACGCAAACCCTGCTGCGGTGACGGTGCAAGGTTGCCCGCGGCTGCGTATGGGCGTACTGGATGAAAAGCTGGGCGCTCCGCGCGCAGGTATGGCGCGGATGGACTGGGTGTGCGAGCCCTGAATAGGTTTAAAAACCGTACAAACCTGCCGGGTTGGTTACCAAGACTTGGGTGCGTAATGCGGCAGTAGGTAACCAGGCGTGAATACCTTTCAGCAGCTCAGTGGGCCTGACCTGTCGGTAGGCGCTCACCTCGTGAGCAGTCTTGCCCGGCTCACGGTTGGTGTGCGGCCAGTCACTGCCCCACAGCACGCGCTCGGGGTTGGCTTTCAGATACTTTGCGGCAATGCGCGCCACTGCGTCGAGGTCTGCTGTGTGCGACGACTGAACCTAAATCCGGCAGTTACCCAGCGCCCATAAGTTGCGCAGGCGGTATCCATGGCGGCAAAGGGCGTGTGATTTTGGCCACCACATAGTTCAGGAA
>JAYUHM010000214.1:0-3706 GCA_043766985.1 Polaromonas sp.
CTGCCCGTGAACGAGCGCCTGTCCCACGCCCTGGTGCGCGGCATCACCGACTTTATTGTGGAAGACACCGAAGAGGTCTACCAAATCATCCTGGCCAAAGGCGGCCGCCCGCTGCATGTGATCGAAGGCCCCTTGATGGACGGCATGAACATCGTGGGCGACTTGTTTGGCCAAGGCAAAATGTTTTTGCCCCAGGTGGTGAAAAGCGCCCGCGTGATGAAGCAGGCCGTGGCGCATTTGATTCCCTATATCGAAGAAGAAAAAAGGCAGCACGCTGCCGCCGGCATGGACGTGAAAGCCAAAGGCAAAATTGTGATTGCCACCGTCAAAGGCGATGTGCACGACATTGGCAAAAACATCGTCACCGTGGTCTTGCAGTGCAATAACTTTGAAGTGGTGAACATGGGCGTGATGGTGCCCTGCCACGAGATTTTGGCGCGCGCCAAGATTGAGGGAGCCGACATCATTGGCCTGAGCGGCCTGATCACCCCCAGTCTGGAAGAAATGCAATACGTGGCGGCAGAAATGCAAAAAGACCCGCATTTCCGCATGGCCAAAATCCCGCTGCTGATCGGCGGTGCCACCACCAGCCGGGTGCATACCGCCGTCAAAATTGCGCCGCACTATGAAGGCCCGGTGGTGTATGTGCCCGATGCCTCCCGCAGCGTGAGCGTGGCGCAAAGCCTGCTGTCGGACCAAGCGGCCAAATACATCGACGAGATCAATGCCGACTACGTCAAGGTGCGCCACCAGCACGCCAACAAAAAGCAAATACCCATGTGGGCGCTGGACAAGGCGCGCGCCAACAAGTGGCTGCCTACGCCAAAGAATACCGAGCTGGTCGAAGCGATTAAAAACGCCACCCCGCAAGAGCGCGCGGCATTGGCCTGGGCTGACACCACGCCGCCGGTGCCCAAGTTCATCGGCCGCCGCGTGTTCAAAAACTTTGACCTGGCCGAGCTGGCCAAATTCATCGACTGGGGCCCCTTCTTCCAAACCTGGGATTTGGCAGGCCCCTTCCCGGCGATTTTGAAAGACGAGGTGGTAGGCACCGAGGCCGTGCGCGTGTATGCCGACGGCCAGCGCATGCTCAAGCGCCTGGTCGAGGGCCGCTGGCTCACCGCCAACGCCGTGCTGGGCTTTTACCCCGCCAACACGGTGAACGACGACGACATTGAGATCTACACCGATGAGACCCGCAGCCAAGTGGCCATGACCTGGTATGGCATGCGCCAGCAAACCGAAAAGCAAGCGGTGGACGGCGTGATGCGCCCCAGCCGCTGCCTGGCCGACTTCATCGCACCCAAGTTAGATGCTACACAAACAGGAGCTGCTCGTGCTATGTTCCAAAGGGCTGAAGACCTAAACGGCTTGCAAAAACAGGATTACATCGGTCTGTTCGCTGTCACCGCAGGTATTGGCGTGGACAAAAAGGAAAAGTACTTCACCGACGACCACGACGACTACAGCGCCATCATGCTCAAGGCGCTGGCCGACCGCCTGGCCGAGGCCTTTGCCGAAGCCTTGCACGCACGGGTGCGCCAAGACCTGTGGGGCTATGCCGCCAACGAAGGGCTGTCCAACGAAGACATGATTGCCGAGAAATACCAAGGCATCCGCCCCGCCCCCGGCTACCCCGCCTGTCCCGACCACAGCGTCAAAGCAGCGATGTTTGAGCTGCTCAAGTGCGACGAGATCGGCATGGGCATCACCGAGAGCATGGCCATGACCCCCGCAGCCAGTGTGAGCGGTTTTTACTTGAGTCACCCTGATGCCACCTATTTCAACGTAGGCAAAATCAGCGATGACCAGGTGCGTGATATGGCCCAGCGGCGCGGCGAAACCGAGGCGCTGATGGCGCGGCTGCTGGCACCTAATTTAAACTAAGCCGCTGGCATAATCCGGGCTTTGCCCAACACCGGCAGCGTGCGCGCTACAGTCCACCGCCACGACACCAAGCTATGACTACGACCGAGATTTACCTGATTGCCATGGCGATCATCTTCACCCTGCCTTACCTCATTTGGCGGCTGGGCAAGACCGACTACTACGCCCCGCTGGTGGTGGTGCAGATCATTGCAGGCGTGCTGTTGGGCCCTGGCATTCTGGGCAAAATATTCCCCGACTACTACAGTTTTGTTTTTAACCCCTCGGTGATCACCGCGCTGAACGGCGTGGCCTGGTGGGGCGTGATGATTTTTGTCTGGATTGCGGGCATCGAGCTGGATTTGAAAAAGGCCTGGGAGCACCGGCGTGAAAGCGGTATCACCGCAGGCCTGGCGCTGGGCACGCCGCTGCTGCTGGGCAGCTTGGTGGCCATCGGCATGCTGGGCTTTGCCGGCTGGATCGGCCCCAAGGCCACGCAGTGGCAGTTTGTACTGGGCGTGGGTATGGCCTGCGCGGTGACAGCGTTGCCGATTTTGATTTTGCTGATGGAAAAGCTGGACATCCTGCGCCAGCCCATTGGCCAGCGCATCTTGCGCTACGCCAGCATCGACGACATCGCCATTTGGGGCGTGCTGGCGCTGATACTGATGGACTGGGAGCGCGTCGGCAAGCAGCTGGCGTTCTTGGCTGCGTTTGCGGTGTGCAGCTATCTGCTGCGCAAGCTCATGCGCTGGTTGCCCGAGAAAGACCGCTGGTACGCAGGCCTGATGTGGTTGATCGTGTGCAGCCTGGGCGCAGACTGGTCGGGCCTTCACTTTATGGTGGGCGCGTTCATTGCGGGGGCCGTGCTGGACACCGAGTGGTTTAACCAAGAGCAGATGGACATGCTGCGCCATAACGTGCTGTTGGTGTTAATGCCGGTGTTCTTTTTAAGCACCGGTTTGCGCACCAACTGGGCGCTGGGTGGGCAGGCGGTTTTCATCGTTGCAGCGGTGCTGCTGGTGGCATCGGTGGTGGGAAAACTGGCCGGTGTGCATCTGGCGGGCAAGCTGCTGAAGTGGGCCCCGGGCGAAGCCTCCATCATCGGCTGGCTGCTGCAAACCAAGGCTTTGATCATGATCATTTTCGTCAACATCTTGCTGGACAAAGCCATCATCACCAGCGAGACCTTTACGGCGTTGTTGTTGATGGCGATTGCCAGCACGATGTTGACCGTGCCTTTGGTTGCGCCGAAGTTGCAGCGGATGAAAGAGATTGTGTTTCGGTCTAAGTGACGTAGCCGCTGGTGGTTGCGTAACTTGCGAGTCGGGGGCTAGTCATGTAGACCCTGGCGCTTGGCTTGGACGGCTACGCGGCTGTCCCCCGTGCCGGCCTATGGCCGGCAACTCCTCCTTTATGCCGCTACGCCGTCCAAGCCAAGCACCAAGGCAGCGAGCAGGGTGGGTCCGCAGCGGTGTAAGACCCGCGATGCAATTGGGATGGTGTCTTCACGAGCGGTCAAACGCTCACCACACTCGCAAGATCAGGTCGGTGGTGCACTTAGCGCAGCGGCATAAAGGGGGAGTAGTCGGCCCAAGGCCGACACGGAGGACAGCCGCGGAGCTAAGTGCGCCGCCGACCTGGTCCAGTACAAAACAAAAGTAAGTGCGCCGCCGACCTGATCCGGTACAAAAGCAGCCAAGCTTCCCACACGAGCGCGCTCTTATCCCCTATACTGTCATCTGCGCCGATTTGCACCAGCTTGCGGGCGCGTTATAAATTCCGCTAAAGACGCAAACCCAGTGTCCGTTTTTAGCGCGCTGGGTTTTTTTGTTTGTGC
>JAYUHM010000215.1:0-9779 GCA_043766985.1 Polaromonas sp.
GGCGGCACCACCTGGACGGCCAGCTTCACGCCGAGCATCGACACCACCGTCGCCAGCAACCTGATCGTGCTGGACAACACCGGCGTACTCGACGCGGCTGGCAACACCGGCTTGCTGAGCACCGAGTCGAACAACTACGCTGTCGACACGCTGCGCACCGTGGCTCCCAGCATCGCCATCAGCGAAGATATCAACAACGATGGCCTGCTCAGCACGGCTGAACTGCTCGGCCCGGTCAATGTGCTGGTCACCCTGGCTACGGACGCCAAAGCGGGCGACACGCTGCGCGTGACCGATGGCACAACGATCACCAGCTTTGTACTGAGCGCCGCCGACATCACGGCAGGCACGGTTGCCACCAGCTTTAGCAGCCCAAGCGATGGCAACACCTTGACGGTCACGGCAACGCTGACCGATCTGGCCGGCAACGTGGGTGCCACCAGCGCCAGCGATTCCGCCAAGGTGGACACCACCGCTCCGCTCGCGTTGAGTGCAGGCCTGAGCGCCAGCCCACCGGGCGACACGGGCACCCTGGGCGATGCCATCACCAGCAATGCCAGCCCGGCTATCAGCGGCACAGGCAATCCGGGCGATACCATGACGCTTTTTGCAGCGGATGGCACCACGGCACTAGGTACGACGGTAGTTAGTGCGAACGGCACCTGGAGCATTGACCCGGCGGGCAACTACCTGAGCGAAGGCTTGAACACCTTGAGCGTGCGCGCTACCGACCCAGCAGGTAATTTAGGCGTGGCTCGCTCTGTCGCAGTCACGCTGGACACCAGCCTACCACCGCTCGCTTCGACCAGCAATCTTGTGGGCGGCGAATTGATTGAAACCAATACACTAAGCCCCACCGAAATTCTTCCCAAAGCCAATGCCGGATTGCATATACAACAGACCGTCAACAGTACCCTGCTGCAAGCCTCGAACAACCCTGGGATGCGCGTCGGTGAAGTGGACAGCTCAACCGCTGTAGAACTGGCTGGTGCTATCGGTGACGACCTGTTTGTAGTCACAGACACTGCGAAAAGCGAGTCGACGGCCTTGACCGACCTGCGCAAACATACTGGCAAAGGACTGGAGATCACACAAAGCCAAGCATTGTTTGTGACCCAGGCGGTTCATCAACTGGCGCTGTCAAACGACCATCTGACGGTTGTTCATCATGCCGTACGTACCAGCCAACTAGAGGCTGCGGCGCGCGCTGCGATGGTGCAAGTGGCCAGTAACAGTGCCTTGGTAGGTACATCAACCCTCTTTGACCCCTTTGCCCTAGGTGCCCCGAGCCCTGCCAAAGACGCGCTGCCCGTTGCCAGTGCATTGGCCAGCGAAAGCACAGCCAATGCGACATCATCCGACGCTAGGGTTGTGCAACCGGTTGCACTTGAGATAAGGCCATCTGAGGCCACGGAACGCATAATCACAGAGCCGCACACTGAAAAGCTGGCGGCATCTACAAGACGCGCAGCCAGCGGCTTTAGCAGCCAAATCAGGCATAGAGCGGCCGAGTTTAAACCACGGCGTGCAGACCCATTGCTTGCACAAGATAGGCAGGTATGACATGCAAACAAACCTACCTCTCATTCCAAAAACCCGACTTTCAAGCTCAGCCCAAACTGGCAGCACAGGAACCATGACCATGACACATTTTGCAAACCTTAAAACCACCCCGGTGACACAACATGCTAGCCGCTTAGGCGTGCTGGCTCTGGGACTGGTGCTGGCCGGCTGCGCCGTCAAGCCGCAGTTGGCAACGCAGGCAGAGGTGCGCGAGCGGGTCAAGTCCGATACCGCGCAGATGTACGTCGGCCAAGCCCCTATTGCGAGCGCCATCTCTTTAGAAGAGGCGATAGCCCGCTCCCTTAAATACAACCTGGACTACCGCCTTAAAAAGATGGAGGCCGCCGTAGCTCTGGGTATTGCTGATTACACCAACTACGACATGTTGCCCAGCATGGTTGCCAGCGCGGGGTACCGTACACGCAGCAACTATATTGCCAGTGACAGCAATATCAATTTGCTGTCGGGTGTAGAAAGCACCCTTAGCCCCAGCTCTACCGACGAGCGCCGGCGTTCTTTAGCGGGTGCCGAGTTTTCCTGGAACGCGCTGGATTTTGGTGTCTCGTACTACCGTGCGCGCCAGCAGGCCAACCAGTTTTTGATTGCCGAAGAGCGCCGCCGCAAGGTAGTGCAGAACATCGTGCAAGACGTGCGCTCCTCGTTTTGGCGGGCACTGGGCGCCCAGCGATTGTCTGAGCAGGCGCGCCAAATCACCGAACGCGCTGGCTTGGCCATGGCGCGTTCGCGCGAGGCGGAGATACAAAAAGTCATTCCCCCATTACTGGCACTTAACTACCAGCGGGCGTTGCTGGATGCCACCACACTACTGAACCAGCGCAGACAAGATTTGGACGTGGCCAAGGCCGAACTGGCCGCCATGATGAACGTCGAGCCTGGCGGCACCTTCACCCTGGCAGAAACCACCGAGACCAAGCTGGTTGATGCGCCGATGGACATCCGCAAACTGGAAGAGCTGGCTTTGTTGCAACGCCCAGAACTGCGCGAAGAAGATTTTAAAAAGCGCGTTTCGGCTGACGAAACCCGCAAGCAATTGTTGGGCATGTTGCCGGGCATTAGCTTTGATACCGCATTGCAATACGATAGCAACAAGTACGCCAACAGCAACAGTTGGTCGCAAGGCGGTGTGCGCTTGTCGTGGAACCTGATGCGCCTTCTTTCATTGCCCACACTAGGCAAAACCCAAGAGGCGCAAACCAAGACCGACGAGACCCGCCGTATGGCGCTGTCCATGGCGGTTTTGACCCAGCTACGTGTCGCCTCCGAGCGTTACCGTCTGGCAGTGGAAGACTTCAAGCTAGCAGACACTGCCGCCCAGGTGGACAAGCGGATGGCCGACTACATGCAGGCATCCGTTACGGCCAAACTGGACAGTGAGCTGGAGCTCATTCGCGTACAAGCCAGAGCGGTATTGGGCAACTACCAACGCATGAACGCTTATGCCAGTGCCCAAATAGCCTTTGGCCGCTTGCAAAACACACTAGGTTTTGACCCCTTGCCTGATGACTTTGAAGGTAACGAGCTGCCGGTGCTGACCGAACGGGTACGCGCCCATTTGGGTGCGGTTCAAAAAGATGCCTTCAAGATGACATCCAACCTGTTTGGCTATAGCCCCACGGTGTCGATCCGCTTGGCAGGGGTGAGCGACCCGGTATCCCAGGTCCGCATGAAGGCCCAACTCTCCGAGCTGCTCACGCGCAACCAAGTGGTAGTCGATGCTGCGGAAGGCACCCCGATGACCTTTAGCCTGAAAACTGAAACCAATGGCACGCTCGACAAAATCAACTGGTCTATCGATGTAGTAGACCGCAAGGGCCAGACGATGGGCAAAGCAGACTACGCCACCGCAGCCCCAAACCATGCCCGCCAGTCTGTGTACGAAGCTGCTTTGGTGGCAGCAACAACCGCCACATTGCCGCAAATCCGCAGTTGGCTGGTGGCAATGCCCGAGGTGGCTAAATGACCTACCCTCGCCTGATCGCGGGCAGCATGCTCTGTCTGTTTGGCAGCGCGAGCATATGGGCCCAAACCGCTGCGCCCAAACCCGCTACACCGGCGCGTGCGTCTGCGTCTGGGTTGGTGGCTACACCCATCGCACCCCTTGTTGAACCATCCGTGCCAAGCAAGCCAGTGGAGTTACCAGGTAGTGCAAGTGGCAGTGCGCCCCCCCCCGAGCTGGTGCGTGTGCTGCTCACGCCGGGCGGCGAGACCACCTTGGCCAGCCCGGTGGCTGCCAAGGTACAGGCCTTGAATGCCTCCTTGGGTGCGAGCTTTGCGCGTGGCCAAACCTTGGTTAGCTTTGACTGCTCCGAGCCAGTGGCGCGGCTTGACATGGCCAAGGCTGAGCTGGACGGCGCCACCGAACAGCACGAGGCCAAAATCCGTATGAAGGGCCTTGACCAGGCCAGCGATGTGGAAGTGGCGATGGCAGCCAGTGCCGTAGCCAAATTCAGGGCCCAAATCGCATTGTCCAAAGCCCAGGTACAGCAGTGCACGGTGGTCGCGCCGTGGGCCGGACGCGTGGCCAAGCTGCATATCAAAAACCACATGAGCGTAACCCCCGGGCAGGCCATGCTGGATCTGGTGATGAGTGCGCCGCTTAAGCTCAAGATCAACGCCCCGTCCAAGCGTCTGGGGCAAATCACGGTAGGCTCGGTATTTGATGTTGCCATCGACGAGACCGGTAAAACCTACAAAGCCAGGGTGTCCGCCGTCAATAGCCGGGTAGACCCGGTGAGCCAGACCATCGAGATCGAGGCAGGTTTTGTGGGCACGTTTCCTGATCTGTTGGCGGGCATGAGTGGCACAGCAAATTTTGCAACGGCCAAAAAGTAACCGGGCCGTCCATGCAAAGTGAACCTATGGCGCTAGAGCCGCACCTGCTGGCGGCCTTGTTGCATGTGGAGCAACGCGCCTTTGCGGCTACCAATTTGGCGACCTTGGGTTTCACCATAACCAACGAGGCCGTGGGTTTGGCGGCTTACCGGCAAGCGGCATTTTTTGCGGGCGGCACTGGCACAAAACTGGTTTTAAACACCGCCTCTGGGCTGGCCGCCGTCGCCGAAGACTCGCCCTACGCCATCTGGCTGAGCCGCTTTGCACAAACCTTTCCGGCCGAGCCCGGCGGCCATCGACTGGATTTTTCAACGGCTACCCCTGATGTAGCCGAGGCGTGGGAAGAGTGGCTGCCCGACCATTTGCTGGTGGCCCCAATATTCGGCCCCGATCAGCAGCGTGTGGGCGCGGTGATGTATGCCAGAGACACCGCCTGGAGTGACCAGGAGCTGGCCGCGTTCGACCGCTTGCATCTGAGTTACGGCTATTGCCTGGCGGCACTGGGCCGCAAGCGTGGCCTGTGGCGAGGCATCGCCAAAACAGTCTTCACACCGACCTTTGGCAAGTTTTTACTGCTGGCCAGTATCGCCGCCCTGTTCATCCCGATCCGTATCTCCGCACTGGCGCCAGCCGAAGTGGTGGCCTTGAACGCCTTTGCCGTAGCTGCGCCCCAAGAGGGAGTGATTGGGGCCTTCCATGTGCAGCCCAACACGCTGGTTAAAAAGGGCGACAAACTATTCTCGCTGGACGACTCGGCCGTGCTGGGGCGCAGGGAAGTCGCCGCCAAAGGCCTGTCGATTGCCCGGGCCGAGGCGTTGGTGGCGCAGCAGCGAGCGTTTGACGAACTCAAAAGCAAGGGCGAGCTGGCAGCGGCCATTGGCCGTGTCCAAGAAAAAGAGGCCGAGCTGATCGCCGTAGAAGCCCAGGCCGCCAGAGTGGAGGTGCGCGCCGAGCGTGACGGCATTGCGGTGTATGCCGACTCTAACGACTGGATCGGCCGACCCGTGCAGACCGGCGAGCGCGTCATGCAAATTGCCGACCCGCAAGATGCTGGCGTGCTGGTCTGGCTACCCTCGATGGATGCCATCAACATCGAGCCGGGCGCGCCGCTGCGCCTGTTCCTGCATGTCAAACCGCTCGACCCGCTGCCCGCCACCCTGGTACAAACCAGCTACCAGGCCGTGACCAGCCCCGACGGTGTCTCGGCCTACCGTTTGCGCGGGCGCTTTGATGCCGGCACCGAGCTGCCGCGCATCGGTTTGCGCGGCACCGCCCGGGTCTCGGGTGAGATGGCCAGCTTGGGATACTATGTGTTCAGGCGGCCTATCGCCGCCGTGCGGGAATGGACCGGGCTGTGAGTGCGGTGATACAAATGCCGCTGGCGGTATTGCAGCCCCAGGCTGCAATGCCCCTGCCACAGTTGCGCGATGAGCTGCGCCTGCTGCCCGCTGCGGCAAACCACGACGGTTCACCCGCCTGGATGGTCAATGACCCGGTCAGCAACCGCTTCTACCGTGTCGGCTGGGTTGACTTTGAGCTGCTGCTGCGCTGGGACATGGGTTCGCAAGAGCAGATCATTGCATCCGTCAACGCTGAAACCACCTTGCACATCGATGCGGCCGATGTCGGCGGCTTGGTCAATTTTTTAAGCCAGCACGATCTGCTGCGCGCCAACGACCAGGCCAGTGTCGAACGGTTGAGCCAGCGCGCGGCCAAGGCACAAAGCAGTGCCTTCCAGTGGCTGTTCCATCACTACCTGTTTTTTCGGGTGCCGCTGATACGGCCCCAGCGTTGGCTGGCCCAGCTGCTGCCCGCAGTCAGCTGGCTGTTCACGCCCCAGGCCGCATGGGCCATCGTGTTGCTCAGTGGCACGGGTTTGTTTTTAGCCGCCCGGCAGTGGGAGACCTTTGCCCACACCTTCGTCGACCAGCTCAGTTGGTCTGGCGCCGTGGGTTTTGCCATTGCCTTGGGTTTTGCCAAGGCCCTGCACGAGCTGGGCCACGCCTTCACCGCCACCCGCTACGGTGTGCGCGTGGCGCATATGGGCGTGGCCATGCTGGTGATGTTTCCCATGCTGTACACCGACACCAGCGAGAGCTGGAAGCTGAGCAACCCGCGCCAGCGCCTGGCCATTGCCAGCGCTGGCATTCTGACCGAGCTGGCCCTGGCCGGGCTGGCCACGCTGGCCTGGAGCCTGGCACCGGACGGCCCCATGCGCAGTGCGCTGTTCTTCTTGGCCACCACCAGTTGGATATTGACCCTGGCCGTCAACGCCAGCCCGTTCATGCGCTTTGACGGCTATTTCATCCTTACCGATGTGCTGGACTTGCCCAACCTGCACGAGCGCTCGGGTGCCTTGGCCAAAAACTGGCTGCGCCGCAGCCTGCTAGGCTGGAGCGAGCCCCGGCCAGAGCAGTTGCCCGGGCACGGCAACACGGCCATGATTGCCTTTGCCCTGACCACCTGGCTGTACCGCCTGGGAGTGTTCTTGGGTATTGCGCTGCTGGTGTACTTTTATTTCTTCAAGGTATTGGGTATTGTGCTGATGGCGGTTGAGCTGGTGTGGTTCATTGGTCGTCCGGTGGCCACCGAGTTCAAAGTGTGGTTTGCCAACCGCGCGAAGGTCAAGGCCAGCCGAACGATAGGCGCCGTGGTGTTGCTGGGCGGCGTGGTAGCGGCTGGCATGCTGCCCTGGCAGTCGGGCGTGCACGGTTGGGGGTGGGTGCACCCCGAGCGCCAGCAGGTGGTCTTCTCGCCGATGGCCGGGCGCGTAGTGTCGCTACCTCAGCCGGGCAAGGTTGATGAGGGGCAACTGCTGTTTGTGCTGGAGTCGCCCGATATGCACTTGGCCGCGCAGCGCTTGACCGGCTTGGCACAGGCGCGCACGCAAGAGCTCGTTGGCCTGGGTGGCCTGCCCGACGGCGAGGAGCGGCGCGCACAACTCCAGTTGCAGCGTGACAAGCTCACATCGGAGGCGCGCACTTTTGTCGATGCGCAAGCCCGCCTGCGCATAACGGCCAGCATGGCCGGTGTGCTGGACGACTTGGACCCCGCCCTGGCACCCGGTGTCTGGGTGCAGCCGCGCCAGCCCCTGGGCATGGTGCTAGACCCGTCGCGCTGGGTGGTAGACACCTTTATTGCCGAGGCCGACATCGCCCGCATTCGGGCCGGGCAAACGGCGCGCGTTTACTTGGGCCTGCATTCCAGCACCGTGCAAAGCGCCAAGGTACTAGAGGTGGACACCGCCAGAGTGCAGGCACTGCCGCACACCATGCTGGACGCCCACACGGGCGGCCCCATCGTGACCCTCACCCCCACGTCGGGCGATGGCTCCAATACTGCGCGGGCACCGCAAGATGCGCTGTACCGGGTACGGGTGCAGCTGGACGCACCACCGCCACTGCGCCAAATGGCGGTGGGCCGGGTGGTCATCCAGGGCCAAGAGCGCGCCTATTTTGACACCGTGTTTGAGCGGATGGCCGCCGTGCTGGTGCGGGAAAGCGGCTTTTAAGCCCACGCCCCACTGGCAACGCAAGCCATGCACAGACGCTGACCAGGCTTTTTGAGGATCGGTAAGCGGGCGCATGTCGCTATTTTTTTGATAGCTTCTTATGCCCTACTATATTAGGCTTAAAGCCTAATCAGGCACCAAATACGCCGTAGGCATCAAGTCGCCTCGGCGTAAAACCCTGCGCGCTGTACATGGCGCGCCGCCAGCGGTTCGACGGCTAAACGGATGGCGTTGATGTGCTCCGGCGTGGTGCCGCAGCAGCCACCCACGATGTTGACCAAGCCGTCTTTGGCAAACTCCTGCAGCAGGCGCGAGGTAACCTCGGGCGTTTCGTCAAAGCCCGTGTCGCTCATCGGGTTGGGCAGGCCTGCGTTGGGGTAGCAGCTGATAAACGTGTCGCCCGCCACCCGCGCCATCTCTTGAATGTACGGCCGCATCAGGGCCGCTCCCAAAGCGCAATTCAGCCCCACCGCCAGCGGCCGCGCGTGGCGCACGCTGTGCCAAAAGGCGGTAACGGTTTGGCCACTCAGCAAGCGGCCGGATGCATCGGTCACCGTACCGCTGATAATCAGCGGCAGGCGCTCGCCGCTGGCCTCAAAAAATTCGTCAATCGCAAACAGCGCAGCCTTGGCGTTCAGCGTGTCAAAAATCGTCTCTACCAGCAGCACGTCCGAGCCGCCTTCAAACAGCGCCTCCACCTGCTCGTAATAAGCGGCGCGCAGCGCTTCAAAGGTTACGTTGCGCGCGCCAGGGTCGTTCACGTCGGGGCTGATGCTGGCCGTCTTGGGTGTGGGGCCGAGGGCACCCACCACAAAGCGGGGTTTGTCAGGGGTGGAGAACTTGTCGCAGGCGGCGCGGGCTATTTTGGCAGACTGCACATTCATCTCACGCGCCAAGTGCTGCATGTCGTAGTCGGCCTGGGCTACGGTGGTAGAACCAAACGTGTTGGTCTCAATCAAATCGCAGCCCGCAGCCAGGTATTTTTCATGGATATCGCCAATCACGTCGGGGCGGGTCAGGCTGAGCAGCTCGTTGTTGCCTTTGATGTCTTTGTGAAAGTCGGCAAAGCGCGCACCCCGGTACTGCGCCTCGCCCAGTTTAAAGCGCTGGATCATGGTGCCCATGGCGCCGTCCAGAATGGCAATGCGTTGGTTCAAAATCTCGGGCAGCGCCTGGCCGCGGGTATAGACAAGTGGTTTCATGGGCTCTATTGTAGAAAGAAGCCAAGGCAGCACGCCCAAGTTTGGGATAATCACCCCCGTGAAGCACTTAGAACCCCGCGCCGCCTGGCAAGAAATACAAAACACCCCCAACGCACTGTTTATCGACGTGCGAATGGAGATAGAGTCCCTCTACGTGGGCCGCCCGCCCGGGGTAGAGAACATTCCGTGGTACGAATACCCCGACATGCAGGCCAACCCGGCCCAGTTTACCCAAGCCGTAGCCCGCGAAGCCGGCGGTGGCCCGGAGGCTAAAGAGCGCCCGATCTACCTGATCTGCCGCAGCGGCAAACGCACCGTAGACGCCGGACAAGCCCTGGAAGCCGCCGGGTTCAGCAACGTCACCAATATCTTGCACGGCTTTGAAGGCGAACTAGACGAGACCTTCCACCGCTCCAGGCTCAGTGGTTGGCGGCATGATGGGCTGCCTTGGGAGCAGATGTAGTTTCTGTGCTTGAAGATTGCGTTACTGCCTGCTTTTGAAAGCAGAGGGACCGGGCTGCGGGTTTGCGTACGCCCTGGCGCTTGGTGTGTACGGCTACGCGGCCAATACTGTTCTATTAACCAGAAATTGACAATTTCTCTCTGCCCCATTTGCTAAGTGGCTTAGGCTGCAATATGCGTGGCGTTGC
>JAYUHM010000216.1:0-3688 GCA_043766985.1 Polaromonas sp.
TTGCGCGGGTTGGTGCGCACGGCGCTGCAGTTGGCCGCCTGAGCACGTCGACCCACCACCCCACCCAAAACCACAGCAGGAGACCCCATGCCAAACCAAGCCTTCATCTGCGACGCCATCCGCACCCCCATCGGCCGCTACGGCGGCGCTTTGTCCAGCGTGCGCACGGACGACCTGGGCGCCATCCCGCTGCGCGCCTTGATGGCCCGCAACCCCAAGGTGGACTGGGCGCAGTTGGCCGATGTGCTGTACGGCTGCGCCAACCAGGCCGGTGAAGACAACCGCAACGTGGCCCGCATGAGCGCGCTGCTGGCAGGCCTGCCGCTGGCGGTGCCCGGCTCCACAGTGAACCGCCTGTGCGGCTCGGGTTTGGATGCTTTAGGCACTGCAGCGCGCGCCATCAAAGCGGGAGAAGCTACATTAATGATAGCAGGCGGTGTGGAAAGCATGAGCCGTGCCCCCTTCGTCATGCCCAAGGCCGAGTCGGCCTTCAGCCGCAGCAATGCACTGCACGACACCACCATCGGCTGGCGCTTTATCAATAAGCTGATGAAAGAGCAGTACGGCGTGGACTCCATGCCCGAAACGGCAGAGAACGTGGCTACCGACTTCCATATCAGCCGCGAAGACCAGGACACCATGGCCCTGCACAGCCAGTTACGCGCCGTGGCAGCCCAAAAAGCCGGACACCTGGCGCGTGAGATCACCGCCGTCACTATTCCGCAAAAAAAGGGGGATGCCATCGTGGTGGACACCGACGAGCACCCGCGCACCACCAGCATGGAGACCCTGGCCAAGCTCAAGCCCGTGGTACGCCCCGGCGGCACGGTCACGGCAGGCAATGCCTCGGGCGTGAACGATGGTGCCTGCGCACTGCTGCTGGCCGACGAAGCCACTGCGGCCAAAAACGGCCTGACACCGCGCGCCCGCGTGGTCGGCATGGCCACCGCCGGGGTGGCCCCGCGCATCATCGGCATAGGCCCGGCACCCGCTACCGAAAGAGTGCTGGCCCTGACCGGCTTGACTCTTGCGCAGCTCGATGTGATCGAGTTAAACGAAGCCTTTGCTGCGCAAGGCCTGGCGGTTATGCGCCAGTTGGGCCTGCAGGACGATGACGAACGGGTGAATGCTTGGGGTGGTGCGATTGCGCTAGGGCATCCACTGGGTGCCAGCGGCGCGCGCCTGGCCACCACCGCCATCAACCGCCTGCACGCCTCCGGTGGCCGCTATGCGCTATGCACCATGTGCATTGGTGTTGGGCAGGGAATCGCGTTGATTTTGGAGAGGGTTTAGGACAGGCTTTATGAGATCGCTTGGTAGGGTGCTGGTCTAATTTCCCCGGACACCTCGATAGGTGAAATTCACCAGTAAGAGGAACATGACCAAGAAGCAAAGACGGACAATCAACGCGGAATTCAAGCTGCAAGTTGTGCGGACAATTCGCTAGCAAGGCTTGAGCGTGTACGATGTCTGCCGCGACATGGATCTGGGCGAGACGGGCGTGTGGCGATGGCTGGCGCAGGCCCATGAAGAGGCCACAGGGCGCTCCGGCATCGGAAAACTGCTAACTATTGGGCAGCAAGGTATTCGCAAGCTTGATGCGCGAGAACAGGCTGCGGGCCCTGTGGCGACGCAAGTCCGTTCACACCACCTACAGCGGCCACGCGCTACCGGTTTCTGACAACCTGCTGGCGCGGCGCTTCAATCCGAACGCCCCCAACTAGGCCTGGGTGAGCGATATCACATACATCCGCACCCGCAGCGGCTGGCAGTACCTGGCGGTGGTGTTGGACCTGCAAGCCTGCAAGGTCGCGTGGGGCTGGGCGATGGCGCCGACCATGCACACTGAGTTGGTGTGCGCCGCGCTGCAACTGGCCATAGCGCGGCGCCAAGCTGCGCCAGGGCTCATTGTCCATCCCGACAGAGTCAGCCAACACGCCAGCGTACTGCATCAAGCGCTGCTGGCGCGCCACGGCCTAGTCGGCAGCATGGGCCACAAAGGCAACTGCTTGGACAACGCGGTGATGGAGCGCTTCTTCCTGAGTCTCAAGACCGAGAGGGTTTAGCAGCGTGATTACGCCAAACATGCCGAGGCTAAGACGGACATCGCCAACTACATCGAGGGCTTCTACAACAGCGTGCGGCTGCATTCCACACTGGACAACTTGCCACCCAATACCATCGAGCAACAATCGGCAATCAAACAACCTATCGCTGTGCCCGGAAAAACTTGACCAGCACAAGCTACTAAAGTTTGTTGTTTGCAGCACAACCTAATTTGTAGGTTGCACACGCCAGATTCGAACTTATTCACCGCTGCACCAGACCATTTCGCGGCTTAGTATTGCCGTCGCAGTACCGAAACCCACCCGCATGCACTCTCAGAGCGAGTACTTTTATGAACAAAAAAGGCCGCTAACGCATTTATTACATGCGCCAGCAGCTATCAAATCAGGAGTTTATGCAACACTAGCGCTGCAGCAGCTGCAGCGTGGCCTCGAACAGTGCCGAGCCGCTATCGGCCAATGTCAGCACGATGTCGAAATGGTTGGTTCCGGGCGTTTCCACCCATTCACCTGGCAGGCAGCGGGCCTTCCAGGCGGCCAGAAAGTCGGTAGACTGGCGTTTGAATTCTGTGCTTTCGTATTCGCCGCAACAAACCAAAATTTTGCCAGCCTGTGGTGATCCTGCGGGAGGAATGGCGAAGCGTGGGCTGTTGCGCATGGCGCAAACTTCGTCCATCTGCATCCAGGTATTGGGGAGCAGCACCGTCAGGGGCTGCAGGTCAAACAGGCCACTAAGCAGCACCGCACCTTTCACCACTTTCTGCGGTACCTGGTAGTCAGCATGCCAGGACCCGGTCATCAACATACCCGCCAGATGGCCACCCGCTGAACTGCCCGACACATGGATGCGCTGTGGGTCCCCTCCGAAACGGGCAATGTTATGAAACACCCAGGCGGTAGCCTTGCGCACCTGGTCCACGATGTGGTCCAGCGATGCGGTGGGCATCAGGTCGTAATCAACTACCACCACGGTGACCCCGGCCGCGTGCAGTGCGGGCACCACGCAGGCCGAATCCTCCTTGGTCAAGGCGCGCCAGTAGCCGCCATGGATAAAGACAAAGACCGGGGCGTTGGGCACGTCGGCGGGGTAAATGTCCAACAGCTCGGTGGGGCTATCGCCATAAGGCCTATTGGCTATGCGCAGCGGCCAAGCCAGTACGGGCAGGCTCTGCGCACGGTATTGCGCCAGCACCAGGCCCACGTCCTGGACGGACAAACGGGCGTTGTACTGGCGGTCGTAGTAAGTCTGTACATCAGCGGCAATAGAGGTCATGGTGTATCAACCGGGTTGGGCAACAAAAGCATCGGCAAAAAAGGCGGTGGGGCACATGCCGCACTGTACGGCGAAGTCGCGCCGGGCCGCATCGACCATGGGCGGTGCGCCGCAGGCATAGACCTCGTGGCCCGACAGATCCGGGTGGTCTTTTATCACGGCCTGGTGCACAAAGCCGGTACGGCCGGTCCAGCCATCGGCTGCCGTGGCATCGGACAGCACCGGCACATAGTGCAATCGGCCTGCCAGCGCCTGCTGCCACTGTTCGCACAGGGTGTGCAGGTACAGATCCTGGCGCGTGCGGCCGCCCCAGTACAGGTGGAGGCGGCGCTGGCTGCCCGTGGCCATC
>JAYUHM010000217.1:0-3667 GCA_043766985.1 Polaromonas sp.
GCCGCCACGACTTCACTCTGCTCGGCCTGGGCCAGCTCGGCAATCGCATGCACCGCCGCAATTTCCATCTCAACCGTGATCGTCGAGGCACCCGCATCCAGCGCGCCGCGAAAGATATAGGGAAAGCACAGGACGTTGTTGACCTGGTTCGGGTAGTCGGTGCGGCCAGTGGCTATCACCGCGTCATCGCGTACCGATTTCACGTCTTCTGGCGAGATTTCCGGGTTCGGATTGGCCAGCGCAAAGATGATGGGCTTGGCGGCCATCCTGGCGACCATCTCTTTTTTTAGCACCCCACCGGCAGACAGACCGAGAAAAATATCAGCGCCTTCGATGATTTCGCTCAAGCTGCGGGCATTGGTTTTTTGCGCGAACTGGATCTTGTCCTCGTCCATCAACTCGGTGCGGCCCTCGTAGACCACACCGGCCAGATCGGTCACATAAATGTTGTGGCGCGGAATCCCCAGCTTGACCAGCAAGCCCAGGCAAGCCAGCGCCGCAGCGCCCGCCCCCGACGTAACGAGTTTCACCTGCGTCGGGTGCTTGCCGACGACTTTCAGCGCATTGAGAATGGCCGCGCCCACCGTGATGGCCGTGCCGTGCTGGTCGTCATGAAAGACCGGAATCTTCATGCGCTTGCGCAGCTCGCGCTCGACATAAAAGCAGTCAGGCGCTTTGATGTCTTCTAAATTGATAGCGCCAAAAGTGGGCTCGAGTGATGCAATGATCTCAACTAATTTAGCCGGGTCTTTCTCATCGATCTCGATGTCAAAAACATCCACGCCGGCAAACTTTTTGAACAGTACCGCCTTGCCTTCCATTACCGGCTTGGACGCCAGCGGGCCAATGTCGCCCAGGCCCAGCACGGCCGTGCCGTTGGTGATAACGGCCACCAAATTACCCCGTGCGGTGTATTTGAAGGCATTGTTCGGGTCTTTGACGATTTCTTCACACGGGGCGGCCACGCCGGGCGAATAGGCCAGTGCCAAATCACGCTGGTTGGTCAGCTGCTTGGTGGCCGCAATGGCCAGCTTGCCGGGGGTCGGGAACTCGTGATATTCAAGCGCGGCCCGGCGCAGCTCGGCGCGTTTTTCGGCGGTGTTGACGGTGGGTTGGGGCATGTGCAAAGTCTCCGGCTGAACGGCGCGCGCACCGTTCGATTCTTGTAAGGTTAAGCGATTGTAGGTCTGTTGTAAGTGCGCACAGCGAAAGCGAGTTTGCGCAAAACATGGCAAGCACACGGCAGTAATGTTGCTGCGTATTTATTTTGCGCCTTTGACTAAAAGGGGCTGGCTTAAACCTTTTGGTTGCGTTTTTACCCCTTAGGTGAGCCTGTAGCCCAACAAATAGAAGGGCAAGCAGCTCCTCTTTTAATAGCGACTGGTCAGGTTGCCATGCTTTTGCGTTTTTACCTTTTTGACTACAGGCAACTTTTATTTCATCAAACTCCTCGCTGATTCGGTGCAACTTGCCCGCGACGCCGCCCGGCCCGTGCGTCGCGGTGCCGTGGCTTGCCGATGTGCAAGATACTGCAAAATACCGGTGACGCCTTTTGGGGCAGGGGTGCCGCATCTGGTCGCAACAATTTAAAATTAAAGGGATGCCCGCCATGAAAATACGCCAAAAATTGAAGTTTTGCACAAGCCATCTGGGGGCGGCTGCAGTTTTATATACCGTGCTTACAAACCCTGCTTGGGCCTTCGACGTCACAGGCCTGTACAGAGGCGGTGGCGTTGATTCAGCCGCGCAACTGGCTGTGCTGGCCGACAACACTTTTTGCTATACCTTGATCGCCGGGTCGCTTGACTTGCGTGCCGCCGGTCGCTGGCAACTGGCACCCGACGCAAGCAGTTTTAGCCTGGTGGAAGAAAAAGCCAAATCACCAACCCTTCTTGCTTTTGCGCACAAAGTGCCCAAGGATGATGCGACCGTGTCATTCCGGTTTCTTGGCCAGTCATTTTCCAGGTCCGCCAACGCGGTTTTTGCAATGTCAGCAGACGATGCTTTGCCAACTAATGTGCGCAGGCTTTTTGCGCAAGACAGTGGCAATTGGGCATGGTCTCAGACGTATGACTTGCCAGCGGTGCTGCCAACAGATGCAAAGTACTTCTATGTTGGCCATATCGACCGCGAAAGCCGCAGGCAAGGCACAGCGCGCTTGCGAATGACCCAATACCAACTGGGTAATGCCAATGCCGTCACGCTTGCTTTTGATTCAAGACAAGCCATGCCGCTGATCAAATTTGAAGGAAAAATTCAAGGCGACGAAGTGCAAATATCCCAGTTTCGCAGCAGGCGCGAGTTGACGCCTGAATTGGCGCAGCAGGTCAGCGCCAATTGCGTTGCGCCACTTTTGGCGGCTGCTGGCGGGAAAGCGCCGCCGTTAAAGCGGCGCGATGGCTCGGTTGCACTGGTACCGGTTAAAGAGTTTGACCTGGACATTGATGCCGCACAGGGCACACCATGGTTTAAAGAATAACGGTATTCGTTGATGCGCCTTGAATTTGCGTTGCTGGGCGAGCCGATTGAGGGCTACTGTTTGCTGGGCGCAGCGGTGATCTTGCCGGGGATTCACCTGGCGTCTTTGGCTAAAAAGGGCTGATTTAACGCTTGAGAGCCGTTTTTTCCCTCAAATAAGCCTGTAGCCCAATAATCATAGGCTTTAGCAGCTCACATTTTAGTAGCAATCAATCACAGCGCCGAGGCGACTGAGCCCTCAGACCCCTGGACCCCATCAAACAGCTGCGAACCTGCCGCGCAAATAACCCAGGATGTTGTCGGACTCGTAAATCCATTGGCTGTGGCCGGCTGCATCGGTGACCTTCAAACACGGTACTTTAGTCTGGCCGCCGTCACGCGTTAAGGTGTCCCGGTCAACCCCTGGTGGCTGCGCATCAACGCACTGAATATTGAGCGACAAGCGGGCCATTTCTTGCCGCACTTTCATGCAAAACGGGCAAGTTTTGTATTGGTACAGCGCAAGGCCTTGGCACTGCGCGTCGACACTTTGCTGCGCCGCCGCAGAGCGAACAACACCTTTGGGGCGGGTTAGCGCTTCTTTGAGCAGCATGAAAGGGCCCAGCACGATGCGCAGGGTTCTGAAGAAGTAACGAACAATGATTTTCATGTCATCAGTTTAGTTGCGCGCATCAAGCACTCGGTTTGGGTGCCGTTTTAAAGGTATTTGCATTGCGGCGCTTTATGGCGCAAAATGCGCCATAAAGGAGCTTTTCAATGACCTCTGCCAAATTGGCTCTCAAAAGTTTTGCCTCAGTCAAATTGCCTGAATCTCTGGTGCAGCAAGCCAGAGACGCAGCCCAGCCGCTGCGCCGCTCGGCTGCCGGGCAAATTGAATATTGGGCCACGCTGGGCCGCGTGGTCGAGCATTCCGGCCTGACGGTGCAAGAGGCTCGCCTTGCCATTGAGAACTATGAAGCTGTGAGCCATAAGGTGCGGCAAGCGTCTATTGATGCGCCAGACAATGATTCTCAAGCCAACGAGCTGATTGCCCGGTTCATGGCAGTTGAAGCGGACGGAAGCCTGGCGCAGCGCGTGAGAGAAGTTGTTGCAGACAATCGCAGCAAAGCCCTCCGATTTGCTGCCTGATATGGTGCAACCTGCGCCAGATCTTTCATCCCCCCAACCCTCAAAAGCCAAGCAACCGATT
>JAYUHM010000218.1:0-9661 GCA_043766985.1 Polaromonas sp.
CCAAAGCAGCGCCGGCCAGCCCATCAACGGCAGCTTCAGCGTAGCGGGCAGCACAGTCAGCCTGGTGCGCGTGCACGCAGGCACAACAGCGCTGGACACCTGGTGCTACATCGACCTGGCAGCCAGCACCGGAGCCAAGACCTTTAACTTCCAGGGCAACTGGACAAACGAGAACGGCAAAAGCTGCTCAGGCCTGCTGCCAGCGGCTGGCGCAAGCGCCAACATCGTCTTCAAGGTCGAAGCACGCGATGCAGCAAGCAATCTGGCCAATGCCGGTACAGCGCCAGAAGTCGGCATCACCTACACCTCGATTAACAACGCAATCAGTATTTCCAGCGTTACCCCTATATCTGGTAGGGCGGGCACCACAATCAATATAACGGTAAACGGTGCAAATCTCCCCCCTACTTTGGCGATGAATATTAATGGACAAAGTACCGGTTGTAGCGCGGTTACTAGAAACACTACGCAAGCTTCCTTTAACTGTCCGCTAGATGTTGCCGGAATACGATTAATGGAGATAAAAACAAATACAGCCGTTAACGGTGGCGTGGTAATTTCGTCGTCCTTCAATGCGTTTACAGTCGATCCCGCGCTGCCAAATGTAACTGGTATCACTCCCGGCACAGCGTCGCGTGTTGGATCTACGACATTTACTATTTCAGGTACAAATCTGCCAGGCACTTTGGCTCTCGACGTGGCTGGGTTGGCTTGCGATAACGTGAATAAACCCGCATTCAATCAAATTAGATGCCAAGCATCTACCACCGTTGGTGCACGCACTGCAACTGTAAAGAGCGCACCCGGGGGAATAGTTTTATATACCGGAGTGGTGAGCTATTAGGCGTATACATTGTTTTTATCAGTATGTGTTGCCACTATTAATTGCGATGCTTTGTTTGTCGCAATAGTTTTTGCGCGCCACTTAAAGTGGCGCTGTATTGTGGCTTTGGCACCAAAAGTCAGGCGCTTGCCGCAAGTCACCCCACAACCGAACTTGACCGACTGGTCACGCTGATTTCTGGAAACTAGGCATTGGCATTGAGCACAGCGATTGGCCGAGTTCGTCGCCGGGTGGTAGAGATTGTGGGCAGGGTGTGTATGACTTAGTTGCAATCGTATGACGACGGAAAATGCGCTTGGCAAAGCTGTCATTGGAGACATGGGCAGAGCATTTGGCGCGCTGAATTTGACCCCAATGCATGCAAAGACTACAATGCATTCATTTGCTGAAATGAGGCGCACCATGAGCATGCTAACCGTTAGAAACTTAGACGATTCCGTCAAAACCCAGCTGCGGGTGCAGGCTGCGCAGCACGGCTGGGCGATGGAAGAAGAGGTGCGCCGCATTCTTACGCGCGCCACCTTGGGCGAGGCTAGCACTGCCCCTTTGGGCAGTCGCATTCATGCGCGGTTTAAATCGCTGGGCGATGTTGCAACGCCAGCTCGCAGCCTGCCACGCGCGGCGCCACAGTTTTAAATGCTTTATGTATTTACTGGACACCAACGTTTTGTCGGAGCTGATGCGCGCAACACCTAGCCAGGCGGTGCTCGACTGGGTCAACAGTCAAAAGGCTCCCGATTTGTTTATTTGCACCATTACCCGTGCTGAGATTGAACTGGGTATAGCGCTGCTACCGGCTGGTAAACGTCGAACTAATTTGGCGACGCAGGCCAGGGCGATGTTTGACGAAGATTTTGCGGGAAGATGCTTGCCGTTTGACGAGAAAGGCGCATCCCTTTATGCGGCGCTGGTAGCAGCGCGTACCCGCCTTGGGCTGCCTATTTCGGTTGAAGATGCGCAAATAGCGGCTGTCGGCCTGGGTAGCCTGAAAACGCTGGTTACACGCAATACCGCCGATTTTGAAAATATCAAGGGATTGAACTTACTCAACCCCTGGTAAGCCTCCTTGGCACCGCAAGAAGTTGATGGCTGTACAGGCAGCATATCAAGAGGCACTAAACCACGCCTCCAACGCAATGCCCCCAGTACCCACCACCTGAGGCCGCGCCTTGGGGTGCTGGGCGCAAAAGGCATCCAGTCCCGGTGTGGCGCGTAAGGTAGTGCCGCTTTTCACCTCCAGTGCAAACACCTCAGACTTGTCGCGCAGCACAAAATCTACCTCACGCTGGCCATCGCGCCAGTATTGCAGTACGGGAGTGGCCGTGCTGTGCGTGAGGTGCGTGGCTAGCAGTTGCGCGCCTACAGCGCTTTCTACCATGCGGCCCCATAACTCTGGAGTGGCACGCAGGCGGTCAAAGCCAAAACCCTCGCCTGCCGCAATCGCACCCATAAGCGCGGTGTTAAACACTTGCAGCTTGGGGCTGGATGCGCGCTGACGTACCACTTGGCCTGCGTATTTTTGCAGGCCACACACCATACCCGCGCCTTCTAACAGCTCAAGATAGTGCGCCAGCGTGGTGGTGTTACCTGCATCGCTGAGTTGTCCCATCATTTTTTGGTAGCTCAGCTCCTGTCCGCTGTAACGGCAGGCCAGGTCAAACACGCGGCGTAGCAGGGCGGGCTTTTGTACGGGGGTGAGTAGCAGCACGTCTTTGCTGATGGTGGTTTCAATCAAGGCGTCGCGCACGTAGGCGGCCCAGCGTGCCTCGTCGCCTATTAAAGACGCTGCGCCTGGGTAGCCACCGTAGTAGATAAACTGGTCTAACGTGAAGCCAAAGGCCTCGCGCATTTCGCCGTACAGCCAGTGGCCCAGGCGTGTGATCTCGAAGCGGCCAGCCATGCTTTCTGTAAGGCCGCGCGATATCAACAGCGGGGCAGAGCCCAAAATGACGGTGCGTACGTCGCGGCCTTCGCGGGTGTCTTCGTCCCACAGGCGTTTGATCTCTTCGGTCCAGTTGGGTAGCTTTTGCACTTCGTCTAGCACCAGCACACTGGCGCCTGCCTGTGCGGCTAGGGCGCGCGCTGTTTCCCACTGGGTGTGCAGCCAGGTTGCGCCCACCAGGCCGGGGCTGTCAGCGCTGACGCTGTGGCGCGCGATGCGCGTATCCAGCGCGGCCAGGGTTTGCCGCACCAGGGTGGTTTTGCCAACTTGCCGGGGGCCTGCCACTACCTGCATGAAGCGGCGTGGCTCAGCCAGTCGGGTGGTTAAACTCTGTAGTTGTTGACGGTAAATTTCGAATGCCATATAAATTACTCAATGGAATGAGATATTTTACTCAATGAACTGAGTAAAATATAAAATCTTCAAGTTCAAGCGCTTATTACACAATAACCAACAAGGTATTTTGAGAAGACACCACACCATGAACTCATTAGACGGCATCAAAATTCTTGATCTTTCCCGCGTGCTGGCTGGCCCGTGGTGTACGCAAACCCTGGCTGATTTGGGCGCTGACGTGATCAAAATTGAGCGGCCGATGAAGGACGGTGTGGGTGGTGACGACACACGCGGCTGGGGGCCGCCGTTTTTGCAAGACGCGGCGGGCAATGACACGGCTGAGGCGGCGTATTACCTGGGCACCAACCGCAATAAACGCTCCGTCACTTGCGATATCAGCACTCCTGACGGCCAGCAAACGATTCGCGATCTGCTGGCGCACTGCGACGTTTTTGTCGAGAACTTCAAGGTGGGCGACATGGCGCGCTATGGGCTGGACTACGCCACATTAGCCAAGCTCAAACCCAGCTTGGTGTATTGCAGCATCACCGGTTTTGGCCAAACTGGCCCGTACAAAGACCGCGCGGGCTACGACTACGCGGTGCAGGGCATGGGCGGGCTGATGAGCGTGACCGGCGAGCGTGACGACTTGGGCGGTGGCCCGCAAAAAGTAGGCGTGGCGGTGGCTGATTTGTTTACCGGTATGTATGCGTGTACTGCCATTTTGGCCGCGCTGCGCCATGCCGAGCGCACGGGGCAGGGCCAGCACATTGACATGGCCTTGCTGGACACGCAGGTGGCCATGCTGGCTAACCTGGGGGCCAACTATTTGGTGAGCGGCCAAAAAACTGGTCAGGTACCCGACCGCGCAGGCAACGCGCACCAAAACATCGTGCCCTACCAGGTGTTTGAAGCCGCACCCCTGCCCAGCGGCGAGAAGGACCACCTGATACTCGCGGTAGGCAACGACAGCCAGTTTGCCAAGTTTTGTGCGGTGGCCGGGCGCGGCGATATTGCCACCGACCCGCGCTATGCGAAAAACCAGGAGCGGGTGCGCCACCGCGCCACCCTGGTGCCACTGCTGGAAGCGATTTTCATGACCCGCAGCAAGGCGGATTGGCTGGGTGCGCTGGAAACGGCCAAGGTGCCCTGCGGCGCCATCAATACCCTGGCCGAGGTGTTTGCCGACCCGCAGGTGCAGGCGCGCGGCATGGTGCACACGTGGCAACACCCGTTGGCTGGCCCGGTGAATCTGGTGGCCAGCCCCATCAAAATGTCGCTCACGCCACCGCGCACCGACCTGCCGCCGCCACTGCTGGGCCAGCATACCGACGAGGTGCTGCGCAGCTTGCTGAAGAAGTAGACACTACTGATTTAATAGCGGCTTGTGCTATAGTCTATTGGGCTAACGGGCTAAAAAACTTCCTAAGGTACCCCTATGACACACTTTGTACTCGTTCATGGCGCATGGCACGGCGCATGGTGCTGGCGCCGCGTGCAGCCTGCACTGGTGCGTTTGGGCCATGTAGCGCACGCCGTCACGCTCACCGGCGTGGGCGAGAGGGCACACCTGCTAAGTAAAGCCATCACGCTGGAGACGCACATTGCCGATGTGGCCGGTTTGATAGAGGCAGAAGAGCTGCAAGAGGTGGTGCTGGTGGTGCACAGCTACGCCGGCATGATCGGCACCGCCATTGCCGACCGTATGCCCCAGCGCATCAAACATTTAGTGTATTTGGACGCCGCAATTCCCGAGCCGGGCGAGAGCTGGAGCGCGCGCCATACGCCCGCTACGCGTGATGGCCGTATCGAAGCCGCCAAAGCCTCGCAGCATTACACCTTGCCGCCGCCCGATCCGGCCATCTTTGGCCTGAGCGGCGACGACCACGCCTGGGTGGCGCGCCGCCAAACACCGCACCCGGCTGAGCCCTACACCCATCCGCTGGCGTTCAGCATAGAGCGCGTCGCCAGCGTACCGCGCACGTTCATTGACTGCACCAGCCCGCCCCTGGCCACCATCGACAGCATTCGCCAACGCGTGCGCGACCCGCAGTTTTGGGGCGGCGCATGGCAGCGCGGTGGCCGGGTGGTGGAGATGAAGACCGGGCACGACCCGATGGTCAGCGCGCCGGAGGATTTAGTGCAGATTCTGCTGGACTGCGCTGCCTGAACCAAAGGCGCGGCGCGTGACATGCCGACCGCGCCGCGTTGGCGCGCTGAGGCAAGACGCAAAAAAGGCTGCCTTGGGCAGCCTTTTTCAATCCAACACCGCCGCTAAGCGGTGCCAAACCCGGCGCCGACGTTACGCGGCGTTCAGCCAATAGCCCGCGTTGAACGGACTGGACATGCGCAGCGCCAAGGGCGACACATCGACCAGTTTGTCGGTTGGCATTTTTTCTGCGGCTTCAGCCCCTTCCACACCTTCGGCTGCGGCAACCGCTTTGCCGTCAGAGGCGCGGGCGACTGCAAACGAGTAGAAGCAGCGGAACGGAATCTTGCGGTCATGCCAATATTCAGACACATCGCGGAAGATGTCCAGCAATTGCTCGCGGGCTTCTTTGTCAAACTTGGCGTGCGCGGGCACATGCTCGAGCACCACGATAAAGCCCGGCTGCGTGCCAGACTTATGCAGCGGGTCGGTCATGCAGTCGTACAGCGCGTCGTAGTTTTTACCAAAGTGCGCTGGCAGTTTGAATGCGGCGGCGATGGTATCAAGCACCTCTTGCTTGGACTGGGCGTCACCCAGGCTGGCGTACAAAAAGTGGTGCCCCAGCTCGGTGGCTGCGGCTTGCAGGTCCGGCACGCGGTGCGCGCGGATGGACTGGACGATATTGGGTTTTACGGTACGAAGTGGCATGGTGCGCTCCGCTTTCTATTCACAAAAAACTAAACAATTAAAAAACTAATCTTGTCGGCGCATCAGGGAGCGATGCGCTTGAAGCTCGCGTAATGGTCGTCACTGTAGTAACAGGCCTCGGGTGTAGTGGGTTGACCGCCACCACACACAATTCTTTTTGCTCCCCGGGTACGGGCATACGGTGTTTTCACCGTGTACTCGCGGTAGTAGCCGCGGTTCTGCGCGGGCAGTATGCGCTCACGGTTGCCAAAAACGACACCGTCTTTGTCGTAGGCAAACGGCCCGCCTTTTAATATTTGTTCGTAGGTCTCGCGGCCCTGCTTGGGCAGATCAGCCAACGCAACCGTGCTTCCCCTGACCGACTCTTGCAACACCGGGCCCTTGGCCTGCGCCATATCGGTACCCGCCAAGGCCAGCAAACCGGCCAGGGCCAGCGCTACGCCATGTGCAGTCGCACGCGCTAATCGAATAGCAAAAAAGCTTTTCACAGGTCCATTCCAGTGCACAGGTGGTTAGATTTAACCGATTTTTGATGCCCGCAAGGTGATGCGAGAGCGCTAGGGAATCTGGCCCGCACATCGTGTAGAGCCTAAAAACTACGGATTAGTTACGGGTTAACCCGTGATTCCAAGAGCTCTATTGTCGTAGAAATCAGAACAAAACGCAAGTACCTTTGGCGACACCAAAGCCCTGGTAGGGGCTTTGGTATGCACCACACTTGTGCCGTAAGTTGGCACTGACTTTCAGCTATTGCTTTATCGGACGGCGTTGGCGTCTGCCACAGTCAAAGCTGTCATATTCACAATACGGCGTACGGTGGTACTGGCCGTGAGAATGTGCACAGGGGCGGCGCAACCTAACAACACCGGGCCAATGGCAATGTTGCCCCCGGCCGCTGTTTTGAGCAAGTTGTAACTAATATTTGCGGCGTCAATGTTAGGCAGCACCAACAAGTTGGCCTCACCCGCCAAGGCGCTGTGGGGCATGATGCCGTGGCGCGCGGCGGCGTCCAGGGCCACGTCGCCGTGCATTTCCCCGTCCACCTCCAGCCATGGCGCCTGCACGCGCAGCAGTTCTAGCACCTGGCGCATTTTGACGGCGCTGGGCTGGTTGCTGGAGCCAAAATTGCTATGGCTCAGCAGCGCGGCCTTGGGCTTGACGCCAAAGCGCATCATCTCTTGCGCGGCCAAGGTGGTGATCTCGGCCAGCTCTTGGGCGCTGGGGTCGTAGTTGACATGCGTGTCGACCAGAAACACCTGGCGGTCGGGCAATAGCAGGCCGTTCATGCAGGCGTAGACGGGCACGGCAGGGGCACCATCGGGCGACTTGCTGCGGCTATGGCTTGCCGCGCGGTTGCCCAGCACTTGGTCGATGTACTGCAAATGCAGCGCGGTAGTGCCCCAGGTGCCGCAGATCATGCCGTCGGCATAGCCTTTGTGCACCATCATGGCGCCAATCAAGGTCAGGCGGCGGCGCATTTCTATCTTGGCCATTTGCACCGTCACGCCCTTGCGCTCAGTCATGCGGTGGTAGGTTTGCCAAAAGTCGCGGTAGCGGTCGTCTTGCTCCACGTTGACCAAATCGTAGTCTGCGCCGGCTGTCAGGCGCAGGCCAAACTTGCTAATGCGCTCGGCGATCACCGCAGGGCGGCCTATCAGCGTGGGGCGGGCCAGGCCCTCGTCCACCACGATCTGGCAGGCGCGCAGCACGCGCTCTTCTTCGCCCTCGGCATACACCACGCGCTTTTTGCTGGCTTTTTTGGCCGCCGCAAAAATCGGCTTCATGGTGGTGCCTGAGGCGTAGACAAAGTTTTGCAAGCGCTCGCGGTAGGCTTCCATGTCGGCAATCGGGCGCAGCGCCACGCCGCTATCCGCTGCGGCCTTGGCCACGGCCGTGGCGATCATCATCATCAGACGCGGGTCAAAGGGCTTGGGGATCAGGTAGTCGGGGCCAAAGGCCAGCTGCTCGCCCACATAGGCGGCGGCCACCACATCGCTTTGCTCTTGCTGGGCCAGCTGGGCAATGGCGTGTACCGCGGCAATTTCCATCTCCACCGTGATGGTGGTGGCACCGCTATCGAGCGCGCCGCGAAAAATGTAGGGGAAGCACAGAACGTTGTTGACCTGGTTGGGGTAGTCCGAGCGCCCGGTGGCCATCACCACGTCGTCGCGCACGGCGCGTACTTCTTCGGGCGTGATCTCGGGCGTGGGGTTGGCCAGTGCCAAAATCAGCGGTCGTGGCCCCATTTTTTTGACCATCTCGGGCTTGAGCACGCCACCCGCCGACAGGCCCAGGAACACGTCAGCCCCTTCGATGATCTCGCCCAGCGTGCGGGCCGAGGTTTTTTGGGCAAACTGGATTTTGTCTTCGTCCATCAGCTCGGTGCGGCCTTCGTAGACCACGCCCGCCAGGTCGGTGACGAAAATGTTTTCACGCGGGATCCCCAGCTTGAGCAGCAGGCCCAGGCAGGCAAGCGCCGCAGCGCCCGCGCCACTGGTCACCAGCTTGATCTTTTTCGGGTCTTTGCCCACCACTTTCAGGCCGTTCAAAATGGCTGCGCCCACCACGATGGCGGTGCCGTGCTGGTCGTCGTGGAACACCGGTATCTTCATGCGCTCGCGCAGCTTGCGCTCGACATAAAAGCAGTCAGGTGCCTTGATGTCTTCCAGGTTGATGCCGCCAAAGGTGGGCTCCAGGGCGGCAATGATGTCTACCAGCTTGTCCAGGTCATTCTTTTCGGCAATCTCGATGTCAAACACATCAATGCCAGCGAACTTTTTAAACAATACCGCCTTGCCCTCCATCACCGGCTTGGCCGCCAGCGGGCCAATGTCGCCCAGGCCCAGCACGGCGGTGCCGTTGGTGATGACGGCCACCAAGTTGCCGCGCGCGGTGTACTTGAATGCGTTGTTCGGGTCTTTGACGATCTCTTCGCAAGGCGCGGCCACACCGGGGGTGTAGGCCAGCGCCAGGTCGTGCTGGTTGATCAGCTGTTTGGTAGCGCCCACGGAAATTTTGCCGGGCGTCGGGAACTCATGGTATTCCAGCGCAGCGCGGCGCAGCTCGGCGCGTTTTTCTTCGGTATTGATTGCGGCAGTGTCGTTCATCGAGGGCATGGGGTCTCCAACGGATCGCGTCAGTTTCTATAAAGGTGTGCGATTGTAGTCCTGCGCATTGGCTAACCGCATACGCAAATATGCTTAAAAGGCATCAGCTGATATGACTTTTTGTAGGGTGGCGGAGCTTGCGGGGGATTACGCTTCCTGCTTGGTCACGGTGCGGCGGTTGAAGAATTTGCGCTGCAAAAATCTCCAGAAACACGCGCGAACTGCGGGCGCGCAGGGCTGGCGTATGCACCGCGCGCCTTCTTGCGATTTTTCATCACAAACACGTTCAACCACCGCTTGCTGGCTTGGTTGGCGTGCCTTTGCACTCAGCGTGTTGTACTGGGTGGCGCTGGTTTCTGCGCCTTTGCGGCTGAAGAGCACTATCAAAGACGTAGCAGTTTGTGCTGTGTTCTATTGGGCCAGTGGCCTATTTCGTTGGCAAACAGGGCTTTTTCGCACATTCCCAGCTGCCCGGCGCGCGGGCTGCTCCACAACGCCAGGCCAATGTGACAGGGTGGGAGCGTCCCGATGAAAATTCTGCAGGAAGGCGCGCGGTGCATACGCCTGCCCTACGC
>JAYUHM010000219.1:0-49660 GCA_043766985.1 Polaromonas sp.
CCTCGCGGCCAGGGCGCCACGCCGTCGTCGGCCGGTTAACTCTACGTTAACTTTTTCTGATTAGCTGTTTGACTGCGCTTGATAGGAGAATAGGGGGCCTATATATTTAACTAGCCAAATAACTTGACTAGCCGAATTTAATCCATATAATTGCACCTAACTAGCCAAACGGTGCAAATATGGACAAACCAGAAATTCTCAGCCTCTATCAGTTTTTTGCCAAATTCCCAGACGAAACCGCCGCTCGTTTGCACTTTGAAAATGGCCGTTGGACCAATGGAAAATACTGCCCTCATTGCGGCAGTTTCGGTGTGTCCGAGTGCAAGGACCACAAGCCTATGGCTTACCGCTGCAAGGACTGCCGCAAGCACTTCAGCGTTCGCACTGGCACTGTCCTTGAAGAGTCCCGCCTGCCCCTGCAAAAGTGGCTCATGGCTATCTACCTGATGACCACTGCACGCAAGGGCATCCCATCAACCCAGATGGCAAAAGAACTGGGTATTACCCAAAAGTCTGCATGGTTCCTTGCACAGCGTATCCGCGAGGCTTTTCTGTCCAAGGAAGCTGAATCCAACAACGGCGGCGGCACACTGGGCGGCGAAGTCGAAGTAGACGAAACCTACGTAGGCGGCAAAGAGAAAAACAAGCATTTCAGCAAGCGCCGTGGATGGGGCACGGGTGGTGTCGGCAAGGCCATCGTTATCGGCATGAAACAGCGCAATGGTGTTGTTGTCGCAAAACTGATTCAAAACACCACCGCAAAGACCCTGCAAGGCTTCATACACGCCAACGCCACCCCCGGTGCTTTGGTCTATACCGACCAACACATTTCCTATAAAAAGCTGACTGGCTACACACACGGCGTGGTAAATCACTCAGTTGGTGAATACGTGAAGGCTCAGGTCCACACCAACGGCATTGAGAGCTTCTGGGCGCTGCTGAAACGTGGTCACTATGGCATCTACCACCACATGAGCCACAAGCACCTCCACCGCTACGTTAATGAGTTTTCCTATAGGCACAACACGGCTTCTTATGGGACTATGCAATTTATTGATGAAACCTTGAAAAACTCCCAGAATCTTCGCCTTACATACAAGGACCTGATCAATGCCTAAGAAACCAGAAAACATTGAGCCAATTGACGCTGATTTTGATAGCGTCGTTAAGGCTGTTGTAGCTGCCAAGAAATCCTCTCAGGCGGCATCCATAAAAGTGAATCAAAACAAGGAGTTAGCTGTGAATCATCCTGTCCAGACGGCACCCCAAAAACAGATACCTCTAGATCTCGGAATTGAGGTCGAAAAGGACATTGGCGGCATTGAAATGGGCATTCTGGACAACGGAATTCCTTACCTGACTCAGCGTGGCCTAGCGACCGTCACGGGCGCTGCACGTAGTTCGATTTATGACATAACAAAAGAGTGGGAAGAGCGCGTCAACGATGCGGTGATTGGAAAAGACAGAATTTCGTTTTTCAAGGAATATTTGTTTGCCAAGGGGTTTGCAGAGCCAACACTGCATATCGAAACCGTTCAAAATGGGTCTATCCATTACGCATACCCCGATGTGGTGTGTATGGCCTTTCTTGAGTACTACGCTTTTGAGGCCAAGGGTGATAGCACTACAGCCCTTGGCAGCTATCGAAAATTTGCTACTTACGGTCTTCAAAAGTACATCTACGATGCGCTTCAATACACTCCCGGCGATAGGTGGAAATACCACCACGACAGGGTGTCTTTACTCAAAGACAGTGCACCGATAGGCTATTTCACAATTTTTCAAGAAATAACTGGGCTAGTCGTTGATTTGATTACCGCCGATCTTCCAGTTAACAGCCACACCATCGCCGACATCAGCGTTGGCTCGCATTGGGCAACCTATTGGAAAGAAAACAATCTGGCAGCCCAGTTCGGAGAGCGCATTGAGTATGAACACAATTATCCAAATTACTATCCGCAAGCTTTGAGTAATCCACAAAAGCCCAAGGCATACCCAGATGACGCGCTGCCAATATTTAGAAAGTGGTTCAAGCAGGTTTATCTACTTTCTAAATTTCCCGTCTACATGCTGACCAAAGCAAAGATTCTTCCTGGAGGAAAAGCTGAAGCGTTGCAAATTGGCGGCATGTACCAAAACAAGACATTGCCGCCACCATCAGCAAAGAACAACAAATGAAAACAGCACTCAAATGGATTGGATGGGGCCTGCTAGGCCTCATCGTGTTGGTGGTGGTCGATGACATGGATAAGACCACTGGGCGCTGGATTATGGCGGGTGGTGCCGCTGGATGGTTCGGCTACACGGTGATTGATAGACTGGATCGCATCAGGGCCGATATAGCCAGACTTCAAGGCGATCTATACGCCATAAAAAGTGACAGTAAATTTTCCGAAGAGGTACTACTAGACCTCAAACGGAAGATTGGCTAGTTAAATATATAGGTCCCGAGAATAGCCCTCTAGCCCAATGAAATCTGGCACGAGCAGCTATTTTTTCGATAGTAATAATTCATCAAAAGTCCGCCTAACCGTTGCACGAAACAGCGCGCTACAAAACCCAGCAGGCGGTGATTGAATGGGGTTGGGATGCAAAAATTGGAGAAAGGCGCGGCGGGGACTGGTGAAAGCTACAAAATCTGGTCGCGTGATTTCGTAAATTTTTGACAGCCCAATTTCCTCAGTCGCCGCAACGTGACCAAACTGGCCGCACAATCCCCCTCCATGCCCTTCATCCGCCATTTCTTGCTAGCCGTGCAGTTCTTCACGCGCATTCCCATCACTGGGCGGCTGGCGGCGTGGGTGGGGTTTAGCCCGGAGATGTTGCGCGCCAGTGCGGCGCATTTTGCGGGGGTGGGCTGGCTGGTGGGTTTGGTGGCTGCGGGGGTGTTTGGGCTGCTGGCCAGTGCCATTGACTCAGCCTACGCGCCCTTGGTGGCGGCCTGCGCGTGCACCGTGGCTACGGTGATGCTGACTGGGGGGTTTCACGAAGACGGCTTGGCTGACGTGGCCGACGGTTTGGGCGGCAGCCTAGAGCGGGAGCGGGCGCTGGAGATTATGAAAGACTCGCGTGTGGGCGCTTTTGGCGCTATGGCGCTGGTGCTGGCGCTGGCTACCAAGCTGGCCCTTGTGGCCGCCTTGGGCGATGCCGATGTGCTGCAAGCTTGCCTGCTGATTTTGGCCGCGCATGTGGTGTCGCGCGCCTGCCCGATGCTGCTGGTGTGGCTGCTACCGCACGTGGGCGACACGGCTACGTCCAAGTCTAAACCGCTGGCAGACAGCATTACCGTGGGTGTTCTGTGGAGCAACTTTGCATGGTGTTTAGGGCTGTTGCCCCTTATTTATAGTGCACAAGCTGCTACTTTTTTTATAGTGGGCAGCCTGGCGGCCTTGGCGCTGCTGGCTTGGATGTGGCGGCTGTTTGCCAAACGGCTGCAGGGCTTTACCGGCGACTGCCTGGGCGCTACGCAGCAGGTGTGCGAGATAGCGTTTTACCTGGGCGCGCTGCTGGCGCTGTAGGCCCAGTACCTGCCCAGTACTTGCCCAGTAAGTACCCACTACCCGCTCAGTAACCACTAGCACAGCCCCATGCAACTCTGGTTAATGCGCCACGCCCAGCCGATAGTGTCCAGCGGCGTGTGCTACGGCGCGCTAGACGTAGCGGCCGACCACGCGGGCTCGCAAGCGGCTGCCGCGGAGCTGGCCCACGCGCTGCCCTTGGGTGCACACGTGCACTACTCGCCGCTACAAAGATGTGAGCAGCTTGTGCCCTTGCTTAAAGGGCTGCGGCCTGATTTGACCTATAAAAGTGCATCCGACCTGCGCGAGATGCACTTTGGCCAGTGGGAGGGCCAGCGCTGGGACGCGATAAGCCCCCAGGCGCTGCAAGCGTGGACGGATGATTTTGAAAACTACGTGTGCGGGGGTACCGGGGAAAGCGCCGGGCAGTTTGTGCGGCGGGTGCATGGCGCAGTGCAGCGCTGCGGGGTGGAGAATGGCGTTAGCGCAGCGCCCCCTGGCCCACCGGTGGTGTGGGTCACCCACGCTGGGGTGATACGCGCTATTGCGTGGCTGCGCCAGCGGGGTTGGACTGGTCTTGCACCGCAGACTCTCGGTTTGCGCGCGACCGACTGGCCCCTAGGCGCGCCGGGTTTTGGCCAACTCCAGCGGGTGGATTGGCCAGGTCTGGCGCCGACACGGTACCCGGCACCACCACCGGCGCTGGCAAAGCCGCCGGCAGGGTAGGCGGTGGGGCCACTGGGGCAGGCACGGGCCGCACCGGGATGGCCGTGCCCACCACTGCGGTGGTCAGCCTGGGCATGTCTAGCGTGAGGGCGGCGGGGCCATCGGCGGCGCTGGCCAGGGCTATCTGGGTGCCCACCACCGACTGCAGCAGCAAACCGTCCACCACCTGCGCGCCTACGCGGTAAGGCCGTGCGGGCTTGCCGTCCACGGCAATCAAGGCAATACCTTGGCGGTTGCGTTTGGCGGCGACGACACCGGTAAGTACAAATCGGGAAGCGTTCAGCGCACTGGGGGCAGCCACCTCAGCGCTGGCAACGGGGGCCACCGGCCCACCGCCTAGCCCGCGGGCCAAGGCAGCGCTGTCTACCACTGGCGTGCTGGGCGCAGCGGCTACTACCAAGGTGTTGGCGGGCGCTGCTGTGCCTTGCACAAACTTAAGCCCCCAATACACTACGCTGGCAGCGGCCAAAAGCCACAGGCCGAATGTAGCAAAGCGTATCGTCCAGTTTTTTCCCATTTGCATATTATGATGGCTTTATGACGCAATCTACCCACTCCATTAGCCCACACCACACGGGCACTGCGCCCCAGCCTTTCAAGCGCCTGGTTCAGCGCGGTTTTACCTTGATTGAACTGATGGTGGTTTTGGTCATCATAGGGGTGCTGGCAGCGCTGATAGTGCCGAACGTGCTGGACCGCGCAGACGACGCACGCAGCACGGCGGCCAAGACCGACATCACCAACATCATGCAAGCTTTGAAACTGTACAAACTGGACAACCAACGCTTCCCCGGCGCCGAGCAGGGCCTGCAAGCTTTGGTGGCCAAGCCCACGGTGGGGGCCATTCCCGGTAACTGGAAGTCCTACCTGGAAAAACTGCCCAACGACCCCTGGGGCCGCCCTTACCAGTACCTGAACCCGGGCATACGAGGTGAGATTGACGTGATGTCCTTCGGTGCAGACGGCCAAGCCGGCGGCGAGGGGAAAAATGCTGACATTGGTAGCTGGTAGCTTTATAACCCCCACGCTTGTCACTGCGTGTACTGCGCTGCCCCCCAAGGGGGCCCTCCTTGCTTGGGGCGGCCCTGCGCTGCGTCGAATAACCCCCACGCTTGCCACTGCGTGTACTGCGCTGCCCCCCAAGGGGGCCCTCCTTGCTTGGGGCGGCCCGGCGCTGCGTCGAATAACCCCCACGCTTGCCACTGCGTGTACTGCGCGACGGGTTAAATTTTCTCGCGGGTTTACGTTGTTTGAGCTGTTGGTGGTGGTGGCCATCATCGCCATTGCCACAGCCGGGGCTACGGTGGCTTTGCGCGATAGCAGTGCGACGGCGCTGGAGCGGGAGGCGCAGCGGGTGGCGGCGGTTTTGGAGGCTGGTCGCAGCCGGTCGCGCACCACCGGGCTGGCGGTGCGTTGGCAGCCCACTGCCGACGGCTTTTTGTTGGCGGGCAGTGCCCCGGCTGACACCGACAATACCCAGCCCTGGCTGACACCGGGCACCACGGCGCAGGCGGGCGATGGCAACGCGTTTGTGTTGCTGGGGCCCGAGCCGATTATTCCGGCGCAGTCGGTTACCCTGGGCCTGGAAGGGCGCCGTGTGCTTATCAGCACCGATGGGCTCAAGCCCTTTCGCATTGAGAGCGGCGTGCAATGAATATGGTGCCCCCACGCTTGCCACTTCGTGTGCTGCGCCGCCCCCCAAGGGGGCCCTCCTTGCTTGGGGCGGCCCTGCGCGGCGTCGCGTTGCACCCACGCTTGCCACGCAGTGCGCAGCACGGCTTTACCTTGATTGAGATTTTGGTGGCGCTGGCTATTGTGTCGATTGCGCTGCTGGCGGGGTCACAGGCGGTGTCGGCGCTGTCGCGGGGTGCGCAGCGGCAAAGCGATGTGCTGTTGGCGCAGATTTGTGCTGAAAACGAGCTGGTCAAAATTCGTTTAGCGGGGCAGTTTCCCAACACGGGCGACAGCAGTGCGTCGTGTGAGCAGGCGGGCAAAGTGTTTAGCGTGGCGGTGGAGGTGCGCAGCACGCCTAACCCCAATTTTCGCCGGCTGGATACCAAGGTGCTCGACGAGGGCACGCCTGTTCTCAGCATTGCCACTATTGTGGGGCGTAACTAAGCATGCGCTCACTACCACCACACCGCCTGCGCGGCTTTACGCTGATAGAGCTGTTGGTGGCAATTTTTGTCATGTCGCTTTTGGCGCTGATGAGCTGGCGCGGCATCGACAGTATGGCCCGCGCACAAGAGGCTAGCCGCGAGCGGGCTGACCATGTGGCCACCTTGCAAACAGCCCTGGCACAGTGGCAGGTCGATCTGGACCAGGCGTTTCAAACGCCCAGCTTGAACGCCATTGACTTTGATTGCCGCATGCTGCGCATTACCCGGCGCTACAGCGACACCGAGCTGCGGGTTGTGGGCTGGGCGCGGCGCGGCGTGGGCGAGCAAACCCGCTGGTTGCGCTGGCAGTCGCCGCCCGTGTATGACCGCACTGCCTTGCAAAACGCCTGGCAAGAAGCCGGGCGCTGGGGCGAGAATGCCGGCGACGCCGAACGCAAGCGGGAGACGGAGATAGCGGCGATAGACGACTGGCAGATTTTTTACTACCGCAACAACGCCTGGTCGAACCCCTGCTCGTCTGCCGGTGCCGCTGCGGCACTGCCGCCGCCCCCGCCGCCCCCGCCAACCGTTCCCGGTGCCACCCCCACCAGCGCGGCACCCGCGCTGGCACCCGTGTTGGCACCCCTGCCCGATGGCATACGCCTGGTGCTCAAGCTGTCGCAAGGCCAGGCCTTGGCAGGCACCTTGACGCGGGACTGGGTAAGGCCAAACATCAAATGACCGTGCCCATCACCCGCCCCCCCCAGCGCGGCGCCGCGCTGCTGGCCGCCATGCTGACGGTGACCTTGGTTGCCAGCTTTGCGGCGGCGGCGGCATGGCAGCAGTGGCGTGCTGTCGAGATAGAGTCTGCAGAGCGCGCCCGCGTGCAAGCCGGCTGGATACTGGTGGGCGCGCTGGACTGGGCCCGTTTGATTTTGCGGGAAGACTGCCGCCCCTGCGGCGCGGACCACTTGGCCGAGCCTTGGGCTGTGCCGCTGCAGGAAGCGCGTTTGTCCAGCTTTTTAGCCGCTGATAAAAACAACACCGCACTCTCAGCCGGGGAAGAGGACGTAGAGCTGTTTTTGTCTGGCCAAATTGTGGACATGCAGTCGCGCCTGAATGTGTTTAACCTGGTCAATGCGGGCAAAATTTCAGCGCCAGATCTGGCCAGCTTCTCCAAACTGTTTGACCTGCTGGATGTGCCGCAAAGCGAGCTGCTCAGCGTGGTGAACAGTTTACTCACGGCCAGCGATCCCGGCGCGACCACCAGCCCAGACCAGTTCGTACCCTTGATGCCCACGCGTGTGGCGCAACTGGCCTGGCTGGGCATGTCGCAGGCCACGATAGAACGGCTTACCCCATTCATCACCATGATCCCCGTCCGCACGCCGGTCAATGTCAACACCGCCTCGGCCGAGGTACTGTCTGCCAGCCTGCCCGCACTGGACTTGGCAGGCGCCAAGCGCATGGAAAGCCAGCGCGCGCAGAAGCACTTTGCCACTGTCGCCGAGGTAGGGCAGGCGTTTCCGGCGGTGGCAGCCCAACTGAACCAAGACCATAGCGTGTCCACGCGGTTTTTTGAAGTGCGCGGGCGCCTGCGCCTGGCCGACACCGTGGTGCAAGAGCGCTCGCTGGTGGAGCGCAATGGCCTGGTCGTCAAAACGCTGTGGCGTGAGCGCGCCACTTTAGCCAAATTTGGCCCCGCAGGCTCTCTACAATGACGATACTCTACCTATGAGCACCTTGATCGTCACCTTAAGCGCGCCCGGCTTGCCCAGCCAAGAGCTGCAGTATTGCCTGGCCAGCAACGCCCAAAGCATCACCAGCCATGGCCGCGCACCCGTAGCACTGCTGCCCAAGGCAGACGAAACCGTGCTGCTGCTGCCAAGCAACACCTTGTCGTGGCACAAAGTGAATTTACCCAAGCTGTCGCGCTCTACCTCGGCGCAAAAAATGCGTGCTGTGCTGGACGGTTTGATTGAAGAGCAGTTGCTGGACGACACCGCCTTGCTGCACATTGCGCACCTGCGCCCAGCCAACCGGGCCAATAAGGCAGAGAACAGCCCCAACTGGCTTGCGGTATGCGACAAAAGCTGGCTGGTACAGCACCTTAATAGCGTGCGCGCAGCAGGCCATAAAGTAACGCGCATCGTGCCCGACGCCTTTCCGTTGCCCGAGCGCAACAAGCTGACGGACGACTACACGCACCATATCCACGTTGGTGGCATGCCGGAGGCCGCTACCATCACGATAGCGCAAACCTCTGGCGTGCTCAGCGTGCCGCTAGCGCAGGCGCACGCCGTGTGGGCAGCGCTGGGCGTAGATGACTTTGCCAAAATTACCGCCGAACCCGGTGTGGCCGAGGCGGCTGAGGCCACGCTGGACACCAAAGTAACCATCATGCAAAGCGCCCAGCATGCCCTGCACGCCATGCTGGACGCGCGCAGCTACGGGGTAGATCTAGCCCAGGGCGATCTGATCGTGGCGGGCCGTGGGCGTTGGCTACAGCAGGTAGGCACCGCACTGCGAGACCTGGCCAGTGCACCGGCTTGGCGCCCGGCCCGTATCGGCTTTGCTCTGCTGCTGCTGGCGCAGGTGGTGGGGCTGAACGCCTGGGCTTGGAAAGAGCGCACCGCCTTGCAGGTCAAGCGCAGCCAAACCACGCAACTGCTAACGCAAACCTTTCCCAACGTGAAAGTGGTGGTGGATGCGCCCGTGCAAATGCAGCGCGAACTGACCGCCCTGCGCCAAGCCAGCGGCGCACTGGGCAACCGCGACTTAGAAAGCATGTATGCACGGTTTTCGGCTTTGGCCGGCATCAATACAGCACCAACAGCCATTGATTTTGCAGCTGGCGAGGTAAGCATCAAAGGCTCGGGCCTGGGTGTGTCACAGGTGTCGGCCTTGCAAGGCAAGCTGCAAGGTGCTGGCCTGGCCGCCCGCAGTGAGGCCGACCGCATTGTGGTTAGCGAAGCCCCCAGCGCACGCGCAGGAGGTGTCAAATGAACGCTTTGCAAGCCCGGTGGGCCACTTTGGGCGCCCGCGAGCAGCGCTTGGTGGCCATTGCCTGCGTGCTGGTGGGCCTGGCCCTGCTGTGGTGGGTGGCCTTGGCGCCTGCGTTGCAAACCGTGCGCTCGGCCCCCGCGCAGCACGCGCAGGTAGACGCGCAGTTGCAAAGCATGCGCGCCTTGGCTGCGGAGGCTACTACCTTGCGTGCCCAGCGCGCCTTGAGCTATGAGGAATCGCTGCGCAACCTGGACAGTTCCATCAAACAAACTTTAGGCACCGGCGCCACCTTGTCGATAAGCGACTCCCGCGCCAGCGTGGCGCTGAAAGGCGTGAGCGCCAACGCACTGGCCCAGTGGCTTAGCCAAGCCCGGGTGAATGCCCGCGTGGTTCCCAGCGAAGCGCGCCTGCAGCGCAGCCTGGCCAGCGCCCCCAGCAGCGCAGCCTCGGCAGCCAGCGCGGCGGCTGGTACGGCAACCAGCAACGCCACGTGGGACGGCATGCTGGTGTTGGCCTTACCGCCGCGGTAAAGGGCGTTCACCATGGCACGCAGTTTTCGCTCCTCCCGCTTTGGTGCCTCTGGCTTTGAGAGTTCTACTTTTGGTGCCAGCCCGGTACGCAAACATGCGCGCGGGCGTGGCCAGCCCGCCAGCGTATCGCATGGCCGCTGGGCTTGGCTGGGCGCCATACTGGGTGCGCTGGGCGCGCTTACGGTGTTTGCACCGGCTGCGTGGTTGGCGCTGGCCATTGCCAGCGCCAGCAAAGGCCAGGTGCTGCTGGCCGACGCGCGTGGCAGCGTGTGGCGCGGCTCTGCCCAGCTGGTGCTAACGGGGGGCGCTAATTCGAGCGACGCTACGGCCTTGCCCGAGCGCCTGCAATGGACGCTGTGGCCCAGCCTGACGGGGCTGAACGGCGATGTGCTGCCGGTGTGCTGTAGCGCGCAGCCAGCGCATATTTTGGCCCGCCCACACTGGGGCGGCGCGCGCGTAGACGTGACGGCGCTGCGCCTGAACCTGCCCGCCGAGCTGCTGGCCGGTTTGGGCACGCCATGGAACACGCTCAACGCCCAAGGCCAACTGGCGCTGGTGGCCGACGCCATCTCGGTCGATTGGGCCGAGGGCCGGGCGCAGCTGGACGGCAATGCCACTTTGGACATGACTGGGGTATCCTCTCGTTTATCCACACTGCGCCCACTGGGTGACTACCGACTGAGCCTGATCGGCGGGGCCACGCCCAGCGTGCAGTTGCAAACGCTGCAGGGTGCATTGCAGCTGAGTGGTTCGGGTCAATGGGTGGGTTCGCGTATGCAGTTTTCGGGCGAGGCCAGTGCGGCGCCTGATCGCGAGGACGCGCTGTCTAATTTGCTAAATATTATTGGCCGCAGACAAGGTGCCAAATCGCTCATAACATTAGGGTAGATATGAAAAAAAATTCACCTGCATTGCGATGTAAATTCGCTACTATTTCAATAGCTGTCCACGCCCTGCTCTATTCGGCTCCCGCCCTATTTAGCCTATCTTTTGCCGATATAGCCATGGCCCAGCCTGCGGCGGGTGCTACGCGTGACCAGCAAGGCGTCACGCTCAATTTTGTCAACGCTGAAATCGCCGAGGTAGCGCGCACCATGGCAGTGATGACCGGGCGCAATATTGTGGTGGACCCGCGGGTAAAAGGCACCATGAACCTGGTGACTGAAAAGCCCTTGTCCACTGCCAAATCTTTAGACCTCTTCATGTCGGCCTTGCGTTTGCAGGGCTACACCCTTGTCGATGCAGACGGTATTTTCAAAGTCGTTCCCGAGGCCGACGCCAAGCTGCAAGGCGGCACCGTCAGCACCAGCCAGGCCAGGGTGGGCGGCAACCAGATAGCCACGCAGATTTTCCGCCTGAACTACGAAACCGCCAACAACCTGGTGCCTATTTTGCGGCCCCTGATCAGCCCGAACAACACCATCAACGTCAACCCCGGCAACAACTCGCTGGTAATCACCGACTACGCCGACAACTTGCAGCGCATGGCACGCATCATTGCCGCGCTGGATGTAGCCAACGCCACCGATCTTGAAATCATCACCCTGCAACACGCACTGGCCGCTGATTTAGCGCCGCTGCTGGTGCGCCTGTCGGAAGGCGGCACAGGTGTGGGCGCAGGGGCTGGCCAAGCCGACACCTCGTACAGAACCACCATCGTGCCCGAGGCACGCAGCAACACCATCATCATCCGCGCCGCCAACCCGGCGCGCATGGCCTTGATCAAATCACTGGCGCTCAAGCTGGACCAACCTACCTCGAGCCAAGCCTCCGGCAACATCCGTGTGGTGTACCTGAAAAACGCGGACGCCACCCGTGTGGCGGCCACCTTGCGCGCTGCCTTGGCAGCCAATACCTCGGGCGCATCTTCGGCTGGCGGCGGCGGGGGCAGCACCCCCGTGGCGGCGGCGCCCCAGCCTGCCGTTGGCGCGCCCGGTGCCAGTGCGGCCACTACGCCCACATCGCAAAACGCGCTGCCCACCACGGGTGGCAATATCCAGGCCGACCCGGCCACCAACAGCCTGATCATCACCGCCAGCGAGCCGCAGTACCGGCAGATACGTGCGGTGATTGACATGCTGGACCAGCGCCGAGCACAGGTTTTTATCGAGGCACTGATTGCCGAGGTAAGCGATAGCCGGGCGGCAGAGTTTGGTATCCAGTGGCAAACACCCATAGGTTCAACCGGCGGTAATACGGTCGGCGTGCTTGGCACAAACTTTGGCGCAGGTACCGACAACATCATTAATTTGGCAGGGGTTATAGCTAACAGAGCTGTGCCCAGCAGTAACCCTCTTGGCAACGGCATTAATTTTGGTTTGCTTCGCAATGTCAACGGCACGCCCATACTCGGCGTACTAGCCCGGATCCTGCAATCCACCAACGACAGCAACGTGCTGTCAACGCCCAATTTGCTGACCCTAGACAACGAAGAGGCCAAAATTGTAGACGGGCAAAACGTACCCATCATCACGGGGCAGTCTACCGGGACAAGCACCGGCAGCAGCACCACCAATCCATTTCAAACCATTGAACGCAAGGACGTAGGCCTTACCTTGCGGGTCAAGCCACAAATCAGCGAAAACGGCACCATCAAAATGCAGGTTTTTCAAGAAATCTCTGATGTGCTGTCAAACTCAACCCTAGGCCCCACCACCACCAAGCGCTCTGTTGAATCCACCGTTTTAGTGGAAGACGGCGGCATTGTCGTATTGGGTGGGCTGCTGAAAGACGCCTATACCAACAGCGTTAACAAGATTCCCGGTTTGGGCGACATTCCCATCCTGGGAAATTTGTTTAAAACCGAGACGCGAGGCCGCTCGAAAACCAGTTTGATGATATTTTTGCGCCCGGTCGTCGTGCGCGATGCTTCGTCAACCGATGACTTGAGCTTGGGGCGATATGACCTCATGCGCACCATTCAAAAAGACATGCAGCCGGTGCCCAGTGTTCTTGTACCCATCAACGAAGCCCCCGTCATGGCACCGCAAAGCCCTGCCTCGCGCCCCACGTCCCTGCCAAGGCCTGTGCCTGCGCCGCTGGGCACCCCTATCGAAAAAGGCGCGCCGTGAGGTATCCGCTGCCCTACGCGTTTGCGCGCACGCAACAGGTGTTGCTGCAAGAAGACGCGGGCGCGTTAACCTTGTGGCTGCACCCCAGCTCGCCCCGAAGCGCTGTGGCCGAGGTGCTGCGCAAGTACAGCCACACGGCACCGTTGGCCATTGAATCCATCGCGGCAGACGCGCTGGCGCAGCGCACCAGCGCGGCCTACGCGCAGGGCGAGTCCAGCGCGGCCACGGTGGTGAGCGAGGTGCAAACCGATGCCGACCTCACGCGCATGATGCAGGAGCTGCCGGCGGTGGAAGACCTGCTGGAAACGTCTGACGACGCGCCCATCATTCGCATGCTGAACGCCCTGCTGACCCAAGCCGCGCGCGACGGCGCCAGCGACATCCATATTGAACCGTACGAGCGCCATAGCGCGGTGCGCTTTCGGGTAGACGGCACCCTGCGCGAAGTAGTGCAGCCCAACCGTGCGCTGCACGCGGCGTTGATCTCGCGCCTGAAGATCATGGCCGAGCTGGACATCTCCGAGAAGCGTTTGCCGCAAGACGGGCGCATCAGCCTGCGCATAGGTACCCGCGCGGTGGATGTGCGTGTCAGCACCTTGCCCAGCGCCCATGGCGAGCGCGCCGTGCTGCGCTAGCTGGACAAAAGCGGCAACAAGCTGACGCTGGAGGCGGTGGGCATGCAAGGCACCGTGCTGCGCCAGTTTGAGCAGTTGATCGGCCAACCACACGGCATTATTTTGGTCACTGGCCCCACGGGCTCGGGTAAAACCACCACGCTGTACGCGGCACTGGGCAAAATTGACGCAACCCAGACCAACATCATGACGGTGGAAGACCCGATTGAATACGAGCTGGCAGGCGTGGGCCAAACGCAGGTGAACGCCAAGATTGACCTGACCTTTGCCAAAGCCTTGCGGGCGATTTTGCGGCAAGACCCAGATGTGATCATGATCGGCGAAATACGCGATTTTGAAACGGCGCAAATCGCTATCCAGGCGTCGCTCACTGGCCACTTGGTATTGGCCACTTTGCACACCAACGACGCCGCCAGCGCGGTAACGCGCCTGACCGACATGGGCGTAGAGCCCTTTTTGCTCAGCTCATCGCTACTGGGGGTGCTGGCGCAGCGGCTGGTACGCAAGCTGTGCAGCCACTGCGGGGGCGCCGGCTGCGCACACTGCAACAGCACCGGCTACCAGGGCCGAACCGGGGTGTTTGAACTGCTCACCTGCAACGACGGTATCCGCGCCATGATCCACAACAAAACTTCTGAAGCAGATATTCGTGCCGCGGCGCTCACAGCGGGCATGACACTGATGCGCGACGACGGCGAGCGCTTGATTAACGAGGGCGTCACCAGCCTGGAAGAAGTAGTACGCGTCACGCGCGACTAGACACTGCCCATGCCTGCCTACCAATTTGAAGCGCTGGACGCGCAAGGCAACACCCGCAAGGGCGTGATGGAGGCGGACAGCGCCAAGTCTGCCCGCAGCCTGCTGCGTGCCCAGGCACTGGTACCCATCGCCATGGATGCTGTGACGGGCGACAGCAGCAAGGGCAGCGGCCTGAACGTTACGCTGTTTGGGGGCCGCGTGTTCAACTCCACCGCGCTGGCGGTATGGACGCGCCAGGTAGCGGGCCTGGTATCTGCTGGCTTGCCGCTGGAGCGGGCCTTGACGGCCCTGTCGGACGAAGCCGACGACGAGAAAGAGCGCAACCTGGTAGCCGCATTGCGCGCCGAGGTGAACGCCGGGTCGAGCTTTGCCAAAGCTTTAGGCCAATACCCCAAAGAGTTTGACGATATTTATTGCGCCGTGATTGGTGCAGGCGAAACCTCGGGCAACCTCGGGCTGGTGCTGGAGAAGCTTGCCGACGATCTGGAGGAACGCCAAGAGTTGCGCTCCAAACTGATTGGTGCGGCGCTGTACCCCGCCATCGTGACCTTGGTGGCCATTGTCATTGTGTTGTTTTTAGTTGGCTACGTGGTACCGCAAGTAGCCAACGTGTTTGCAGGCAGCAAGCGGGCGCTGCCACTGCTCACGCAAATCATGATGGGCATCAGCGCTTTTGTGCGTAACTACGGTTGGTATATGCTAGGAGCTATTGTTTTGCTAGCGTCTGGTGCTGTTTATATCAGGCGCATACCTGAATACCGCATCAAAATAGATTCTGCTTTTTTAAATATCCCGGTGATTGGCCGCCTGGCCCGCGGGTACAACGCGGCGCGCTTTGCCGCCACACTGGCCATGCTGGCCGCCGCGGGAGTGCCTATTCTGAAAGCCCTGCAAGCAGCGGCCGACACGCTGAACAACCGCTCGATGCGCGCCGACGCGCAAGACGCCATTGTGCTGGTACGTGAGGGTGCGCCACTGGCGGGCGCGCTGGCGCAGAAGAAACGGTTTCCGGGTTTGCTGGCCATGTTTGCGCGTTTGGGCGAGCAAACCGGTACCCTGCCCCTGATGCTGCAACGCGCCGCCAACCAACTGAGCACCGAGGTGCAACGCCGCGCTATTGCGCTAGCCACCATTTTGGAGCCTTTGCTGATTGTGGCCATGGGTGTGGTGGTGATGCTGATAGTGCTGGCGGTGTTGCTACCGATCATTCAACTTAACCAGTTGGTCAAATAAGTATGTCTGCAACGCTGCAAGGTAAGCTGGTGGTGGCGATTTCATCGCGCGCTTTGTTTGATTTTGAAGAAGAAAACCATGTTTTTGAGCTGGGTGACGACAAGGCCTATATGCGCCTGCAGCTTGACCGCGTGGAGCTGCCCGCCAAGCCGGGGGTGGCGTTTTCATTGGTAAAAAAACTGCTGGCTTTCAATAGCCCCGGTCTGGGTAATGAAGGCCAGCGGGTCGAGGTGGTGATCCTGTCGCGCAATGACCCGGTCAGTGGCTTGCGTGTGATGCGCAGCGCCGACCATTACAAACTACCCATCGTGCGCTGTACCTTTACGCGCGGCGAGTCCCCTTGGCGCTACCTGCGGCCACTCAATGCCAACCTGTTTTTGTCGGCCAAATCTGAAGACGTACGCGCCGCGCTGAGCAACGGTTTTGCCGCCGCTACTGTCGCCACGCGCTCGGTTCGCGCAGGGGAAAATTACCCCAACGAAGTGCGTATTGCGTTTGACGGTGACGCCGTTTTGTTCAGCGACGAGGCCGAGCGGGTTTACCAAAAATCTGGTCTGTCTGCATTTCAAAAACACGAGACAAAAAAAGTATCGCAGCCCTTGCCGCCAGGGCCCTTTAAACCGCTGCTGGAGGCGCTGCACCGTTTGCAAAGCGAAAGCACGCCGCACATGCGCATTCGCACCGCACTGGTAACTGCCCGCAGCGCGCCAGCGCACGAACGCGCTATCCGCACGCTGATGGACTGGAACATTGAGGTTGACCAAGCCATGTTTTTGGGCGGCCTGCCCAAGGGGGAGTTTTTGCGTGAATTTGAACCGGATTTTTTCTTTGATGACCAAACCGGCCACGTAGAGTCTGCGGCCAACCATGTGCCTGCGGGGCACGTGGACAGCGGCGTGAGCAATAGTTAAACGCAGTAAGTTGATGATGGCGCGCAATTTAAATAGGCAGCCTGAGGACGCATAATTAGCGCCATGGGAACCACAACTTACCATGCCTGCGTCGATATTGGTGGCACCAAGGTGGCGGTGTCGCTGGCAGACAGCCAATCGTCCACCACGCTGCAACTGCACGCACGCCAGGTTGAGCCCACTGCCAAAGAAGGCTGCAACGACGCGTTGGCGCAGCAGATCATTCGCATGATCGGCGCGGCCTGTGCGCAGATGGGGGTTAATGAGCAAGCCATTGGCAATGTGGGCGTAGCCAGCTGCGGCCCGTTCATCATCAATGCTGGCATGGTGGAGCTGGCCGCGCCCAATATATGTGGTGGTTTGGGTGGTGGCTTGGGGGCCAGCGCGCGCGGCCTGCCTAACACCTGGGCAAGCGCCTTGCTGCAAGCCCCATTGGCGGCACGCTATGCCGTGGTGCGGGTAGAAAACGATGCTATTGGCGCGCTGGAAGCCGAGCGGCGCTGGGGCGCGCTCAAGGGTTATGACCACTGCGCCTACGTCACCTGGAGTACCGGCATTGGCATGGGCCTGTGCGTTGACGGCCAGGTGCTGCGCGGCAAAAATGGCAACGCGGGGCATGCGGGCCACATGTTTGTGAGCGACCACCCCGATGCAGTTTGCGGCTGCGGCAACGTGGGTGATCTGGAATCGGTGGTGGCGGGCAATGCCATCCCGCGCCGCTTTGGGCAAGATGCCACCGCACTTTTTGCCGCAGCAGAAGCTGGCCAAACGCAGGCGCTGGCGCAGGTCGATGAGCTGTGCCGGGTCATGGGGCGTGCTTTGTACAACCTCATCGTGACATTGGATCTACAGCGCATCAGCATAGGCGGCGGGGTGTTTTTGCACCATCAAAATTTTTTATTGCCCAAGCTGCGCGCGCAAGTACGCGGCAAGTTACGCGCTTTGACCGATGGCTGCGATATCGTGCCTGCGGGCTTGGGACTGCAAGTGGGCGACTATGGCGCGCTGGCACTGGTAAGCGCATGACATCGCCCGTGATGCTGCAGGGTGTCGTGGTGCGGGGCCATGGTGTGGCCTCTGGTCAAGCGGCGGGTAGCCCCTATCCACAGGGCTCGGTGGTCATGCAAATGCCATTTTTTAAAGTGCGCGGGCTGGACCTGAGCAACTGCTGGGCTGGCACGGTGAACGTGTCTATCGCACCGCGCACGTGGTCGCTGCTGCAGGCTGACCATTGCTTTGAGCGGCTGGCGTGGACGCATTTGCACCCACCGGAGACATTTTCTTTTGTCAGGCTCCACATGCTTTGGCGCGCCAAAAGCATAGGCGCTTGGCTGTACTACCCGCACCCCGAGACCAAGACCGCGCACCACCAAAATGCCAACGTGATGGAAATCATAGCGCCGCGCTTGGACGGGTTGGCCTATGGCGACGCTGTGGCGCTGCAGTACGCGCAGGGGGCACTGCAGATAGACTCTTGAGTAGTGCGAAATTCATGACTTCGACGGGTACGGGCGGGTCTGCGGTTAGCTTGGGCTTGGCTTGGAGAAAGGTCAATAACACCTCACGGTGCTTGCATCAACGCGTTGACAAAATCAACCGCGTAGGGCCCGGCCACCTCGCGTACAAACTGCGAAAAGTCAATGTGCGCAGCGTCGTCTGCCCGATCAGAAATGGTGCGTACCGCAACAAAGGGCACGCCATAGTCAAAGCACACCTGCGCCACCGCAGCGCCTTCCATTTCTACACACAACGCACCAGGTAGGGCACCGCGCAAGGCCACCACCTCAGATGCGCTGCTAACAAAGCGGTCGCCGCTGGCGATCAAGCCTTGGTGTATTTTTAAGTCTTTTAAGGCTGTAGCGCCTTGGAATATAGCACGAGCAGCTATTAAAGCAGTAGCTAAAAGAGTGGCGTCTGCATCAAACTGGAAGCCGCCATACGGCGGCACCTCAAAACGGGGGAACAATGGCGAGACGTCCAGGTCGTGCTGCACATAGTGCGACCCTACCACCACGTCGCCCACCTGCACCTGCGGCGCCAGTGCGCCCGCCACGCCGGTAAACACGATACGCTGTACGGCAAAACGCTCTACCAGTACAGCAGCGGTGGTAGCTGCCGCCACTTTGCCGATGCGCGACAGCGCCAGCACCACGCTTTGGCCGTGCACCGTCCCTTGCCAGAATTCTCTGCCCGCGTGGACGGTACGCACCGGCGCGTGCAGCAGCGCAAGTACACCAGCTTGTTCTTCGGGCAGGGCGCTCAGTATGGCAGTGGTCATGGTGAATAATTGGGAGGCAAAAAAATAGCGACCCCAAGCCGCTATTTTGCTGCATGATCGCCGTTATTTTTTGTCGCGCAGCTCGCGGCGCAGTATTTTGCCGACCGGGGTTTTAGGCATTTCGGTGCGAAACTCAATGACCTTGGGTTGCTTGTAGCCGGTGAGGTTGGCGCGGCAGTACTCGCGCACTTGGGGTTCGGTCAAGGCCTGGTCTTTCTTGACGATCACCAGTTTGACGGCTTCGCCGGTTTTCTCGTCAACCACGCCAACGACCGCACACTCCATGACACCAGGCAACTGCGACACCACGTCTTCCACCTCATTGGGGTAGACGTTAAAGCCGCTGACCAACACCATGTCCTTTTTGCGGTCGACGATTTTGAAGTAGCCGCGCTCATCCACAGTGCCAATATCGCCGGTTTTAAAGTACCCGTCGGGTGTCATGACATTGGCCGTTTCATCAGGCCGTTGCCAGTACCCAGCCATTACCTGCGGGCCTTTGATGGCAATTTCACCCGGTTGGCCCATGGGCACCTCGTTGCCATCATCGTCCAGGCACTTCAGGTAGGTATTGGGCATGGGCACGCCGATGGTGCCGGTATATTCTTTGCTGTCCGAAGGGTTGCAAGTGACCGAGGGTGAGGTCTCGCTGAGGCCATAGCCTTCGCAAATGGAACAGCCGGTTTTTTCCAACCACAGCTTGGCGACAGCACTTTGCACCGCCATACCGCCACCTACCGATATTTTCAATTGGCTCCAGTCGACGGTGTTGAAGTCGGCATGGTTTGCCAGCCCGTTAAACAGGGTGTTCACGGCCGGAAAGCTGTGGATCTTGTGTTGCGCGAGTTCTTTAAGTAGGCCTGCAAGATCGCGTGGGTTGGCAATCAAAATTCCTTTGCCGCCGTTACGCATGCCCAGCATCATGCAGCAGGTGAAAGCGAAGATATGGTAGAGCGGGAGGGCCACCACACCCACCGCCTGCTCACCTGCGGGTATGCGCTTCATGGCCGGCTCGTTCCAGGCTTCGCATTGCAGCACGTTGGCAATCACGTTGCGGTGCAGCAGCACGGCGCCTTTGCTCACGCCGGTGGTGCCGCCGGTGTACTGCAACACCGCCACGTCGTCGGCTTTGATGTCGGGTTTTTTCAAGGTGCCGCCGGTGCCCTTGGCGACGGCGGCATTAAACCTGACGGCCTCGGGTAAATTGAACGCTGGCACCATCTTTTTGACGTTACGCACCACGTAGTTCACCATCGTGCCCTTGAGCAAGCCCAGCATATCGCCCATCGCGGTCAGCACCACATGTTTGACGCCCGTGTTGCGTATGCATTGCTCCAGGGTGGTGGCAAAGTTTTCGATGATCACAATGGCTTTGGCGCCCGAGTCTTTGAGCTGGTGCTCCAGCTCGCGCGGCGTGTACAACGGGTTCACGTTGACCACTACCAGGCCCGCCCGCAGGACGGCGGCTACCGCAACAGGGTACTGCGGCACGTTGGGCATCATCAGCGCCACGCGGTCGCCTTTGACCAAGCCCAGGCCTTGCAGATAGGCCGCGAATGCGCTGCTGAGCGAATCGGTTTGCGCAAAGGTCACGTCCTTGCCCATAAAGCTGTAGGCCACGCGGCTGGCGTACTTATGAAAACTCTCTTCCATCAAGCCTACCAGCGAACTGTACAGCTGAGGGTCAATATCGGCGGGAACCCCTTGCGGGTAGGCAGCTAGCCAGGGACGATTGCTCATTATTTCTCCAAACTCATCCAACGTAACAAAATGCAAATACAGCGTTTAATTGTGGCGGTAAAAATCGGCTCTTGGTGGTAGGTATTCCCCTAGTGCAGAGCAGAGAGTTCGCTCTAACTTCTTCGCCCACACCATGTAAAACGACCAGCGCGCAATGCTACTGGCCGTATATTGGTAATGGCGCGCAAACCGCTGCCGCCGCCGCCGCCGCCGCCGCTGCTGCACTATTCAATAGCTTTAACCATATCTTCAACGACCTTCTTCGCATCGCCAAACACCATCATGGTTTTGTCCATATAGAACAGCTCGTTGTCCAGGCCCGCATAGCCTGCGGCCATGGAGCGTTTGTTGACGATGATGGTTTTAGCCTTGTAGGCTTCCAAAATCGGCATGCCATAAATGGCGCTGCCCTTGATGTGCGCTGCAGGGTTAACCACGTCGTTAGCGCCCAAAATAATCGCCACATCGGCTTGGCCAAACTCGCCGTTGATGTCCTCCATCTCATGCACCTGGTCGTAGGGCACCTCGGCCTCAGCGAGTAGCACGTTCATGTGGCCGGGCATGCGGCCAGCTACCGGGTGAATGGCGTACTTTACGTTGATGCCTTTGGCCGTCAGCTTGGCGGCGAGCTCTTTCACCGCATGCTGCGCGCGGGCTACGGCCAAACCATAGCCGGGCACAATCACCACCGTCTCGGCATTGCTCAGCACAAAGGCGGCATCGTCGGCACTGCCGGTTTTCACCGGGCGTTGCTCTTTGGCCCCTGCAAGAGCAGTGACGGCCTCGCCACCAAAGCCACCCAAAATCACGTTGAAGAAGCTGCGGTTCATGGCCTTGCACATGATGTAGCTCAGAATGGCACCCGAGCTACCCACCAGCGAACCGGCAATGATCAGCATGCTGTTGTTCAAGCTAAAGCCAATACCTGCTGCGGCCCAACCGCTGTAGCTGTTGAGCATCGACACCACCACCGGCATGTCGGCACCGCCAATCGGGATGATGATGAGTACACCCATGATAAAGGCCAGTGCCAGCATGGCGTAGAAGGCGGGCCAGCTTTCGGTAAAGGTGTACACCAAGCCCAAGGCCACCATTGCCAAACCCAATGCCAGGTTCAGCTTGTGTTGCCCTGCAAATTGCACCGGCGCGCCTTGAAACAGGCGAAACTTGTAGGTGCCGCTGAGCTTGCCAAACGCAATCACCGAGCCGCTGAAGGTGATGGCGCCAATGGCGGCGCCCAAGAACAGCTCCAGCCGGTTGCCCGCGGGGATAGCCAAGCCCTTGGCCACAATGCCAAACGCGTAGGGTTCGGTCACTGCGGCAATGGCAATGAACACCGCCGCCAGGCCAATCATGCTGTGGAAGAAGGCCACCAGCTCGGGCATCTTGGTCATGTCTACCGTCTTTGCGCGGTAGGCGCCGTAGGCACCACCCACCACCAGGCCCAGCAACACATAGGCCATACCCGCGGCTTTGCCGCCGGAGATTTGCACAATCAGCGCCATGGTGGTCAGCATGGCAATCGCCATGCCCACCATGCCAAACAAATTACCGCGAATCGAGGTAGTGGGATGCGACAGACCCTTGAGCGCCTGGATAAAACATACCGAGGCAATCAAATACAAGAGGGTGGCAAGGCTCATGCTCATTGCTTTGCTCCTTCGATTTGCGCGGGGGCCTTTTTCTCTTTCTTGCGGAACATTTCCAGCATGCGCCGTGTGACGAGGAAGCCTCCGAAAATATTCACAGCCGCCAAAGCTACTGCCAGCACGCCCATGGTTTTACCCAAGTTGGTTTCAGTCAACGCGGCCGCTAGCATTGCGCCGACGATGACAATCGCCGAGATAGCGTTAGTCACCGCCATCAGCGGTGTGTGCAAGGCGGGGGTCACCGTCCACACGACGTGGTAGCCCACGTAGATGGCGAGCACGAAGATGATGAGGTTGAGGATGGTGGGGGATACGATGTCCATTTTTTTATTTCCTTTTCACTTCACCGGCCTGTGTCATCAAACACGCAGCCACGATGTCGTCTTCCATGTCCACTTTCAAGCCGCCTTCTTTGGGCAGAATCAACTTTAAAAAGTCCAGCACGTTGCGCGCGTAGAGGGCGGAGGAGTCGGCTGCCACCAAGGCGGGTAAGTTGGTGTCGCCCACGATGGTGACGCCGTATTTGACTACCGTTTTATCGGCCTCTGACAATGGGCAATTACCGCCCACGCTTCCATCACCATTTTGGGGGCCTTTGCCTGCGGCAATGTCGATGATGACCGAACCGGGTTTCATGGATTTGACCATGTCTTCGGTAATCAAAGTAGGCGCGGCGCGGCCGGGGATGAGGGCGGTGGAGATGACGATGTCGGCCAGTGCTACGCGCTTGGCAACCTCGACGGCTTGGCGTGCCAGCCAGCTGGGCGGCATGGGCTTGGCATAGCCGCCTACGCCCACTGCGGCTTCTTTCTCTTCGTCGGTGTCATACGACACGTCGATGAATTTTCCGCCTAATGATTCGATCTGTTCTTTTACACTGGGGCGTACGTCGGACGCCTCAATCACTGCGCCCAGACGCTTGGCAGTGGCAATGGCTTGTAAGCCTGCTACGCCGACACCGAGGATGACCACACGCGCGGCCTTGACCGTACCGGCGGCTGTCATCAGCATGGGGAAGAAACGCTGGTATTTGTCGGCTGCCATCATCACGGCCTTGTAGCCTGCAATGTTGGCCTGGGATGACAGCACGTCCATACTCTGCGCGCGGGTGGTGCGCGGCGCGGCCTCTAATGCAAAACCGGTAATGCCCGCAACGGCCAAGCGCTGCAGGCCCTCCGCGTCAAACGGGTTGAGCATGCCCACCACCGTAGTGCCCGGCTTGAGCTGCGGCATCTCGGCGGCGCTGGGCGCGCGCACTTTGAGCACCAGCTCGCAGCCATAGGCACCTGCGGCATCGCTGATCTGCGCGCCCGCTGCCTCATAAGCGGCATCGGTCACGCTGGCGGCTACGCCGGCGCCGCTTTGCACGACGATGGTGTGGCCTTGGGCCGTTAGTTTTTTAGCCGTTTCGGGGGTTACGGCTACTCGTGTCTCGCCTGGCAGGGTCTCTGCAGGTACGCCAATACGCATGGGCGTCTCCTCTTTAAGGGTAAGTTATTTATTGACTGACAGCTTACACGAAATTTCGCGTGTTACACATGCACGTTAACGTGGGCTTCGATGTGTTTTGATTAAACTCTCTGTACATTTTGTGCCAGGATCGCATGCCAACACCCCCTTTAGAGCGCTGGAAACCCAGCGTTACCGTCGCCGCCGTCATTGAGCGTGATAGCCAGTTTTTATTGATCGAAGAGCACACGCCCGAAGGCCTGCGCCTGAACAACCCCGCTGGCCATCTGGACCCCGGCGAGAGCCCGCAGGCAGGCTGCGTGCGCGAAGCGCTGGAAGAAACCGCGCGGCATTTTTTACCCACCGCCCTGCTGGGCATCTACCTGTCGCGCTTTCAAAGGCCTGCGCGCGAAGGCGTTGCAGCAGAGGACATTACCTACCTGCGCTTTGCTTTTTGCGGCACGGTAGGTGAGCCGGTGGCGGGCCTCCGTTTGGACACTGGCATTGTGCGCACTGTGTGGATGCACCCCGACGAGGTGCGCGCCAGCAGTGCCCGCCATCGCAGCCCTTTGGTGCTGCGCTGCATGGAAGACTACCTGCTGGGGCAGCGCTACCCGCTGGATACAGTGGTGACGGATGATTCTGTAATGCTACTAAATAAATAGCTGCTTGTGCTATGTTCTATTGGGCTGGTGGCCTATATCCTTGTCAATCAAGGCCCGGTGGCAGTGTACAGGCCACGGCTCAAGCCCGCGGCGTTTTACCCACGGTATCAACGGCGCGCAAAAAGTCAAAATCCACCCCCTTATCGGCCAGCGTGACGGTTTGCAAAAACAGTTTTTTGTAGCCGCACGGGGCTGTAGGCTCAATAACTGGGTTGTCTTTGGCACGCTGCGCAAGACATGGGATTCGTGAGGCCAAGTAATAAGTCATTTTGGATTCAAGAACAGAATATGATGTATAGTTATGTACATCATATTGGCTGGGGACGTTTATGCATCGCACTCAAATCTATTTACATGACATGTTGTACGACAGCCTGAAAACCCGCGCCCGCAGCGTAGGCGTGAGCATGTCCGAGCTGATTCGGCGCACGCTGGAAAAAGACATTCAAAAAGACCCTGTGGCCGATGCACGGGCCTACTTTGAGCGCTTGAAACCTTTGCAAAGTTTTGCCAAGGTGGAAGCCGAAAGCTATGTGCGCAATATCCGCAGCAAAAGCCGCATATTGAGAAAAGGTGAGGGCGCGTGATGCCCGAGCGCCTGGTGCTAGACACCAATATCGTCATCGACTTATTGAAAAAATCACCCGCTGTTGTAGAGCGATTTATCGCTTTGCTAGAGGCGCAAACCACCATGCTCATCAGCCCCATCGTGGTGGCGGAGGTGTATGCAGGCGCGTTCAAACGTGAGCACAAAGATGTGGAAGCGCTGTTTGACCTGTGCCAACGCGTGGACATGGACAGCGACACCGGGCGCGCGGCGGGGCTGTACGCCAACCAATATGCCAAGGCCTTTCAAGGCATTGCGCTAGAAGACTACCTGCTGGCCGCCACCGCCCGCGCCCACCGCTGCCCGCTGTGGACGCTTAACCGCAAGCATTACCCGATGGATGATGTGGAGTTGTATGAAACTATTTAAACAAATAATTGCTACAGCAAAAGTTCTAATGTGGGATGCGCGGATTTTGATACCTAGACGGTTGAAGGGGCAAAAAAATCTCTTCAAAAAATATGTTCCTGCGTCTGTAATTCGTGATGCGTTGTCTGAAAAAAAAGATACCCCTTAGTTCTTTGGGTCTGGTGCGTGAATTGGCTCACAAACTTCACCACGGCGCTTAGTTAATTTTTATCTGTTGGCGTTTTTCCCGCGTTATCCGTCGAACGCAAAAAATCAAAATCCACTCCCTTATCCGCCTGATTCACCGTTTGCAAAAACAGCTTTTTATACCCCCGCGCAGCCGTAGGTTCAACAACGGGATTGTCTTTAGCCCGCTGCGCCAGTTCCTCAGCAGACACCAGCAAACTGATCTCACGATTCTTCACCGATAAACGAATGCGGTCCCCATTGCGTACATGCGCCAGCGAACCACCCACTGCTGACTCTGGCGTCACGTGCAGCACGATGGTGCCGTAGCCGGTGCCGCTCATGCGGCCGTCGCTGATGCGCACCATGTCTTTTACGCCTGCGCGGGCCAGCTTGAGGGGGATGGGCAGGTAGCCTGCCTCGGGCATGCCGGGTGCGCCTTTGGGGCCGATGTTTTTCAGCACCAGGATGTCGTGGGCGTGCACGTCCAGGTCGGGCGCATCGATGCGCTCGGCCAGGTCGGCCGCGTTTTCAAACACCACAGCGCAGCCTTCGTGTTCCATCAGTTTGGGGTCGGCTGCGGACTGTTTGATGATGGCACCACCCGGGGCCAGGTTGCCCATCAGCACGGCGATACCGCCTTGCGGGTAGATCGGGTTGCTAAACGGGCGGACTACGTTTTGCTTGAAGGCGGGGCGGTAGCCGCCGGGGTTGGCTTGGCCTGTGTCAGCCGCGTCCAGTTCTTCGCCCAGAGTGCGGCCTGTGACGGTCATGGCTTCTAAACGTAGCAAGGGTTTTAGCTCGCGCAGCAGCGTGGCCATGCCGCCTGCGTGGTGAAAGTCTTCCATGTAGTGCTGCCCTGAGGGCTTGAGGTCGAGCAGCACCGGCGTCTCCCGGCCCATGCGGTCTAGGGCCTGCATGTCAATGTCTAGCCCCACACGCCCGGCCATGGCGGCCAGGTGGACGATACCGTTGGTGGAGCCGCCGATGGCCAGCAGCACGCGCATGGCATTTTCAAACGCGGCAGGGGTGAGGATTTTGTCAATGGTCAGGCCGTCGATGGCCATTTGCACAGCGCGTGCGCCGGTCTCTTCGGCCACGCGGATGCGGTCTGCCGTCACTGCAGGGGGCGACGCACCGCCGGGCACCGTCATGCCCAGCGCCTCGGCAATGCAGGCCATGGTGCTGGCCGTGCCCATCACCGAGCAGGTGCCCACGCTGGCCACCAGTTGGTTGTTGACCTCGTCTATTTCAGTTGCGTCGATCTCGTTCGCGCGAAACTTGGCCCAGTAGCGGCGGCAGTCGGTGCATGCGCCCACGCGCTCGCTGCGGTGCGAGCCGGTCAGCATCGATCCTGTGATCAATTGAATAGCGGGAATGCCCGCCGATGCCGCGCCCATCAGCTGTGCAGGCACGGTCTTGTCGCAGCCGCCGATCAGCACCACCGCATCCATGGGTTGCGCGCGGATCATCTCCTCGGTGTCCATGCTCATCAGGTTGCGCAGGTACATGCTGGTGGGTGCGGCAAAGCTCTCGTGCACGCTGATGGTCGGAAAGTCCATCGGCAAACCGCCCGCCAGCATGATGCCGCGCTTGACGGCCTCAATCAGCTGGGGCATGTTGCCGTGGCAGGGGTTGTAGGCGCTGCCGGTGTTGGCAATGCCGATAACGGGGCGGTCCAGCGCCTTGTCGGTATAGCCCGCGCCTTTGATAAAGGCTTTGCGCAAAAAGAGTGAAAAGCCTGCATCACCGTAGCTGGTGAGGCCTTTTTTCATCCCCGTGGGTTGCGGTTGATCCGCAGTTTTTTTTGGCTTGGTAGACATGGTGGGCGCAATCAAAATGCAATAGTGCTGATGAATTTAAACTAATCGGCTGACAGCTTCAAATTGGTGGGCAAGCGCTTTTCAATGGCAAACTTTAACAGCGCGGCGCCGCGGTAAAAGCCGTGCGCCATTTTGCCGTAGGGCATGGTCAAAAAGAAAGCCATCACCACCCCCAGATGCACGGCCAGCAGCATGGCCATAGCCCCGGTGTCGCGCCACTGCATGAGCGCCAAGCCGGTGAGGCTGGTAAAAAACAGCAGGGCGATAAAGCCGTAGTCCATGGGGTTTTGCGCTGCGTCGCCGTGCTGCGGGTGGCGCTGCGTTTTAAGCCAGAACAGGCCTGCGGGGCCAACGAGCAGGCCGATGCCGCCCAAGATACCCAAGACCACGGGCAGGCTGGCAAGGGCGTAAGGCGCCTTTAAACCCAGCAGGTAGTGGTACAGCGTGGCGACACTGGTGGAGGCCAAGCACAGTACAAAGCCTATCAGCGTGACGTGGTGAAAGCGTTTGCGCCACAGCGTCCACGCGTCGTCGGCATTGTTGCAGCCCTCGCCGTGGCCCCCGCCCAAATACTTTAAAGTGAGGGCGTCATGGGCCGCTTCGCGTTTGGCGGTAGCTACTATATTAGTAGCAGCTTGTGCTTTACTCTGTTGGGCTTCAGTACTATTTTGTTGTAAATTAAGCGCTGGCCGCGTGTCACCCCAAAAACGCCGCACCCCCAGCGCCAAGGCCAGCAGGCTAAAGCCAAACACGCTGCCAAACATGAGCACCAGCAGGTTGTGCGGAAAGATGGCGTAGAAGTTACCCGCCAACGGGGCGTGCCATAGCGCGCCTTGCGACAGCACCACCAACAGCAAAAACACCGCCAAGCTGGCGGCCAGTGCCAGCGATAGGGCCAGGCCATTGCGCTGGTACAAGCCGCCCAGCGCGGCGGGCCAGGCGTAGTCGGCATAGGTTTGCACGCGCACCTTGGCCATGGCCTGGGGTACGTTCACCGCAAACTCATGCGGCGGGGCATACTGGCAGGCGTGCAGGCAGGCGCCGCAGTTATGGCACAGGTTAGCCAGGTAGTGGATGTCGTCTTTGGTAAAGTTTAGCCTGCGCGTCATGGCCGGGAAGACAGCGCAGTAGCTCTCGCAGTAGCGGCAGGCGTTGCAGATTTGCATTTGGCGGCCCACTTCGGCCTCGGCGTTCGAGAGCACCTCGGAGATCAATTGGTTCAGGGTGGTGGTGCTCATGCTGTTACTTTCATAGCAGCTCGTGCCGCTTCTACGCCGGCTGCACGGCCGAAGACGGTGCCAATCGTCATGCCCACGCCGGCGGTGTAGCCCTGCCCCAGCACATTGCCCGCCATAATCTCGCCTGCGGCAAACAGGTTGGGCGACGCCTGGCCCGCAAAGCGGATGGCGGTGTTCTCGCCCACCTTCATGCCCAAATAGGTGAAGGTGATACCGGGCTTGAGCGCATAGCCGTAGAACGGTGCCGTGTCGATGGGCAGCGCCCAATGCGTTTTGGCGGGCGTCAAACCTTCGGTGCGGCAGTCGTCCAGTACCGAATGGTTGAACGTGCCTGCGCGGCAGGCGGCGTTGTAGTCATGCACGGTTTTCATCAACGCGGCTTCGTCCAAGCCCAGCTGCTGGGCCAAGTCTTGCAGTGTGTCGGTTTGCACGCCTTTGAACACCGGCGGCATAAAGCGCCCCACAGCTTTGGCGTCGATGATGCTGAAGCCCAGCTGCCCTGGCTGCTGGGCCACCAAACGGCCCCAAATGGCGTAGCGCTTGGGCCAAAAGTCTTCGCCTTCGTCGTAAAAGCGCTGCGCTTGTTTGTTGACCATGATGCCCAGGCTCACGCAGTCTACCCTTGTCACAATGCCGCCGTCATACAGCGGCGCTCTGGCATCGATAGCAACGCAGTGACTCTGTGTAGGGTCACCGGTGGTGTCTGCACCCTGTGCCATCAGGTCTTTGAGCAGCACGCCCATATTGAAGCGGGTGCCGCGAATGGCAAAGTTGTCTGCTGGCCATTCACCCAGCGCGTTTTGCCCCCAAGCCTCGCGCTGCCAGGCAATATTGGACTCAAAGCCACCACTGGCGACGATGCAGGTTTTGGCGGTGATGCGTTCGCCACTCTCCAGATGTGCCGCCACGAATTCCATGCTGCCCGTACTTTGCGGGGAGCTTTGACCGTGCTTTCCATCCACCGTTCGGCCTGAGCCCGTCGAAGGCGCCAATTCCAGGTTAGCGACTGGAGAGTCATAGCGCACCTGCACACCCAGCGCTTCGGCGCTACGGTAATACGCATTCACCAGCGCCTTGCCACCGCCCATAAAAAACGCATTGGTACGGCTCAAATGCAAGGTGCCCGACAGCGAGGGCTGAAAGCGCACGCCGTGCTGGCGCATCCAGCCGCGCACGCTGGCCGACTCGCGGATCACCCGCCGCGCCATAGCCTCGTTGGTTTTACCGCCGGTCACTTTCAGCAGGTCTTGCCAAAACTCTTCTTCGGGGTAAGCCTCGGTCAGCACATCTTGCGGCGCGTCGTGCATGCAGCGCAAATTGCGTGTGTGCACCGAGTTGCCACCACGCCACGCGCGTGGCGACGACTCCAGCATCAGCACACTGGCACCCGCCTCGCGCGCCATCAGCGCAGCGCACAGGGCCGCGTTGCCGCCACCGATGACGAGAACATCAACCAAGGAAAACTCCCAAACAGCGGCATTGCGCAGATCGCCCACGCGTGGTAGAAATATTTATCATTTAAGCTTCCAGCCCAATAGAGAATAGCACAAAGTGCTACTATTTTTATAGCTCACCTAATCTGCCCTAATGCTTGCACGCTTCACAATGTCTTTCCAGACCTTTTGCTCATCTGCAATAAATTTGGCAAAGTCAGCGGACGGGCCGCCACCACCTACTGCGTTATCGGTAGCAAAACGCTCGGTTACCGCGCTGGATTTAAGTGCTTTGTACGACTCTTCTTGCAGCTTCCTCACAGTATCTGCTGGGGTACCGGCAGGTACCAAAATACCGTACCACTGCGAGGTTTCAAACGCATCCAGCGACTTGCCCAGGCCCAGCGCCGCGCCGGACTCGGCCACGGTGGGTACATCGGGCAGCGCGGCAATGCGCTTTTGGGTGCCCACGGCAATGGCGCGCAGCTTGCCACTTTTAATATGCGCCGACAGCGCAGGCAAACCCGCTGACGAGGCCTGCGTGCGGCCACTGATCAGGTCGGTCAACTGCGGGCCGGTGCCACGGTAGGGAATGTGGGTGATGAACATGCCGGTGACCAGCTTGAGGTATTCCATAGCCAAATGCCCGGCACTGGCATTGCCTGCGCTGCCGTAGTTCAGCTTGCCGGGGTTTTTCTTCACGTACTGCACAAACTCCACCAGGTTTTTGGCAGGTACGTCGGCGTGCACCACAAACACGTTGGGCACTTTGGCCAGCAGCGTCACTGGCAGAAAGTCTTTGTTCACGTCGTAGGGCTGGTTGCTCAGCATGTAGGGGTTCACGGCCAGGGTGCCCACATGGCCCAAAATCAGCGTATGGCCATCGGGCGCTGACTTGGCCACCTCTTGCATGGCAATCACGCCGCCCGCGCCAGGTTTATTTTCTACAAACACGCTTTGGCCCAACTGGCGCGTCAGCTCCACCGCCACGCTACGCGCCACAATCTCGCTGGTGCCGCCAGGGGCGAAGGGCACGACGAAACGAATGGCCTTGCTGGGCCAGGCGGCCTGGGCGCGGGCGGCGGGCAGCGCCAGCGCAGCGGTCAGCGCACCGATCTGGGTAAGGGTTTCACGGCGGGTGACGGTCATGGGTTTGTCTCGGCTTATCAACTACATGCAACTGTAGTGTGTAAATCATGCGGTCAAAATTGGTATTTACGTAGCCCACCGTCCACCGGAATCACCGCGCCGGTAATATATGCAGCCAGGGGTGAGGCCAGAAACACCACCAGGTTGGCCAGCTCTTCAGGCTCGCCATACCGCCCCACCGGAATCTCATGGTCCGACTGCCACTGGCGGTACTCGGGCGTGTAGTTGCGAAATATTTGCTCAGAGTGGATGCGCCCTGGCGGAATGCAGTTGATCGTCACACCGTTTTTACCCACCATGCGGGAGAGACCCTTGGCCCAGCTGTGCATGCCCGCCTTGGCGCAAAACGCGCCATTGGTATGCTCAGGCTCGCTCTTGCCGGTAATGTTGATAATGCGGCCCCAGTTGCGCGCCACCATTTGGTCAATCAGCGCGTCGGCCACCTGGCGCGGACGGTGAAAGTTCAGCGTGATGGCCTCTTGCCATGCCTCTTCAGGCACATGCAGCTCTTTAAAGCTGCGCGAGCCGCCAGCATTGTTAACCAAAATATCGACTCGGCCCAAGCCTGCCATGGCTGCGTTGGTCAGGGTTTTAGCGGCGTCTTCGGCGTACAAGTCAGACTCAATAATGACCGGTTTTTTACCGCCTGCCGCCACAATCTCTTGCGCCAGCGTCTCCAGTAAATGCACACGGCGGGCCGACACGGCTACCTGCACGCCCTCGGCGGCCAAGGCTTTGGCGATAGCGCGGCCAATGCCGGTGCTCGCGCCGGTTACCAGCGCGGTTTTATCGTTGATTTTCAAGTCCATAGTGTGTAAGTTGTCAGAATATTGGTAGTGTTTGTAAATTGAATAATACCTGTCTTGGTTCGTTTTGCGGGCGCGCAAAAAAAAAGCGCCCCGAAGGGCGCTTTAAATGCTCTAGCACTACTGGTTACTTCGGCTCAACGCCCAAGGCCTTCACAGTAGCCAGGTTGAGGTACGGGTCAACTGGCAGGCCTTTGAACTTCTGGTAGTTGTTCACAGCAGTCATGGTTGACTGGCGGATCACGCCGTCGCTCACGCCTGGGTTGTAGCCAGCGGTACGCAATGCTTCCTGGATCTCGCGGATCTTGGTGGGTGTAGCGTTGGTCTCGCACAAAATGCTGCGCCATTCGACCATGGCATCACTCACCTTGACGGTGTTGGTGACACTGCCGTATTGCGCTGGCACGGCATCGCTCTCTACCTTGGCTTCTTCGGTAATTACCGGCACACGCACGTTGCGGGTTACGGCTGGCACGTCGATAGCACGCACGGTAGCTTCGGTCTCTACCACTTGGCGCTTGACCGTTTTGTACACGGCTGGCACGTCGATATCACGCACGGTGGCTTCGGTGTCCACCACTTGGCGCTTGATCGTTTTGTACACAGCAGGTACATCGATGTCACGTGTGCTGGCTTCGGTGGCCACCACTTGGCGCGACACGTTTTTGTACACGGCTGGCACGTCAATCTCACGCGTGCTGGCTGGCGTATCAACCACGCGGCGCGACACGGTCTTGCTCACTGCGGGCACGTCGATTTCACGCGAAGACGCTTCGGTATCAATCACGCGGTTGGTCACGGTGCGCTTTTGCTCGGGCACCGGGATTTCGCGCGAAGATGGCGCTTTGTCCTGCATTTGACGGGTTATCGTCTTGAACTCAGCAGGGATCTTGATCTCACGGGTGCTGGCAGCCTGGTCCAAAACCTGCTTGTTCACCGAGCCGTACACCGCTGCAATCACCACTTCACGGGTAGATGCTGGGGTGTCGATTTCCTGGCGGGTTACTGTTTTGTAGGTAGCCGGGATTTCGAGCTCACGGGTAGACGCGGGCTGGTCAATGACTTGGCGCGACACATTGGCATAGGTTGCAGGAACAACCACCTCGCGAACGTAGGTGACCATACCGGATGCGGCGCCACCGGCAGCAGCCTTGTTGGCACCCGCAGCACCGGCACCAGCGCCGCCTGCAGCACCTGTGCTACCACTGACGCTAGAGGCCAGCAAAATTTTCTCGCCGCCTGGGCCTTGAACCAGATTGCCTGCGGTGTCCAGCTTGTAGCCTTTGGCGGTCAATGACTCCACGTCAAGCACTTGGCGGGTAACGGTTTTGTACTGGGCGGGGATGGCCACTTCGCGGGTGGAGGCAGCGGTGTCTACAGCTTGGCTTTTCAGCGTGGTGTATTCGGCTGGAATCTCCACTTCACGGGTGCTGGCTGGGGTCTTCAGGACACGCTTGGTGATGGTTTCAAAACGCTCTGGTATTTCTACCAGGCACATCACGTCATCGTCCAGGGAGTTGTTGTCGCTGGTTACGTAAGCATCCGAAGCCAATTTGGCTTTGGCTGCCGCGCCCGAGGCGCCCATGACTTCACCTTTGTCGTTCAGGAAGCCTTTAACCGGGCGCACCTGGGTGGCTTGGCCTACCCATGCACGGCCACGCTTCCACTCGAATGACTTCTCGGCAACTTTGATTTGCTCGGTCACGGTTTCGTATTGCGCAGGCACCGCAATGATCTGCTTGCCAGCCGGGCGAACCAGCACGCGCTCTTCCATCGACTTCAAGGTACCGGCGACCACTTCAACACGGCTACCCGCTGGACGGGACTCGACCTGCTCGGTAATGGTGCGGTACGGGATAACCACGGGGGTGTAACGCACGGACTCGGGCGTAGCCACAACCCGCTCGGTCACGGTTTTGAAGGTTGGTGGAATGGTCTCTACGCGGCGTGAAGCCGGACGGTCAACCACTTGGTCTGTGACGGTCTTGTAGGTGGCGGGGACGGTTACCAGTTGCTTCTGCTCGGGCTTGACCAGCACTTGCTCGGCCACGGTCTTGTAGGTTGCTGGAATCACTTCAATACGCGCGCTGGCAGGTGCCACTTCAATTTGCTGCGTATCGGTTTTGTAGGTGCCGGGAATTGGCTCGGTGCGGCTGCTGGCAGGCACCACCACCACTTCTTCGCTCACGTTTTTGTAGGTGGCTGGGATCACTTCGCTGCGCTTGGTAGCTGGGCGAACAACCACTTCTTCCGTCACGTTTTTGTACGTGGCAGGAATGGTTTCGTAGCGCTTGGTAGCCGGGGTAACCAGCACTTGCTCAGACGCGTTTTTGAACGTGGCTGGAATGGTTTCGTAGCGCTTGGTAGCGGGCGAGACCAGCACTTGCTCTTCAATGGTTTTGTACGTAGCGGGAACCACTTGGCCGCGCTTGCTGGCTGGCGACACCAGCACTTGCTCTTCTACAGTTTTGTAGGTGGCGGGAATGGTCTCGTAGCGCTTGCTGGCTTCACGCACCACTTCTACCTGGTCTTGAAAACCCATCTTGGCAGGGATAACGCGTGCGCGGCTGGTGGCAGGCTGGGTAAGAACCTGTTTGCTCTGCGTTTCAAAACGCGCTGGAACTACAACTTTAGCGTAGCACTCGCCTGGCACGGCGTTAGCGGGGCCTGAACCGGTGGAAGGGGTTTGCGCCGAGACGCTGAACGCGGAAGCGGCAGCAGCCGCAATGGAGGTAATGACAAAACGTTTCATGGTACGAAGGGTTCCCAAGGGTAAGAAGAAGAGTTATTGACTATTTATTGTTAACAGGATTGTTCGGGCAGTTTGCCCAACTAGGCGATACTAATTACTTGTGGCCGGGTTGAACAGCGACTTGTTGCAAGTCGCAACATGGCGTCGAACCCGTCAATCATCGTTTATTTGCAACAAGATCAACGCCTTTTTTGATGCTGGTCGACTTGGTTCGTGAAGGTTTGCACTTTTGGCGGGTGGATTTGCGTCGATTTGTAGACGTCTGCAGTAGCCACCTCTTTACATATGCTTGCAAATAATTGAGATATGACTGAACTCAGCTTTGGGCGCTTTGATCCGGGTTGACGTCGCTGATTGCGCCCTAAAATAACGCCCATATGCAGAACAAACAACGCGTCGTCGTCGGTTTAAGCGGAGGCGTCGACTCTGCTGTGAGCGCACACTTACTGAAGGAGCAAGGCTACGAGGTCATCGGCATCTTCATGAAAAATTGGGAAGATGACGATCGAGCCACCGGGCTTGGTGACGACGACGGCTACTGCACCAGCAATATTGACTTTGTGGACGCCGCCGCCGTGGCGGATGTGCTGGGCATTGAGCTGGAGCACGTCAATTTTGCGGCCGAGTACAAAGACCGCGTGTTTGCCGAGTTTGTGCGCGAATACCAAGCTGGCCGCACGCCCAACCCGGATATTTTATGCAACGCCGAGATCAAGTTCAAATCCTTTCTGGACCACGCTATGCGTTTGGGAGCAGACAAGATAGCCACCGGCCATTACGCCCGCGTGCGGCACAACCCAGCCACCGGCCTGCATGAGCTGCTTAAAGGCCTGGATCCGGGCAAAGACCAAAGCTATTTTTTGCACCGGCTGAACCAGTCGCAACTGAGCAAAACGCTGTTCCCTGTGGGCGAGCTGCACAAAACCGAGGTGCGCCGCATCGCCCAAGAGATTGGCCTGCCCAACGCGAAGAAAAAAGACTCTACCGGCATTTGCTTCATTGGCGAGCGGCCGTTTCGTGAATTTTTAAACCGCTACATCAGCAAAGAGCCCGGTCCCATCAAGAACGACAAAGGCCAGACGATTGGCGAGCATATGGGTTTGAGCTTTTACACGCTGGGCCAGCGCCAAGGCTTGGGTATTGGCGGCCTGAAAGCCAAAGGCGCCGAGCTGCAAGCGGCCCGCGACCGCGGGCAGCGCGGCGTCGGCGAGCATGCGCCCTGGTTTGTGGCGCGCAAAGACATGGACAAGAACATTCTGTGGGTGGTGCAAGGCCACGAGCACCCGTGGCTGCTGTCGGCGGCGCTGCACGCGGCCGACACCAGCTGGTGCGCGGGCAGCCCCCCCGTAGCAGGCACTTACGGTAGCAAGGCCCGCTACCGCCAGGCCGATGCACCTTGCAGCTTGAGCGACGTGAGTGCAGATGGATTTGGTCTTAGCTTCCCCCTGCCGCAGTGGGCCGTGACGCCCGGACAGTCGGCCGTGCTGTACGACGGCGAGGTATGCCTGGGCGGCGGGGTGATCAGCGCCCAAACCGGCGTCTGACTGCATTTATGTTACAAAATAGCCCACAAGCCCAATAGAGCAAAGCACAAGCTGCTATTAAATTAGTAGTGGTATGTTTTACGTTCAAGCAGTTAAGCGTTGCACGCCCGGCAGCTCGCAGGCAACTACCGCGTTGCGCAAAGCGGCAATTGCCTCATAGCGGGTAAAGCTGCGCCGCCAGGCCAGCACCACACGGCGGGTGGGCGCGTCGCCGTCAAACGGGATGTAGCGCACATAGGTTTCGTCGTCCAGCTCAAGACTTGGCTGTGCCTTTTTGGCCTTGGCGGTGCTTTTACCGGAACGGCTGGCCGCCAGCTTGGCCTGGCGCTGCATGGCCCCACGCGGTACGCTGAGCTGGGGCACCACCGTCACGCCCATGCCCGCCGCCACCATGTGTTTGATGGTCTCCAGCGACGAGCCTTCAAAGCTTTTGCGAATGCCCTCGGTGCTGCTGGAGAAGCGCGCAAACTCGGGGCACACCTCCAGCACGTGGTCTCTAAAGCAGTGGCCATTGCCCAGCAGCAGCATGGTCTCTTGCTTGAGTTCCTCGGCGCTGATGCTGCTGCGCGCCGCCAGCGCATGCGTGCTGGGCACGGCCACCATAAACGGCTCGTCATACAGCGCCGCCATAGCCAGCCCGGTGTCGGGGAAGGGCTTGGCCATGATGGCGCAGTCAATCTCGCCGGTACGCAGCATTTCTAGTAGCTTGACGGTAAAGTTCTCCTGCAGCATCAGCGGCATTTGCGGCGTGCGCGCAATGGCCTGGCGCACCAAGGCGGGCAGCAGGTACGGCCCGATGGTGTAGATCACCCCCAGCTTGAGCGCGCCGGCCAGCGGGTCTTTACCCCGCTTGGCAATCTCTTTGATATTCGCCGCCTGCTCCAGCACCGCCTGCGCCTGGCGCACAATCTCCTCGCCCAGCGGCGTGACGGTTACTTCGTTGGCATTGCGCTCAAACAGCTTGACCTCCAGTTCTTCTTCGAGCTTTTTGATCGACACGCTAAGAGTGGGTTGCGAGATAAAACACGCATCCGCCGCCCGGCCAAAATGCTTTTCACGGGCTACGGCGACGATGTATTTGAGTTCGGTGAGGGTCATAGTCTTACTAATGTAGCGGTTGCATAGCGATAGTCAAATTCAATCTCATCAGATTTTATTGTTTGAGCGGCATCAGCTCGGATCCCGCATCGAATCACCTTTAAGCCAAGGACGTGTCGCAACTTTTTTATTACCTAAATGGCGCCATTTAATTAATTAGAACAAATAGAATCAATTAGCACTACTTTTGGTGCCCCGCTCGTCATTTTGGAGTTCGCATGAAGTTTCAGCAACTGGTCTTATTGTTGTCAATGACATCCGCTCTAATAGCATGTGGCGGTGGCGGCGGCACTGGGGCTGGCAGTGTCGACACGGCAACTCCACCTCCACCAGCGACGGCAGTTGCCACTTCTATACTTACCGACAAGTACACAGCAACTTGGAAAAACTGTAGCAGTACGGGGATATTGAGAGCAATAGTTATCACCAAGAACAGTGACAACGCCTATACGGTCAACTTCAAGACGACGGTGCACGCTGGCTACCCCTGCACTGGCGATGGAACGACCATCACTGAAAACTCTGGCACAGCCGACTTTGCGATTATTGGCACTAAAACAGATGCCAGATTAAACGCGACTGTCGATAAAATCATCGATCCGACGGGCTTTGACAAAGACATCATTTATGTCCAGGACGGCGTCACGTTTACCGACGGTACGACTGGCACGCTGCTGTATTTGGGCGATGGTACTGGCACCATAGACTCAGATGGTTTTCCCAATGCCTTGGATACCTTTCAGCCGTTTAGGAAACAGTAGTAGTTCTCAAGCCTTCAAATAATCCACTCGCCCGCCTAACCAGCGGGCGATGTGCTTTTCGGCTAGCTCTTGGTGTTGATCCAGCATCTGCGGGGCGAGTTGTCTGGCGGTTTGCAGGAGTTGCGTATCGGTCGTCAGGTCGGCAAATCGCAGCAGCGCGGCGCCGGACTGGCGGGCGCCTAGGAATTCGCCGGGGCCTCTGATTTCCAGGTCTTGTTTGGCGATTTCGAAGCCGTCGTTGGTTTGCCCCATCACTTTAAGGCGCGCTCGCGCCGTTTCGCCGAGCTTGCCGCTGTCGCCCGTGGCGTACATCAGCACGCAGGCCGACGCCGCCGCGCCGCGCCCTACGCGGCCGCGCAACTGGTGCAGTTGCGATAGGCCAAAGCGCTCGGCATGTTCAATGACCATGAGCGAGGCATTGGGTACGTCTACGCCCACCTCAATCACCGTGGTGCTGACCAGCACCTGCATCTGGCCGCTGGTAAACAGCGCCATGACGGCTTTTTTGTCGGCTGGGGGCATGCGCGAGTGCAGCAGGCCCACCAAGATGGGGGTGCGGGTTTTGCCGTCGCTGCTGCGCACGTAGCCGTGCAGCGCAGCGCTGAGCTCGGCATGGGTTTCGGTGGCATTGGTCAGGTCGATCATCTCTGACTCTTCGATCAGCGGGCACACCCAGTACACCTGCCTGCCGGTGTCGATCTGGGCGCGGATGCGCTGCACCACTTCGTCACGCCGCGCGTCGCTCACCACCTTGGTCACGATGGGGGTGCGGCCGGGCGGCAGCTCGTCGATGGTGGAGACGTCCAGGTCGGCGTAGTAGCTCATGGCCAGGGTGCGCGGGATGGGTGTGGCGGTCATCATCAGCAGATGTGGCTCGAGCTGGCTGGCGGCGGCGCCGGGCTCAGGCACTACATTATTAATAGCTGCTTGTGCTATATCCTGTTGGGCTAACGGCGTATTTGCTTGTAAAACAGGTGTGTTTTCAGGCTGTAGGCTCATCTTCTCGCGCAGGGCCAGGCGCTGCTTGACGCCAAAGCGGTGCTGCTCGTCGATGATGGCCAGCGCCAGGTTGTGGAACTGCACTTTGTCTTGAATCACGGCGTGCGTGCCCACCACCAGGCCGGCCTCGCCGCTGGCAATCAGCGCCAGCATGGCGCGGCGCTCTTTGGTTTTTTGGCTGCCGGTCAGCCAGGCCACGGTGATGCCCAGCGGCTCCAGCCAGCCGATGAGTTTGCGAAAGTGCTGCTCGGCCAAAATCTCGGTGGGGGCCATCAGCGCGCACTGGTAGCCAGCGTCCATGCACGCAGCGGCGGCCAGCGCGGCGACCACGGTTTTGCCGGAACCCACGTCGCCCTGCAGCAAGCGGTGCATGGGGATAGCCTCTGCGATGTCGTGAGCGATCTCGCGGCTGACGCGCTGCTGCGCGGCGGTTAGCTGAAAGGGGATAACGGCCAGCAGCTTGTCGTGCAGGCCCTTGGCTTTTGGCGGCAGCCTAAGCGCGCGCAGTGCGTCGCGCTCACGCTTGGACTGCAATTGCGAGAGTTGCTGGGCCAGCAGTTCTTCCAACTTCAGCCGCTGCCAGGCGGGGTGGCTGCGGTCTTCCAGCTGGGCGACGGACACGTCAGGCGACGGATAGTGCAAAAACAATAGCGCCTTGTGCATACCCCATAAAGGCATACCGCCACTTTTACCTAAAATATCGATCGGAATCGTCTCATCCAGCGCACCGCTGCCTGCGGCTTGCTCCAGCCCGCCCAGCACGGTGCGGCGCAGGTAGGGCTGGGACAAACCGGCCACCGTGGAGTACACCGGTGTGAGGGCGGTGGGCAGCGCGCCGCCCGCCGATTTGCACACCGGGTGCAGCATTTGCCAGCCAAACATGCCGCCACGCAGCTCGCCACGCGCGCGGATGCGCTGGCCCACGGCCAGCTGCTTTTGCTGCGAGGGATAGAAATTGAGAAAACGCAGCGTGCACACATCGGCGCCGTCTTCGAGCGTCACCACCAGCTGGCGGCGGCCTCGGATGACGACTTCGCAACGCGTGACCTCGCCCTCAATCTGCGCCAAGTCGCCCTCGCGCGCCTGGCTGAGCGGGGTGATGCGCGTTTCGTCCTCGTAGCGCAGGGGGATGTGCAGCGCCAAGTCGATGGGCCGCAGTAGGCCCAGCTTTTCCAGCGCCTTTTGCATGGGAGATTTGGGCGGCGCGCCGGGGGCGGGCGCTGGTGCCGCTGTGCGCGCCGCCGAGCCTGCGCTCTTCTTGCGCGCAGGCTTGGGCGCGGGCTGGGGCACAGGCTGGGCGGATGGCGGGTTGAGGGGCGCAGTGGCGGGGCGGGGCATGGGATAATTGTGCCTGCGGTTTTCACACCGCCCCGCTTTTTCTTCAACCCCCCTCTTCACCCCCTCTTCACCCTTACCTTGGCACGGATGTGTTCCATCCTCAAGTACTATGACTTTGATAGCTGCTCGTGCTATGTCCCATTGGGCTACTAGCGATTTTGACTTTGAATTACCGCCTGAGCTGATTGCCCAGCACCCGGCCCGGGTGCGCAGTGCCTCGCGCCTGCTGGACGGTAGGGCGGCCCAGCCCGTAGACCGCACATTCAGCGACCTGCCCAGTTTGCTGAACGCCGGGGATTTGCTGGTGTTTAACGACACCCAAGTGGTCAAAGCGCGGCTGTTTGGCGAAAAGTCTACCGGCGGCAAGCTGGAGCTGCTGATCGAGCGCGTGATAGAGGGCCGCGAAGTGGTGGCCCACATGAAGGTCAGCAAAAAGCCGCGCCTGGGCGGTGTGCTGCACATGGTGGGCGGGTTTACCGCCACGCTGGTGGGCCGCTGGCCGCAAGACAACGGCCCGCTGTTTCGCTTTGTGCTCTCAAGCGACCCGTACATGCTGATGGAGCGCCATGGCCACATGCCCCTGCCGCCGTACATTGAGCGCCACCAAAGCGGCGCGCTGTCGCAAGCAGATGTTGCCGATGAGCAAGAGGACGCCCAGCGCTACCAAACCGTGTTTGCCAAACACCCCGGCGCCGCAGCCGCCCCCACCGCCGCGCTGCATTTTGACGCGGCCTTGCTGGCTGCGCTAGAGGCCAAAGGCGTGCAGCGCGCCAGCGTGACGCTGCACGTAGGCGCAGGCACCTTCCAGCCCGTCAAGGCCGACAACATTGCCGACCACGTGATGCATTTTGAACGCTTCGCCATCCCGCCTGCCACGCTGCAAGCCCTGGCCGACTGCAAGGCTCGCGGCGGCAAAGTAGTATCCGTTGGCACCACCAGCGTGCGCACGCTGGAGACCTGGGCCAGCACCGGCCAGACCAGCGGCGACACCAATATCTTCATCACCCCCGGGTTTGAGTTCAAAGTGGTGGACACCCTGATCACCAACTTCCACCTGCCCAAAAGCACGTTGATGATGCTGGTGAGCGCCTTTGCAGGCTACGACCACATCCGCACGCTGTACCAGCACGCTATTGCGCAGAAGTACCGCTTTTTTAGCTATGGTGACAGCATGCTGCTGCGCAAAGCCACATCGACGCCATAGTCGTTTAACGGTACAATCATCGATATGAAAACTGAAGAAATCACGGTGTCGTCCAAATTCCAAGTGGTCATCCCGCTGGCCCTGCGCGAGCGGCGCAATATTGTGCCGGGCCAAAAAATGGCGTGGGTGGATTTTGATGATGGCCTGCGTTTGATCGAGGTCAAGCCGCCTGCCGCTTACCGCGGCATTGCACGTGGCTTAAAGGACAGCCACATTCACGACGACCCTGAGCGCTTTGCATGACCAAGCCTCCAGCATCACCTGCACCGGCACAGCGCCCTGTTACCCCTGGTCCCAACACCCGCCTGATCACTCTGGACAGCTCCTGCTGGCTGGAGTACTTCATGGACAGCGAGCAAGCCTCTATGTACGCGCCTGCTGTGGCCAAAACTGAGCAGCTCATCGTACCCCTCATCACCGTGTACGAGGTGTATAAAAAACTGCGCCGTGAGCTCAGCGATGCCATCGCGCGCGAGGCCATCGGCTTGATGCGCCAAGGCGAGCTGGTGGAGGCTGATCTGACGATTACCTTGGCCGCAGCGGCGCATACCGAGCTTGCCATGGCCGACAGCCTCATCTACGCCACCGCGCAGCACCACCAGGCGGTGGTGTGGACGCAAGATGCCCATTTTGAAAAATTACGCGGCGTGAAGTTTTTCCGTAAATCTCGTGCCCACTGAACCCTGCCATGCTGACCTTCGACCTCTTAAAAACCGACCCCGCCAAAACCACCGCTGACGGCACCTACTTGGGCAGCCACGCCCGCCGTGGCCGCCTGACACTCAACCATGGCGTGGTGGAAACACCGATCTTCATGCCCGTAGGCACCTACGGCACCGTCAAAGGCGTGATGCCGCAAAGCCTGCATGAGATGGGCGCGCAGATTATTTTGGGCAACACCTTTCACCTTTGGATGCGCCCTGGCGAAGACGTGATGCGCCAGTTTGGCGGCCTGCACCAGTTTGAAAACTGGCATAAGCCTATATTGACCGACAGCGGCGGCTTTCAGGTGTGGTCACTGGGCGAGATGCGCAAGATCAGCGAAGAGGGTGTGCGCTTTGCATCGCCAGTCAACGGCGACAAGCTGTTTTTGACGCCTGAAGTGTCGATGCAGATTCAAACGGTTTTGAATAGCGACATCGCCATGCAGTTTGACGAATGCACGCCGTATGAAGTGAAGGGCCAGATCACCTCCGAGAAAGAAGCCCATGTGTCAATGGCCCTAAGCCTGCGCTGGGCGCAGCGCTGCAAAGACGAATTTGCGCGCCTGCAAAACCCCAACGCGCTGTTTGGCATTGTGCAAGGCGGCATGTTTGAAAGCCTGCGCGATGAATCTTTGGCCGGGCTGGAAGAATTGAATATGCCCGGCGTAGCCATAGGCGGCCTGAGCGTGGGCGAGCCCAAAGACGACATGCTGCGCGTGCTGCAGCATATCGGCCCCAAGCTGCCAGCGCACAAGCCGCACTACCTGATGGGTGTGGGCACGCCCGAAGACCTGATCGCCGGGGTGCAAAACGGCATCGACATGTTCGACTGCGTGATGCCTACCCGCAATGCGCGCAACGGCCATATGTTCACCCGCTTTGGCGACCTGAAAGTGCGCAACGCACGGCATAAAAGCGATATGACTCCCGTGGACAGCACCTGCACCTGTTACGCCTGCAAGGGCTACACCGACCCGCAAGGCCACACCACCGGCGGCTTCAGCCGCGCTTACTTCCACCACCTGGACCGCTGCGGCGAAATGCTGGGCCCCATGCTGGCCAGCATCCACAATCTGCACTACTTTTTAAACCTCATGCGTGAGGTGCGGGAGGCGCTGGATGCGGGGAATTTTGGCGCGTATGTGCGCCAGTTTCATGCCGACAGGGCACGGGGTATTTGAGGGCTACAACCCCGTCATCACATGCACCGCGCCCGAGAAGGTAAAAAATGCCAGCGCGGTGGACACCAAAATAATGCGCGCGATGCGTCCGTTGTTGGCGCCAAAGCGCTCGGCCAGCAGCGACACGTTGGACGCGCTGGGCAAAGCCGCTACCAGAACGATCACCGTCAGGCTGAACCTGTCCAGCGGCACCCCCAGCGATATGGCCGAGCTGCCTACCAAGAGCACCAGCAGCGGATGCAAAACCAGCTTTGCCATGGCCACGGGCACATAGTCGGCCAGCGGCGTGGGATCGGTACTGGTCATTTGGCTGCGGGCAAGCACCGCGCCTATGCTGAACAGCGCCACAGGCGACGCAGCATCGGCCAGCAGGCCAATGGTTTGCATCACCGGTTGAATGGGCGTAAAACCCAGCAGTGACGAGACGGCACCAGCCACGATGGCCCACGGCATGGGGTTGCTGAGCATGCCTTTCAGCGCATTGCGCAGCGCCACGCTGGCACCGTGCTTGTCTGCAGCATCCAGCCGTGACAGTGCGATGCACAGCGACGAGGTGATCAGCAAATCAACCATGATCGTCACGATGGCGGGGCCCGCCGCTTGCGCGCCGAGCAGCGCCACCAGCAGCGGCACGCCCATAAACCCAGTGTTAGGAAAGGCAGCCACCAGCGAGCCAAATGCCGCGTTGTTCCAGTCAATGCGCTGGCTCAAGGTGGCGGCCATGGTGAAGCTCACCATGATGAGTGCGCACAGCAGATAGACCAGAAAGACTGCGGGGTTGAGCAACTGCGCAATCGGCGTGCTGGCACCAAAACGGTACAGCATGCAGGGCAGCGCAAAGTACAGCACAAAGGTATTGAGCCCCGGAATGGCCGCTTGCGGCAGCAAACCGCGCCGCGCAGCCACATAGCCGCACAGCACCAGCGCAAAAAACGGAAACGTAACGAGCAAAATTTGTAGCACTTGCGTATTGTCTCAGTAAGGTGCCAGGCTGGTTTGCGGCAAGCTGACAGCTATGGGCGAGTGCTTATTTTTATTTCACTGGCCGATGGCCTGCTTTCGCACGGCTTGTCGGTATGATTTGCGGCTTAGCTTCTTTTTCTGGCACCCCTTTCGCATGTCTACCTCCGGCCCCGGCCTTAATCTCGCACAACAAGAAGCGGTGAACTATCTGCACGGGCCTTGCCTGGTATTGGCGGGCGCAGGCTCAGGCAAAACGCGGGTGATTACGCACAAAATTGGCCGCTTGATACAAGCCGGTGTAGAGCCTGCGCAGATAGCAGCCATCACCTTTACCAACAAAGCCGCCGCCGAAATGCGCGAGCGCGCCAAAACGCTGGTGGGTAGAGCCGCCAAAACGGTGGTGATTTGCACTTTTCACTCGCTGGGCGTGCGCATGCTGCGCGAGGGCGGGCACGAGCTGGGGCTGAAACCGCAGTTCAGCATTCTGGACAGCGACGATGTGCTGTCGATGATCAAAGACGCCGCCGGCGGCACCGACAACGCGGCTGCGCGGCAGCACCAGTGGGCCATCAGCGCCTGGAAAAACGCGGGCCTCAATTCTGCCGAGGCGCTGGCCCAGGCCAAGGACGACAACGAGCGCATCACCGCCACCATCATGGGCCGCTACGAAGAGCGGCTGACGGCCTACCAGGCGGTAGACTTTGACGACTTGATTGGCCTGCCACTCAAGCTGCTGCAAAAATCAGAGCAGGTAGCGCAGCATTGGCAGGCGCGTTTTGCGCATATTTTGGTAGACGAGTACCAAGACACCAACGCCACGCAGTACGAACTGCTCAAACTGCTGATGGGCAGCCAGGCGCGCATTACCTGTGTGGGGGACGATGACCAGTCGATCTATGGCTGGCGCGGCGCCACGCTGGACAACCTGAAGAAACTGCCGATTGATTTTCCGCAGCTGAAAGTCATCAAACTGGAGCAAAACTACCGCTCTACCTCGGCCATCTTGCGCGCCGCCAACAACGTGATTGGCCCCAACCCCAAGCTGTACCCTAAAACCCTGTGGAGCGACCTGGGCGAAGGCGAGCAGGTGCGGGTGGTGGACGCCGACAACGAAGAGCACGAGGCGGAGCGGGCTGTGGCGCGCATTCAAAGCTTGCGCGCGGGCGATGTAGCCACGCAGGGCAAGCAGTACAAGGAGTATCGGGACTTCGCTATTTTGTACCGCGCCAACCACCAGGCCCGCGTGCTGGAGCAGGCGCTGCGCAAGGCCAATATTCCCTACAAGGTCAGCGGCGGGCAAAGCTTTTTTGACCGCGCCGAGATCAAAGACCTGTGCTCTTGGCTGCGCCTGATTACCAATAACGATGATGACCCAGCCTTTTTGCGCGCCGTTACCAGCCCCAAGCGCGGCATAGGCCACACCACACTGCAGCAGCTGGGCGGCTTTGCGTCGCAGTACAAGCTCAGCATGTTTGAGGCGCTGTTCTCCAACTCGCTGGACAGCGTTATCAGCGCCCGCACCATTGGGGGCCTGCATGAGTTTGGCCGCTATGTGAACGACCTGGAATACCGCGCCCGCCACACCTTGGGTGCTGAGGCCGCAGGCGTATTTTTGACCGATTGGCTCAAAGACATTGGCTACGAAAAGCATTTGTACGAGAGCGAAGAGAATGAAAAGCTGGCCGCCAACAAATGGACCAATGTGATCGAATTTTGCGACTGGATGGCCAAGCGCTGCGGCGGTGACATTGACGACGCCGGTGACATATCCATGGTGCGCGAGACGAAGACCATGCTGGAAGTGGTGCAAACCATCTCCCTGCTGTCTACGCTGACGAACCGCGAAAAAGACCAGGACGTAGTGACCTTGTCTACCCTGCACGCCTCCAAGGGCCTGGAGTGGCCGCATGTGATGTTGGCCGGTGTGAGTGAGGGCATGCTGCCATTTAAGTTGGGCGAGGATGACGCAGCGTCTACCGATGCCAAGGCTGCCGCCAACGAAGGCATTTTGGCCCGGCTGCAAGAAGAGCGTCGCCTGATGTATGTGGGCATTACCCGCGCGCAGCGTACGCTGGCCGTGAGCTGGCCCAAGAAAAAGAAAAAAGGCCGCGAGATGGTGAGCGCGCAGCCCAGCCGATTTATTGCCGAGATGGCGCTGGAGCAAAACACCATCAAGGAAGACCCACGCGAGAAGCTCAAAGCCCTGCGTGCCGAGTTTGCGCTCAAATCGGCACAAAATGCCGAGTTGGCCAAAGCGATGGTATGAGAGCCGCACCATTTTGCAGCGCTCTACGCGCTACTTTATTTATAGCTTCTTGTGCCGTATTCCATTGGGCTTCGGCTCAAAAAAGCACAGGAAATGCACCTGATGCACCCATTGCACGGTGCCCCAGTGCGCGTGATGTGCAGGCTACAGATTTGTACGGCACTTGGCGGGTAGAGGTAACCCGCAGCAGTGTGGCCGGCGCCGTAGAGGCCGAACGCGGCAGCGTTGTGTTTGAAAAAAACCCGGAGTTCGCCGACTCTGTTGTCGGCTGGTTGCAGTGGGGTAAGGACAAAATTTTTGTAGCGGGTGATGTCGACGCCGGCAGCTTTAGCCTGGAAGAGTCGGACGACGGCACGCGTATCAGCGCCATGTGGGAAGGCACGGTAACCGAGGGGAGCTGCGGCAAAGCCATCACCGGATCGCGCCGCGTAGGTGAGGTGAGCACGCCTTTTGTACTGCGCAAAGCCACTGGCTGGAACTGAGCAGCGCAAACTAAACGGCGCAAACTAAACGGCGCAAACTTAAAAGTGCAAAAAAAAGGCCCGCTCAAGGCGGGCCTAACATCCAGAGGAGATTCTTCTGGTTAATTAACGGTTGTAGGCAGTTTCGCCATGGGAAGAAATGTCGAGGCCTTCGCGCTCTTCTTCTTCCGGTACGCGCAGGCCGATCACCAAGTCCACCAGCTTGTAGGCTATGAGGGACACGACGCCTGACCACACCACGGTCAGCATTACCGCCTTGAACTGAATCCACACTTGCGCAGAGATGCTGTACTCGGCAGGCGTCATCATGGTGGCGGTTACCCAGTCGCCCATGGCGCTCGGGCCACCCAGAGCCGGGGAAGCAAACACGCCGGTCAGCAAGGCACCCACAATACCGCCTACGCCGTGCACGCCAAATACGTCCAGCGAGTCATCAGCGCCCAGGATTTTCTTCAGGCCGCTCACACCCCACAGGCACAGGAAGCCAGCTGCAACACCGATTACCAGCGCGCCGCCCACACCTACGTTACCAGCGGCAGGCGTGATCGCCACCAGGCCAGCCACCGCGCCAGACGCAGCGCCCAGCATGGAGGCCTTGCCTTTGTGCATCGCCTCACCCAATGACCAGGCCAACACGGCAGCAGCGGTAGCTACAAAAGTGTTGATGAAGGCCAGGGCGGCAAAGCCGTTGGCTTCCAGAGCCGAGCCAGCGTTAAAGCCAAACCAGCCCACCCACAGCAAGGCTGCGCCCACCATGGTCAATGTCAGGCTGTGCGGTGCCATGGCTTCTTTGCCGTAACCAATACGCTTGCCCACCATATAGGCGCCTACCAGGCCAGCCATAGCCGCGTTGATGTGCACCACGGTGCCGCCAGCAAAGTCCAGCGCGCCCCACTGCCACACCATACCGGCTTTGGCGTTCATGGCATCGGCCACTTCTTTGGCGGCGTAAGCGTCAGGGCCCATCCAGAACCACACCATGTGGGCAATTGGCAGGTAGCTGAAGGTAAACCACAGTACCATGAAAGCCAGCACAGCCGTGAACTTGATACGCTCGGCAAAGGCGCCGACGATCAAGCAGCAAGTGATACCAGCGAAGGTGGCCTGGAAAGCTGCAAATACGATCTCGGGAATGTAGACACCCTTGCTGAACGTGGCGGCGTTTTCAAAGGTGCCGGCAACGTTGTCCCAAATGCCTTTCATGAACAAGCGATCGGTGCCGCCGATGAACTTATTGCCTTCAGTGAACGCAAAGCTGTAGCCGTAGATGACCCACAGCACCACGATGAGCGAAAACGTCACCATGACTTGCATCAGCACAGACAGCATGTTTTTGCTGCGCACCAAGCCGCCGTAGAACAATGCCAAGCCAGGGATGGTCATCAAGATCACCAGCAAAGTCGACACCATCATCCAGGCGGTGTCGCCTTTATTGGGGACTGGTTTGGGTGGTGCGGACGCCGCAGCTGCCGGGGCAGCAGCTTCGGCCGGCTTGGCGTCTGCCGGCTTGGCTTCAGCTGCTTTGGCATCAGCAGGGGCAGAGGCCGCTGCTGCGGGTGCTGCATTTTGGGCCAGCGTTGCGCCAGCACCCAGCAGTAAACCCAGCCCTAAGGCCAGAGAGGCTAATAAATTTTTCATAGTCTTTGTTTCTCTTCTAATTTTGGGTAACGGGTTTAGAGTGCTTCTTTGCCGGTTTCGCCAGTGCGAATACGCACCACCTGCTCCAGGTCATACACAAAAATCTTGCCATCGCCGATCTTGCCGGTACGGGCCGCGCCCTCAACCGCTTCGATCACGCGCTCGACCAGGTCGTCAGACACGGCGGCTTCAATTTTGACTTTTGGCAGAAAATCCACCACGTACTCTGCACCACGGTACAGCTCGGTGTGGCCTTTTTGACGACCAAAGCCTTTGACCTCGGTGACGGTAATGCCCTGCACGCCCATGCCCGAAAGTGCTTCACGCACTTCGTCGAGCTTGAACGGTTTGATAATGGCGGTGACAAGTTTCATGATGACTCCTTCGGTAGGAAGTTAGAAGTTTTTCTTGATGGACAGCACCAAACCAGTGCGGCCTAAGTTTTTATTGTCGGGTGAAGGATATGCCAGTGAAGTCCCACCAATATCTTTTTTGGCGTCGGTACCGATGACTGCGGCGCTCAGCACCAAACCGTCAATGTCTTTATTAACAGTAACTGCATAGTCTGTGTACGAGTAGTCACCAAAATGGCGCACTGTCTGATGTCCTACGTGGGGAACCACTGACCAGCCGCTGCCCAAATCAAAGTTGGCCGACACGTCCAGGTAGCCGCTGCCTTTTGAGTTGGCCGTGGTGCTCTTGAAGCCAAAGAGATTGCTTAAGCTGTGTGAGTACTTTGCAGTCACCACGCCGAATGTTAACGCGCCATACAGCTCCAAGGTGTTGGCGTTAGCCGCGCCAGGAATGTTGCTGTATTTGTTACCGGGGTAGTAATACTGCAAGGCACCCACGTCGTAGTCCAACTCGCCTA
>JAYUHM010000220.1:0-9504 GCA_043766985.1 Polaromonas sp.
CCATTAGCGCCATCTGGCACATACCTGCAAATATCACGCGGACCACTAGCGTTTTTAGGTCCAAAGAATGTTCCGGGCTGTTGACCGCTGCCTGCTGGAGTCCACGGCCCGCCCGGAATATTTGCAGGCGGTGTTTGATTGGTGTACGGCTGCAATCCCATCGGATCGGTGTACATCGTAGGCGCGCCGTTGGCATATGCGTAGCGATTCAGCCCGCCGGCGAGCCCAATCGGATCAGACTGCGTGTAACGCCCAGTTCTCGGGTCATAGCTCCTAAAGTAGTTGTAATGTGTTGGCCCCGACACGCTGTCGTCGTAAAAGCAGGCATTTTCTTCAGGCGAATCAACAGCTTGCGCCCGCCACGCGTGGGGGGCGTGGAGGGGCAACAGCTCAATTTTTTCCAGGAGCGTGTTTTGCGCCTGGAGGTCATCCATCGCGCGCGCGTTTGCGCCCAAGGCGAACAGCGCCAGAAGGCAAGCGGCTAAAAGATGAAGAGATTTGGCCAGGAACATGGTGTGGGGTTTCGTTGGCCGCTATTGTGCGGCACCGGCCGAGCGCGCGGGTGCGCGCCAGCGCACCCGCATGCGAGGCAGCAGCAGAAGGCAATGGGCATGCTTCAGAATACCCATAGCAGGTTTATTAGACGGCTTTGAGCGCTGTTTGAGAGTAAAAAAGGTCTCTAGCTCTCGTATCAATTACATAAACAGCTACTGAATGCATAGTGAATTGATTGCTTTGTTCTCTCGCCTGCCTCCTCCTTTTTTCCTTTAGCCGCTGACGGGTCGCGCGCCAGCGCGACGTGATCGGGTGGGTTGCGTGCAGTGCGTGAAGCCTGGCACGCTGTGCGTGCAGGGGTACCCCGCATCCCTCATGAGCGACACGGGCAGTAGCGCTGACAGGCTGTCAAGGCTGGCCGCAGGCCACCGCCAGCAGGCGGCGCGGCACGCGGCCTTTACAGCCTGGCGGCGCTGCTGCACCCTCGCCAATCAAGAGGGGTGGGGGTTTGGGTTGCGCGGCGATGCGCCAGCGAGCCGTGACCTACGCACGCAGGCGAAGGCACCCTGCTAACCATTACAGCCGTATTGCGCCGGGCAGGAGGGAGCCCCCTTGGGGGGGCGGACGGGCCTTGCCCGGCGCGGGCTGTGGGCGCGAAGCAGCCCAGGGCCTGTTGGGGTGGGCGGGGGCCAACACGACAGATTGCGCGCGAAGCGCCTGACTGGAACTTCTGTGGCCTTTGGCCACACGCTTTTCAATGCAGATGCGAAGTGGGCGCAAGACATAACGGGAGTTTGGTGAACCCGAAGGGCGCGCAAGCGGTAGCCGCACCAAACGCAGCTTTAGCGCAGTGACTGCGGCTACTTTGCCAAACAGCCCGTTATGTTAATTTTGCGCAGCAAAGTTACCCCGCAGCACCTGCCAGGCCGGGGCCGGGCTCGATGCCCGGACTGGCCTGTATTCCCAGCCCTGCGCGAAGCGCCTGGCTTTGAACCCTGGGGCGTTCGCGGCGGCGACCAGGGTGGAATCACCAACACCGTAGCGTCGGCGCGGGCCTTGCCTCCCGCAAGGGCCGTGACGGGAGCGGCCAAACGTCCTGCAGCCTGTCCGCCACCGCCAGCGCGTCCATCCGCCACCGTCAGGCTCACGGTCATGCCGATCATCGTTACTACTTTTTTCATAGCTGATTACGTAATTTCTACGAGGGCTACAGCCCGTTTTACCCTCAATCCTCATCTTCAGCGGCCAAATCGGCCTCAAGCGCCGCATCCAGCAGGCTTTGAGCGTCGATCGCCTCGCTGGCAGGGCTTGGGCTGTCCGATGCCCCTTTGGCGTCTTCTGGGGTCGCTTTGACCCGCTGCAGCCTGGCCGGATGCGTCAAGGCATGCACGGCTTGCAGCTTGCCAATGGCCACATGGGTGTAAATCTGCGTGGTCGAGAGTTCCGAGTGGCCCAGCATGGCCTGGATGAAACGGATGTCGGCGCCGCCCTCCAGCATGTGGGTGGCCATGGCATGGCGAAAGGCGTGGCAACTGCCGTGCGCGATACCGCCCGCACGCATGTAGCCCTTGACCAGGTCGGAGAGGCGGTTTTTTTCAAAGGACTCGCCGTAGTCGGTCAGGAACAGGGTCGCCGTGTCTAGGCCGATCAGCTCGGCTCGCACTTCGCGCAAGTAGCGGCGTACCCAGGCGCAGGCGCGTGCGCCCAGCGGAATGAGCCGGTCTTTGCGGCCCTTACCCATCCTGACCATCAGCGTGCCGCGCTCAATGTCCACCTCGTGCAGCTTCAGGCGAATCAGCTCGCTCCGTCGAATACCGCTGGAGTACAGGGTCTCCAGAATGGCCCGGTCACGGATACCCGCCAGCGTCTGGGGATTCGTGCCGTTGATGACATGCTCCACCTGCTCAATGGTCAGCAAGTGCTTGGGCAGGCTCCTGGGCGCTTTGACGATGTCCAGGTCAGCGGCCGGGTTGGACAGGATGTGGCCCTCGCGGGTCAACCATTTGAAGAAGGCCATCAAGGGCTGCAGCCGCGTGGCCTGGGTGCTGTAGGCCAGCGGGTCGCCGTTCTTTTTGCGCGCCAGGTACAAATGGCGCTGGTAGCGCTGCAACACCGGGCGGGTGACTTCGCCAGGGTGGCGGATACCGCGCTCATCGGCCCAAACGATGAAGTACATCAAGGCGATGTCGCGGATTTTGCCAGTGGATGGGGACAGGCCCACCGTCACAGTCCAATCGCAGAAGCTTGTGCGCCAGGCTTGCAGCGGGCTGGCCGCTGCCGGCTGAGGTGCCATCACCCGCACGCCGCTGGTTTGCTTGGCGCGCAGCATGGTCTGCGCTTTAAGCGGCTAAGGGTTGAAGGTACGACGCGCCCGTGCGGGCGTTGGGGGTGGTGCGTGTTTCGGCACACTCATCGTCAATATCGCCCAAGAGCTTGATTTCATGCAGGTTTGCGGCGGATTTTGTAGTCTGACCACGCCCCGGCACCGCGCCGTCCACAACCCGGCCAGGGGCCGACTGCGAAGCGTTTGAGGCCGACCGCGGTACATCGTAAGTGTGTTTTCTCAAAGCAGCGACATCGATCAAGCCCGACAGCACTTTGCCCCCGTCATCGCTGGCAGCATCAAACAACAGCTCGTATTCAAAGCCCTGGCCGCGCTGGGTGCGGTGAATCAAGAGGTATTCCAGCTCGGCCAGGCGCGCCAGATGTACTTTGAGCTGGGTGTCGCTCACAGCCGCTGTTTGGCGCAACTGGCTGCGGCTAAAGCGGATGTCGCGCTGGGTGCGGCTTTGCGCCTTCATGCCCGCCTGCACGAACGTGCGCACGTGGGCCAGCACGCGGCGCGTCTGCGGCGGCAGTTCGTCCAAACTGGTGCCCAGCACTTCATGCGCAATGCGGTTGGCCAGCTCGATGTCGGCCAGCGTGACTTCGATGTAGTCGATGGTGAGTGGTGCCCCTGCGGTAGCGTTTTCAGCAACTGTGGCCGTTTTGATGGGGCGCTGATGCTGGTGCAGCAAGGCAATCACGTCGATCAAGGTCAGGTACTTGTCATGATCGCGCCGGGTGCGGGTGCGCTCGTCCAGGAAGGTCAATTGATCGGCGTAGGGGTTGACCACGGCCAGCGATCTGAGCAGGCGCTGGGCGTTTTTGTGGACGTTCAGGATGGCCTGCTTCTCGTGTTTGCGAGTCAAACCCGCCAGGGTGCGCCGCTGGCGCTGCAATTGGTGGATGGCGCGGGTCTGCTCACGGTTTTCATCCACGGAAAGGACTAGGCAGCGGTTCATCAACTCTTCATCAATGTCGATGGCCGTGGTGGTCATGAACAGGCTCATCGGGCCTTCGACTTTGTATTCCTGCGTGATCAGGTTGCCGGTCTGCGGGTCGGTACCGGTGCTGGCTATCGTCAACTCGCCTTCGCTTTGAAGCAGCTTCAAGGCATAGCTGGCCCGGTGCGCCCCAGTCTCCTCGGCAATCGCCAGGATCTTGTGCTTCAGGCTGGTCTGGCCCATGTAGAACAGGCTCTGCCCGGTCATGGCGCTGTACTGGATGCGCTCTTCTTCGGGCACGAAGGACAGGATGGCATCCATCAGGCTGGATTTGCCAGCGGCGCTGCTGGACTGGATCACCACGGCCAGCGGTCTGTCCAGCTTGCGGCTGACGGCAGCCAAATACCCCACCAGCTTGTTGGTGGCCTCACCCACCACGCCCGCTGCCTCGAAGTCCGCCAGGATGCGCGCAGGCAGGTCGGGTGATTTGAGCAAAGCCAGCGCCGCCGCCTGGTCTGAATCGCTCATGGCAGGCTGCGCCGCTTCCTTGGGTTTCAAAGCGGCTTGAATGGCCTCGTCCTGCAAAGCCTCCAGCTTCAACAGCACGCGCCCCAGGTCGGTTTTAAGCAGGTCAACGGACACGCCCAGCTCAGCCGCCGCCTGCGTGAGGTAGGCAGACCGGGCACGCGCGGCGTACAGGTCGAAGCTGTCAACGTGGAAGGCCCCGCCTGCCTCAGCCGATGCCGCCACCAGCACATTGACCTTGAGCACCTCATAGGCCAGGTTCTTGGCCAGGCCACGCACCCGCCAGCGCCTGGCCGCTTGGCCTTCGCCAAAGCCCATCGTCACTTCGTTGTCGCTGACAGCAGCCACAGGCTCTTGCGCAGGCGCGCGCGCCATCGGCTGGGTGTCGATGCCCATCGGTTCAACGACTGAATCAGCAGCTAGATCAGCAGCTAAATCAGCAGCTAAAGGAGAAGCAAGCTGCTTGGCCTGGGTGGATGGCGTGGGTGGTATGGGTGATAGGGTTGGCGGCAGGCTTTTTCCGAGCCAGGCGGCTTTGCGAATCAGAATCCCCAGACTTTTTTGCGCTGGCATCACCTTTTGCGCATACTCATTGGCATCCATGCCTTTGGGGAATTCAATGCGCCACACCTCCATGCCCGCCGCTTGCAACACCGGGGCGAGTTTCAACGCGGCACGTTCACCCGCTTCATCACGGTCATAGGCAATCAAGACGCGCTGTGTGCCGTGCGCTTTGAACGCCGCCAGCAGTTCATCCGTAAAACCCTCCACGCCGTAAGCGGTGGTGACGTTGCGGTACCCGGCACACCAGAAGGTCAACGCGTCAATGAGGGCTTCGCACAGGATGATTTCCTTCGCTGCTTTGAGCGCCGCCAGGTTGAACACGCCACGCCCGCGCGGCTGGCCAGCCGCATCCTCGTGCGCGGGCAGGTACAGGTGCAAGGGCGTGCCCGTGCGCAGGCGTGGCGTGATTTTTCTGCCATAGAGCTCGCACACTTCACCATGCTCGCCCAGCACCGGCACCACCACCGAGCCGTTGAAGTGCTCATGGCCTGATTCCCGGTAGATGCCGATGCGCTCCAGCCGGGTGCGGATGTCGGCACCGGCCTTGCGCAACTTGTCCGGCAAGCGCAGACCCAAGGTGCGATTGGCAAAGCCCAGTTGGAAGTGCTCCACCAGATCGGGGTGGTTCAGGCCGCGCGACTGCAAATACGCCAGCGCCTCGGGTGACTGTTTCAAGCTCTGGTGGTAGTAATCCACCACCTGGACCAGCAAGGCGCAGTCGTCGGCATCCAGCGCCACCGGTGGAGCCAAGCTTCGTACCGTCGTGCGCTTGACGGGTTCACCGGATACAGCAGCTAAAGAAGAGTCGTCTTTGAGCAATTCAACCGCGTGGCGAAACGACACGCCCTTCGATTTCATCACCCAGTCAATCGGGCCACCGCCCACCTGGCAACCAAAGCAGTGCCACAGGTTTTTGACAGGCGTCACCACCAGGCTGGCGGTGTCGTCGGCGTGGAACGGGCATCTCGTCACCCAGTCTTTGCCGCTTTTTTTCAGATCCAAACCGGCCGACTCGATGAGGCGCTGCACGCTGATTTCTTCTTTTAGCCGCTGGATTTCGGTGTTGGGGATGCGTGCCATGAATTGACCTCGTACAAAAAGCTGTCGTAAAAAGCTGTCAAGTAGTTTTGAGTAAAAATAACTCAGTTGCATATTACTCGTAAATTGAGTAAAGTCAACTGCATTACACAAACCCAGAGGTAACTTCATGGTCAACTTTTCTTATTCCACGACCATGAACACCGACGACGAACAGTTTTTCAAGGAGCTTGGCGCGCGCATTGCGCAGGCCCGCAAAGAGCACGGCCTGACGCAACAGGCCTTGGCCGATCAGTTGGGCGTGCCCCAGCAAACACTGGCCCATTACGAGGTCGGGCGCACCCGGTTTCCGGCCTCCATGCTGCCTACCTTGGCCCGCTTGCTCACCATGTCGCTCGATGAGTTGATGGGCCATGCGGTGGCCCCGGTAAAACGCGGCACCAAACGCGGGCCGACTTCTCGCCTGCACCAGCAGATTGACGCGGTGGAACAGTTGCCCAAGGCCAAGCAGCAATTTGTCTCGCAAATGTTGGATACCGTACTGGCGCAGGCTGCGCCATGAACAAAGCAAGCCCAAGCACCGCCGCCCATTCTTTGGTGCCGCGCATCGAGGGGCGCATTCAGGTGATGCGCGGTCTGCGGGTCATCATTGATGCCGACCTGGCCACGCTGTACGGGGTGCCGACCAAAGTGCTGAACCAAGCCGTCAAGCGCAATGCGGGGCGGTTTCCACCGGACTTCATGTTTCAGCTTGACGCGCCAGAGAAGGCCGAGGTGGTCACAAACTGTGACCACCTCCAGAAGCTCAAATTTTCTAAAGCGCTACCGTTTGCGTTTACCGAATATGGCGCGGTGGCGCTGGCCAATGTGCTGGCTTCCGCCCAAGCGGTGGAGATGGGGATTTATGTGGTGCGCGCGTTTGTGCAGTTGCGCCAGGCCAGCGCGGTGCATGCTGATCTGGCCAAGCGGTTGACTGAGCTGGAACTCTCCACCGAGCGGCTGGAGTTGAGCCACGATACCTTTAGCCGCAATACGCGCAATCAACTGCGCCAGGTGTTTGAGGCGCTGCGGGAGCTGGCCGACAAGGTGACACCACCCGAGCCACCACCATCGCCCAAGCGCTCTATCGGATTCTTGCCACTGGAGAACGATAGACCGAAGGGGATTGCCAAGGCGGCAAAGGCGCTCAAGGTGGGGCCGCGCAAGAGGACGTAACGCCAAACCATCAGCGGCTAGAGCAAAAAGCCATCCGAACCCCACAGCTTTAGCGGCTGGCTGGGGTTGTGGGTGGCTTTTTTGTTTTGGAGATTAAGAGAGGAACAAGCCACTAGCCAGCGTAGAACCTGCGCAAGCAGCTACTTCTTTTGTAGCAACTAAGTGTTGCTCGGCTTACGCCCAAACACTGCGAACTCAAGCAACAGTACAACAAGCAATCCTCCAAGCCAATACGGAAGGCTAACCAAGGCGAAGGCAATTATTTGAAACCCGACTCCATTGGCATAAACCTCGTCACTTGGTGGAAGATTCGACCAAGTGAACAAATTGAATGCCAGATGTGCCAGCACAAGTGTGGCCCACGCATACGCTGACCACCGGTATATGCGTTGCGTAGGAATCATTCTCTTGCTCATGGCACGTTGGGGGGCGTAAATCGTCTCAACGCATCAATCACCGGCTGAGGAATTGGCCCGCCTTGAGGCACTGTGTAAGTCTGAGCACCAGGCAAGCCTGCTGCGCCTCTAGCTACGCTGCCAGGGAACCCCGTCGCACCAGTCCGTAGGCCGGCTGCCTCCAGCGCAGAGTTCGTACGGACTGCGCAGTTATCAACGTACCCCACACAATTTTTGCATCCTTGACCGTACAAATTTTGCAGTGCAGCCGCGTCTTGTTGTGGCGAGGTTGGAATGATGGTTATCTGTTGATTGCGATACTGACTTTGCGAGGCCACATAAGAAGTGACCGAGCTACCTAGTGAGGTTCCGTTCCCATAGCTGTATAACCCGGCCCCTGTTACGCCTACAGCACTATGCCCAAACGGGTTTGTAGCTTCTCGCCGACCACCCGTAACCACCACAATGTCTAGCCCGTTGGGGTCAATGTTCGAGAGCGGGTTCGATCCAGCGTATTGATAGGGATTAAGCCCGCCCGCCAACCCGATGGGATCAAACTGCGTGTAGCGCCCCTGCGTCGGCTGATAAGACCTAAAATAGTTGTAATTCAACCCTGACTCTTTGTCGTAGTACTGCCCCGGAAAGCGCAGGTTAAAGGTCAACGCTGCGTCGCTGTTTTTGTCGTCACCAGCTTCATCGTTTGCTTTGAAGTTGCTTTGTACTGTGGTTGGCGCGTTATCGCCAAACGCGCTGTAGGCCCATTGCCACACGGGTTTGTTGAACCGGTCAGTGATGCGCCTTGGCGTGCCCAACTGGTCGGTGTGTACTGCATAGGTGTTGCTGATACCGCTAGCGTTTAAAATCGCACCTACCAGCTCATTGCCCCGTCGGGCGTGGGCAGCCAGATGTATTCAGTCGTGCCGCTGCTGCTGGCTCCACCATTGCCGTACTCGCCCATCAAATTGCCAGACTCATCGTAAGCAAAGGCGGTGCCCAGCTTGGCCTTGTTGGCTACGCTGTTGGGGTTATCAAACATCCAGCCAAACTTGCTTTTGAGCCAGGCCACATACGCCGCTCCGCTGTCTTTGTCGTTGGGCTCGTAGTCTGCATTGATGGGCTGGCTTTTAAATACCCGCTGGCCTAAACCGTTGTGCCGGTAGACGCTGGTCTGCTTGTCATCGTCATGGCCCTGGGTCAGGCTGGCAATGCGGCCTTGTGCATCGATCTCGTAACGGCTTAGGCCGTCGCTGGTTTCGTTGCCGGCTGCGTCCAGCGCATAGTTGACGCGACTGGTCGAGCTGGTTTTGGTTTTACCTCGCTCGTCGGTTTTGACGATTTGCTGACTGAAGCCTATCAGGCGGTTGCTGCTGGGCTCAATGTTCCATTGGCGTTGGGAGGTGGTCGCGCCGTTGTTATTGTCGTCGCTGTCTTTGCTGCCAGAGCCGATTTGCGTGCCCGTTTGTGCACTGCTTGTGCGGTTGCTGTTGGCATCGTAGCTGTAGCTGGCTTGAGCATTGTTTGTACTGTTATTGGCAGCAGCATTCGCGCTGCTGTTTGCATTTTTACTGCTAAAGCTGACCACGCGGTCGCGGCTGTCGTATCCAATTTGGTAGCTAACCGGGCTCAGTGCGTAAGGGCTGGTGGGTACGACAGGTCGGCCTTTGCTGTCCAGGCCTATTGAGCTGGGGGCGTAGAGGTTTTGCGTGATTGCGGTGATGCGGCTGGCCGGGTCATAGCTGTAGCTGGCCAGCTCATTGGCAGTCATTCTTCCATCTGCATCAAAGGCTCTGTTGGCGCTGTCGCCGCTGGCCCACAGCCAGCTTTTGACTTGACCCAGGGCGGTATACGTGATGGCGTTAATAAAAGGCTTGGCGCTGTCCTTCGCGCTTGCGGCCAACATGACGCTGGTCACCCGCCCGGCATTGCTTAGGTAACTGACGATGCGCCCACTGGGGTATGTGATGCTGGCGATCTGCCCGCCAGGCGCATAGGTGTAGCGCAGGGTA
>JAYUHM010000221.1:0-24246 GCA_043766985.1 Polaromonas sp.
TCCTGAACTATGTGGTGGCCAAAATCACACGCCCTTTGCCGCCATGGATACCGCCTGCGCAACTTATGGGCGCTGGGTAACTGCCGGATTTAGGTTTAATGAGGCTTTACTCGGTAAGCCCAATAAGATATAGCACGAGCAGCTATTTAATCAATAGCACATCACCGCGCGTGGTACGTCGGAGCCAACTTGTACACTGGCGTCTTCAGCCCCTCCATCCGCGCCTTGAGCTGCAAAGCCAAGAACTGTGAATAGTGCCGTGACTGGTGCAGGTTACCGCCGTGTACCCAAAGCTGGGGCACCTGGGTGGGCTTCCACATATTGCGCAGCTCGCCTTCCCACGGGCCGGGGTCTTTGGGGGTGTCTGATCCCAGGCCCCACACCTTGCCTACTTTGTCGGCTATCGCGGGCGACATCAAATCGGCGAGCCAGCCGTTCATGGAGCCGTAGCCGGTAGCGTACACGATCAAATCGGCTGGCAGCTCGGTGCCGTCGGTGAGGGTAACGGACTTGGGGTTGATGCGCTCAATAGTCACGCCGCTCTTGAGCTTGACGCTGCCGTTAGCCACCAGCTCGGAAGCACCCACGTCGATGTAGTAGCCCGAGCCGCGTCGCAGGTACTTCATAAACAGGCCCGAGCCGTCTACGCCAAAGTCGAGCATGAAGCCTGCCTTCTCCAAGCGCGCATACAAATCGGCATCGCGCTTTTTCATCTCGTCGTATACCGGCACCTGCATGGGGGCCATGATTTTGTAGGGGATGGAGGCGAAGATGAGGTCGGCTTTGTCAGTGGTCACGCCCGCTTTGACCGCGCTCTCGGAATACAGGCCGCCCAGTGCCAACTCCATGAGCGAATCAGACGGCGCGATGTGGGTAGAGCTGCGCTGAACCATCGTCACATCCGCCCCGCCCTCCCACAGCGCGGCGCAGATGTCATGCGCGGAATTGTTGGAGCCGAGCACCACGCATTTTTTGCCTTTGTAGGCCTCGGGGCCGGGGTGCTTGCTGGAGTGGTGCTGCTCGCCGGTAAAGCTGTCGGCCCCCGCGATGGTGGGCGACACGGGGTAGCCCGACACGCCCAGGGCCAGCACCAGTTGCTTGGGCCGCAGGGTGATGTCTTTGCCGCCTCGGTTGACCACCACTTCCCACTCTTGTTTGGCTTCGTTAAATGTCGCCTTCTTGGCCGTGGTGCCGCCCCAATAGTTCAGCTCCATCACCTTGGTGTACATCTCCAGCCAGTCGCCAATTTTGTCTTTGGGCGCAAACACGGGCCAATGGTCTGGGAAGGGCAGGTAGGGCAAATGGTCGTACCACACGGGGTCGTGCAGGCACAGGCTTTTGTAGCGCTTGCGCCAGCTGTCGCCTGCGCGTTCGTTCTTCTCCACGATGATGGTGGGCACGCCCAGCCTGCGCAGGCGCGCACCCAGCGCGATGCCGCCCTGCCCGCCGCCTACGATCAGCACATAGGGCTGATCAGTATCGGTGAGGCCCAATGTGGCGGCCTCATGTTGGCGCTTTTCCAGCCAGCTCTTGCGGCCTTTTTGCGCGCCGTGCTCAGCGCCCTTCTCCCGCTGCGTGCCGGTGGGTTCTTCAAAACCCTTCAGCTCAGTCATCGTCGTCAGCAGCGTCCAGGCCTTGCCGTTTTGCAGGCGCAGGTGGCCACGCCCGCGCGCCACTGCCGTCTCAAAGGTAAACCACGCATCGACCACACCGCCCGCCTCGGTGGCTTCGCCTTCTATCTCAAACTTGCTCGGCTTTACATCGGCCAGCCGCGCCTTGAGCATGCTGCGTATCGCCTCAGGGCTCTCTTGCGTACAAATGTTCCAGGTAAAGGCCACGAGGTCGCGCCAGTAGCTATCGGGCGCAAACAGCGCGACGGCGGCATCGACATCGCCGCGCTCCAGCACGGTCGTAAAGTCGGCCAGCCAAGCGCTGGCAATCTGGGTGGGGTGAGTGGACAAATCGGTCATCAGTACGCTCCTTGGTGTGCACGCGGCTCACCGACACGGCAAGCATGCGGACAATCATCATTCGCCGACGGCACTGGGTACAGGGATAGTAGAAACCCGACAGCTCCAGCCGCAACTTTGTCACCAATCGTGACACGCATCTATGTCGGGCTACGGCTCGCGTATGGCACAGGGATTTGAATTTACTATATATTCGATAGCACGTTGTGCTATGGTCTATTGGGCTAGAGAGCGAAAAGCCTCCGTAAATCAAGGCGCATGCATGTTTACTGCGCCTCTGACTCCTCAATGAAGTTTTCCAGCAAGCGCTTGAGTTGCGTGGTTTTGCGGGAACCCAAAGCTTCCTCGATCCCATGGTGATGCGCATCCACGCTCTTTTTCAGGCGTGAAATTGTCTCCAAACCCAAGTCGCTGATATAGACCAGCACCTTACGGCTGTCGTGGGCATCGGCCGCGCGCTGTACCAAGCCCCGGCTCACCAGTTTGTCGATGTTTTTGGTGAGCGCAGGATGGTTCAGCAGCACCGCCTCGGCCAGGTCACCCATGGAGCGCCCTTGCTCGTTGGACAGTACCTGCAGAATGCGCCAATGTTCCTCGTTCACCTCTTCGTCGGCAATGGACTGCGCCAAACCAATGCGCATACGCCGATTGGCAGAAGCCAGCAAATAGGCCAAGTAGTTGGAAATATCGTTATCGGGCATGGGAGATGCTAAGGGGTAATACCGTGTCCCCAAGTTTACGCACAAATGCTATCCTTGGAAAGTAATATGCGGTAGTTTTGCACAGTATTCGCTCATTTCACACCAGCTTGGTGCATGGAGGGATTGGTACATGTTGTTGTCGCCCCGGCATACTTCTCGTTTTGCAATCCCCTCGCGCTGGAATGCGCCGCCACGCGCGTGGCAGCGCAGCGTTGACGCGCAGCATGGGCTGAACATCGCTTTGTGCGTGCCCTTGGGAGGCTCGGCAGGTATTTGGGGGCCTTCAGCGCTGTCGTGCGCCCGGCTGGCGGTGGCCGAGCTCAACAGCCACAGTGGCATAGCGGGGCAGGTATGCCGACTGGTCACCATCAACGCAGCGGACGATGCACCCGACATCGAAGAGACGCTGCTGGACCTGGTGGGCTCTGGCGACGTGGACGCGCTGGTGGGCATGCACACCAGTGCCGTGCGCCAGCGCATTGTGCGTGCGGTGGGCGGGCAGGTGCCCTTTGTCTATACCCCGCTGTATGAAGGCGGTGAAGATACCCCCGGCGTGTTTGCCATTGGCGAGACTGCGCGCCGCCAACTCCAACCCGCCATCGAATGGCTGGGCAAGCACAAGCAGCCCAGGCGCTGGCTGGCCGTGGGGAATGACTATGTATGGCCACGCGTTTCGCATAGCCTGGCGCAGCAGTACATTGCCGATGCAGGTGGGGAACTGGTGGCGCAAACTTATGTGCCCTTTGGTACCTCGGATTATTCTCAGGTGCTCGATCAAATACGCAAGAGCCGGATTGATGCGGTACTGGTGTCGCTCGTAGGGCAAGACGCCATTGACTTTAACCGGGCCTTTGGCCGCAGCCAACTCTCCGGCGCTGCGCTGCGCCTGTCATGCGCGATTGACGAGAATGAGCTGCTGGGCATCGGAGCCGACAACACAGAAAACCTCTATGTGTCTTGCGGCTATTTTGCTACGCTGGATACCGATGCCAATCTGGCGTTCAAAGAGCGCTATTACAACCATTTTGGCGAACGCGCACCGACGCTCAATACCTTGGGACAGTCTACCTATGAAGGCGTGCATTTTCTGGCGGCCTTGCTCAAAGGCACGCTAGATTCACCCGACCACTGGAACGATCTGGGCAAGGCGCCCATGGCCTACCAGAGCGCCCGCCAAGGGGCCTATGCGGGGGATGGAGTCAACCACACGCCCATTTATCTGGCCCGCGCAGAGGGCAATGTGTTTCGCGTGATCACGCGGTTTTAAACGCAATCCCCAGTACGCTGAATTGCAGCCATGCAGGCGCGGCTTGGCTCTCTCAAATAAATGGGGTCAAACTCCATTTAAAGGAGCCTTCCAAATTTCCGAATCAGTTAATCCCATAAACTCTCGGACATGAAAAGTCTTTCCCCAATTTGATGGACCTCAAAGCTACCCAGGCAGGCACAGGAGCACTTGTAAAACCATGCGTAATCGATTCTCTTACTTCATTCTCGCAACGGTATTTGCGATATTCGCAGCAATTGCTACTGTTGAGTATGTGACCGAGTACACGAAGACAGGAAAGTGTTATCGCACTAACTCGATCTTGAGTTTCGAGGAAATGCGTGCGCGGGTTATTAGAAACTTACTAATTTCCGAAATGCAATCAGCCGCTCGAAGAAATCATGGGCAAATTTGGCAACGAAACTATTTGGTTTCCAGAAACATAGGCTCTGAAGAGCTTACTCGCCTCATCAAATCAAAATCTATTGTTAACTTAGATCAAGAAGCCGTCTATAGGGCAATGTCCGCGAAGGAAATCGATAGTATCGATGCAAACTTTCTGAGCAGCAATTTTTCGATTGTGATACAAGATGCAAACGCGATGGAGATCATACCCATCAGAAATTTGGCGGTTATGGGTGCTGAGGAGGCTCTCAAAGTTCGCACTGATCAACTTGGACGAGGATTTGAGTTAAGTACGTTCGAGCGTGCATTTGGTTATGGCAATCGTAGATTTCAGCTCGATTCATATGGGGTATTACTAGACTGTTGCTCGCCTTCGCTTATCAAGTACCCTCGCAGCAATAAATCACCAGAATGGCATGCCAATCTAATGATTGATAGTGTTTCAACTGGCAAATTTTCATATCCCGCTACTCTCGTCGTTTCAAATTGCGGTGAAATTTTGCATCGCAACGATGAAGGCGAAACTCGTTTCTCTTTTTAGTTTTTCAATTTATTCATTGCAATGGAATAAATAGGATTTCATTTAATTCCATGAACCAATACTGACCGATTTACACGGTTTGGCGCGCAGAAAAGTGGGTAGGGAAATTTGCCTTTCTGTGATGCAGCGTGGATTTCTCGGTGTTTGTACGCCGAAGTGTTTGTGCGCGCCCACCACTCCCGCAAGATCAGGTCGGTGGCGCACTTAGCGTAGCGGCATAAAGGGGGAGTTGTCGGCCCCAAGGCCGACACGGAGGACAGCCGCGTAGCTAAGTGCGCCGCCGACCTGGTCCAGTACAAAAGCAACCAAGCTAGCTCCCCCGCTTGAAATCACCCACACTTAAAATTAATTTTCCAAAGCTAGTAAATTGCTTGACTTGGAAAATAAATACCTCTAAAGTGTGATTCACCAAGTGCAGGTAAACAGGCCGCTTGAAGCGGCAATTTACCAAGACAAGCACTGGTGTACTGGCAACTGAAGGCTGCATGTCAGTGCAAAACATCAACCGTTCCTGGAGTCAACTATGGCCATCAAACGCCCCACCCTGGACCAGCTGCAAGACGTGGCACTCAGCCTGGGCATCCACTTGTCCCCAGAGCAGGCCAGTACCTACAACACCTTGTTGCAGGGCAACTTTGATGCCTACGATGCGGTAGACGCGATGCCCGACTATTTGCCCACCGTGACCTACCCGCGCACACCGGGCTACCGCCCTACCGGGGCAGAAAATAAATACGGTGCCTGGTATGTCAAAACCACCATCAAAGGCGCGCCCAAAGGCAAGCTCAGTGGCAAGACCGTGGTGCTGAAGGACAACGTGTGCCTGGCGGGCGTGCCGATGATGAACGGGGCTTCTACACTAGAGGGCTACGTACCCAATGTGGACGCCACCATCGTCACACGCTTACTGGACGCCGGTGCCACGGTGGTGGGCAAGTCGGTGTGCGAGTACTTTTGCTTCTCGGGTGGCTCACACACCAGTTCGTCTGGCCCCGTGCATAACCCGCACCGCATGGGTTACTCGGCGGGCGGATCGTCATCAGGCAGCGCGGCATTGGTCGCTGCGGGCGAGGTTGACTTAGCCATTGGTGGCGACCAAGGCGGCTCGATCCGCATGCCTGCGTCCTACTGCGGCATCTACGGCATGAAAGCCACCCATGGCCTAGTGCCCTACAGCGGCGTGATGCCCATTGAACTGACCATTGACCACACCGGCCCCATGACGGCTACGGTGACTGATAACGCTTTGATGCTGGAAGTGCTGGCAGGCCCAGATGGCTTGGACCCGCGCCAACATGCAGGCCAAACCTCTAAGCCCTACGCCAAGCTGATGCAGGGCGGCGTAAAGGGCATGAAAATCGGCATCGTGAAAGAAGGCTTTGGATGGCCGCAGTCGCAAGCGGCGGTCGACGCCAAAGTGCGCAAGGCAGCCAAAGTATTTACCAAGCTGGGCGCAATCGTCTCGGAAATCTCCGTACCCATGCACACCGCTGGCCCGGCCATCTGGCTACCGATTGCCGCCGAGGGTGCCACCCAGCAAATGATGAAGGACAACGGCCACGGCTTTAACTGGAAAGGCATGTACGTGACCAGCATGGTGGACTTCCACGCAGGCTGGAAGCAGCGCGCCGACGAGCTGTCAGAAACCCTCAAGCTCACCATGGTGCTCGGTGAATACTTTATCAAGCACTACCGTGGCCACTATTACGCCAAGGCACAAAACCTGGGCCGCCAACTGACGGCAGCCTATGACACCACCTTTGCAGACCTTGACCTGCTGCTCATGCCCACCCTGCCGCTCACTGCCACACCGCTACCCAAGCCCGGTGCGTCTATAGAAGAGGTGGTCGCGCGTGCCTTTGAGATGCTGCCCAACACCTGCCCATTCGACGTTACCGGCCACCCCGCCATGAGTGTGCCTTGTGGCATGGTGGACGGTTTGCCAGTGGGCATGATGCTGGTGGCCAAGTCGTATGACGAGGCCACCATTTACCGCGCGGCGTACGCGTTTGAGCAAGCTGGCGACTGGAAATCCATCTGATACGCGCTCTCGTTTTTACCAACCACCCGATGGCAAGGCCATCACATCAAAAGGAATCGATACCATGGACCGTCGTACATTTATCAAATCTTCCGGTGCTTGCGTGACTGGCTCAGCGGCGTTGTTGCATCCCATGACGGCATTGTCAGCAGACGACATTGGCGTGGGCAGCATCCACGATCTGTCGGGAGGCTTGGACATATATGGCAAGCCCATGCTGGACGCCCTGACGTTGGCGATAGAAGAGCAAAACGCAGCAGGCGGCTTGATTGGCCGCAAGCTCAAACTGGTCAGCTACGATCCGCAATCCAATATGCAAATGTATGCGCAGTTTGCGCAGCAAGCGGCGCTGAAAGACAAAGTGGCCGTGGTGCATGGCGGCATTACCTCCGCATCGCGCGAGGTGATTCGCCCAGTGCTCAACCGCAACAAAACCCTCTACTTTTACAACACGCAGTACGAAGGTGGCGTGTGTGACCGCGGTACCTTCAGCACCGGCGTGACGCCAGCGCAGACGGTGAACAAGCTGATTCCCTACGCCATGAAAAAGTGGGGCAAAAAAATATATGTGATCGCGGCAGACTACAACTACGGCCAGATTACCTCGCAGTGGGTTAAAAAATATGCGCTGGAAAACGGCGGCACCATCGCTTCAATTGACTTCTTCCCATTGGATGTTACGAACTTCGGACCGACTATTTCCAAGATCGAAGCTGCCAAGCCTGACATGGTGGTATCTGCACTGGTAGGCGGTGCGCATATCTCGTTTTACCGGCAGTGGGCTGCTGCGGGTTTGACCAAGAAAATTCCTTTGGCGTCAACCACCTTCGCGGTGGGTAACGAACACATCGTGCTGTCACCTGAAGAAGCAGATGGTTTCTTGCTGTCATACAACTATTTTGAAAACATCGATAACCCCATCAACAAAGCCTTCAAAGAGCGCTTTCATAAGCGTTTCGGCAAGGACTACCCCAACATCACCGAGCTGGCGATGGGCACTTACCAGGGATTCAAGTTATGGGCGGAGGGTGTGAAAAAAGCTGGCTCAGTTGATATGGCCAAGGTAACCACCGCGCTTGAATCTGGCATCAGTATCGATGCTCCCAGCGGCAAGGTGAGCATTGACCCGGCCACCCACCACTGCGTTCTCAACGTCAGTGTGGCCGAGGTAAAAAGCAAAAAACTCAATATCTTGCAAACTTTCCCGCAGGAAAAACCTGCTGACACCAGCGCGGTGTGTAATTTGCAGAAAAATCCCAAAGACAACCAGCAGTACGTGATCAAAGTTTAGCCCCAGGTAGCTGTATACCGCCCCAACCTATTGCACCATGGATCTTGCTGCCATCATCGTCATCCAAGTGCTGTATGCAGTCGCCAGCCTGATCATCATTTCTGCCGGGTTGGCGGTCATCTTTGGCATGATGAAGGTGATCAACCTGGCGCATGGAGAGTTCATGATGCTGGGGGCCTATGCCACCATTAGCGCCAACAAGCTGGGCGTTAATTTATGGGTTGCGATGTTTCTGATTGCACCCGTGGCGGTAGGTGTGGTGGGCGTGGTGCTGGAGCGTTTGGTTATCCGCCGGCTGTATGGCCGTATGGTAGACACCATGCTGGCTACATGGGGGCTGTCTTTGCTGTTGGTGGGCATCGTTACCTCCATTGCCGGCAATACCACGGCGGGTGTGTCGGCTCCACTGGGTAATTTTATGATCGGAGGCTATTCGGTCAGCGGCTATACCTTGGTAATTATTGGTGTGGCTTGCGTGCTGGCGCTGGTAATACGTTGGGTGTTGCTGCGCACCCAGTGGGGGCTGATAGCGCGCGGCACCATGCAAAACCCTGACATGGCCAATGCACTGGGCATCAGCCCAGGCCATGTGTATTCAGTGACGTTTGCAGTGGGCGCGGCACTGTCCGGCTTGGCTGGCGCCCTCCTTGCACCCCTGACAGGCGTAGTACCCACTATGGGCGCTGCCTTTGTGGCCAAATCCTTTATCACGGTGATTGGCGGAGGCCCCGCTATTCTGGCTGGCCTGGTAACTGCGTCGTCACTGTTTGGCGCAATCAACCAACTGGCCACTTTCGTCACCACGCCCGTTTTTGGCGAAGTGGCGCTTTTGTTGGCAGCGATTGTCATGTTGCGGTTGCTGCCGCAAGGCATTACCGGGCGATTCTTCAAAGGCTCGCTATGAATGCCTTTGCCAAGTCCTGGAAGAGCGCGGCCTTAAGCTTGGTAGTGGGCATCGCCCTGCTGTTGGGTCTACCCATGGTGATAGATGATTACACGCTCCTGCAAGTGACCATTTATGCCGTGATGGCGATTCTGGGTGTGAGCCTGGGGTTCATCTGGGGGTATGGCGGTATTTTGTGTTTTGGGCAGGCGGCATTTTTTGGTCTCGGTGCGTACACCTATGCCATCGCGGTAATCAACATGGGCGACAGCACGGTGCCTTTTCTCCTGTCTATCGCTATCCCTGCCCTCTTTGCCGCAACCTTGGGCTACGTAATTTTCTATGGGCGTTTGTCTGACGTGTACATGGGCGTGATCACGCTCACGGTGACTTTGATTCTGTTCAACCTGGTTAACTCTACCGCTGGGCCTGAATGGAAAATTGGTACCGCCCCGTTGGGCGGATTCAACGGTATTCCTGCCATCCCAACGCTCAACTATCCCGGTCAGACAGACGAGATTCTCAGCCCCAAAGATCTTTTTTATGTGACCTTCGTTTGCTTGTTACTGGTGTACCTGGGTTTGCGGGTGCTGATCAGTTCAAAAATTGGCCGCGTGATCATCGCGGCCAAAGAGAATGAACAGCGTGTTTTGCTCTTGGGCTATGACGCGCGGGCCTATAAACTGTTTTGCTTTACCCTGGGCGGTGCTATTGCCGGGCTGGCGGGGTGCCTGTTTGCCAACTGGGGGGCATTTACCAGCCCCACCATTTTTGGCTTGGCGCAGTCGGCCCAAATCATCATCTGGGTCATCGTCGGGGGGCTTGGTACGTTGATCGGCCCTATCTTGGGTTGCGTGGCTATCCAGTGGCTAACCACCCAAATCGGCACGCAACAAACCTTCAATTCGAATCTTGTTTTGGGTGCCATTCTCGTGGGGTTTGTGCTGCTGGTGCCGCGCGGCATCGTACCCAGCGCCATAAACATGGGCGACTGGTTGTTGCGGCGCTGGCGTAGAGAAAAAGCAGTCACCACCCATGCAGCCCCGCCCAAGGCTGAGCCAGCACAAATGAAGACCAAGGGGCAAGCGGCATGACCCCGCTGCTGGAAACGCGCAACCTGAATGTGCGCTTTGGCGGCGTGCATGCCACCCGCGACATTAACTTCAGTTTGGCTGAAGGAGAGCTACGCTGTGTCATCGGCCCCAATGGTGCGGGTAAAAGCACTTTCTTCAAGCTGCTCACCGGTCAGGTCAAACCCACGTCGGGGCAAATCTTGTTTCGCGGCAAAGACATTTCAAAAATGCAGCCGCACGAACCGGGGCGGCTTGGCATTGGTATCAAGACGCAGGTGCCCAGTCTGTTTAACGGTTTGAGTGTGTGGGAAAACGTTTGGCTTTCCGCCCGCCGTGTTAACAGTGCAGAGAGCGCCAACCGCATCACACGCGAGACCCTGGAGCGGGTGGGCATGCACTCGCACCGCGACGCCATCACAGGTTTGCTGGCCCATGGCCTGCGCCAGTGGGTAGAAATAGGCATGCTGATTGCAGCTGACCCGCCGCTCATTCTGCTGGACGAACCTGCTGCGGGCATGAGCGATGGCGAGGTAGCGCGTACCGCGGAGTTGATTCTTGAAATCAACCGCCAGCACGCGTTGGTGGTGGTGGAGCACGACATGAACTTTATCCGCATGATTGCCAAGACCGTGACCGTGCTGCACCAGGGCGCCGTAATCAAAGAAGACACACCCGACCGCATCATGAGCGACCCCCTGGTGCAGCAGATCTACCTTGGCAAGAAACCGCACTAAAGCAGGAACCTAGCATGCTAAAAGTCTCCGGTCTCCACGCCAGCTACGGGCTCATTCCGGTGCTGTACGACATTTCACTGACCATTGCGCGCGGGGAATCTGTGGGCATACTGGGCCATAACGGCATGGGTAAAACCACGTTACTGCGCACTTTGATAGGCGCGTTGCGTGTGAACGCTGGGTCGGTGCATTTGAACGACGTCGACGTCACGCGCTATGCCCCCCACGCGCGTGCCAAGCTGGGTATGGCCTATGTGCCCCAGGGCCGGGAGATTTTCCCGACGCTCAGTGCCATGGATAACCTGCGCATGGGTTTGGTAAAGACGGGCGAAACAACGGCGCAGTCCATTGACGCACTGCTGGAAGACTTTCCGCGCCTCAAACCTTTGCTTGACCGAGCAGGTGGCTCGCTGTCAGGTGGCGAGCAACAGCTATTGGCCTTGGCGCGGGCGCTGGCTGGCAAACCTACCCTGTTGCTGCTAGACGAGCCCACCGAAGGCATTCAACCCTCCATCATCGAAGAAATTGCCGATACCTTGGCCTCGCTAAGGGACCGCAGGCAGCTGACCATTGTGCTGGTAGAGCAAAACCTGGAATTTATCGCCACGGTGTCGCAGCGCGTACTGGTCATCAAACGCGGCCAGGTGGGCGAAGAGATTCCCCGCGAGCACCTAAGTGACCTGAGTGTGATGAGCCAGTACACCGGCGTGCACAGTTGACATAAGCATCCCAAGTAGATAGCACCAACAGAAAGTGAGGCGCCCCATGCCATGGCTAGACCAATCCATCATGCGCACAAGAGGTGTGGCCCAGGGCCGCACACCCGATACGCATTCCCTCACCGAAGCCCAGCAAGGCAAATACCACTACACCATCGGCCCCTACTCCGACCCGGTGCTCAAGGTGCGCCCCGGCGACCGGGTGGTAGTGGAAACGCGCGACGCGTTTGAAGGCGCTGTTAAAACAGAAAAAGACCTGCCCTCGCGCGTGCTGGCCATGCCCTTCGTGAATCCACAAAACGGCCCCATCATGGTGGAGGGTGCCGTCAAGGGCGATGTGCTGGCGGTGTACATCGAGACCATGGCACCGCGTGGCCCCAACCCGCGCGGCACTTGCGCGATGATCCCGCAGTTTGGCGCACTCAGCGGTACGGCGCTGACCGCCATGCTGGCCGACTCACTGCCCGAGAAGGTGCGCAAGATTGATGTGGACGAAAACGGCGTGTACTGGAGCAAGCGCGTTACCCTACCCTACAAGCCGCATATCGGCACGCTGAGTTGCTCACCCGAGATTGACTCCATCAACACCCTCACGCCCGACGCACATGGCGGCAATATGGACCTGCCCGACATGGGCCCTGGCAGCATCACCTACCTGCCAGTGCGCAGCCCGGGTGGGCGGCTGTTTATTGGCGATGCGCATGCCTGCCAGGGCGACGGCGAGGTCTGCGGCACTGCTGTTGAATACTCCAGCACCACCACCATCCAGGTGGACTTGATCAAAGGCTGGCAGCTAGAGTGGCCGCGCCTGGAAAACGAATCCGTCATCATGGCCATTGGCAGCGCCCGCCCGCTGGAAGACGCGGCGCGTATTGCCTACAAAGAGTTGATTTTGTGGATGGAGGCCGAGTACGGCTATGACCGCTGGGACGCCTACATGATGCTCAGCCAGTGCGGCATCGTGCGGCTGGGCAACTTTGTCGACCCCAAATACACCGTGGGCGCAGGCATCAGCAAAAAATACCTGGCACCGGCTTGAGCGGGTACGACCGAAGTTTCACCGTCGTTTGTCACTTTAACCTAAGGAGCAATTATGGATCTCGGACTCAAAGGACTCAAAGCCATCGTCACCGGTGGCACCAAAGGCATAGGCCGTGCGATAGCGCAAACGCTGGCCACTGAGGGTGCGCACATCGCGCTGTGCGCCCGCAACGCCGACGAAGTCAAGCAAACCGTTGCCGACTTTTCCACTTACGGAGTGAAGGTGTTTGGACGTGTGGCCGACGTGGCCGACCCCAAGGGCTTGGCCGCATGGGTGAATGAAGCAGCTGAGGCACTGGGCGGCATCGACATTGTGGTGGCCAACGTGAGCGCGCTGGCCATTGCCAACGACGAGGCGGGCTGGCAACGCGGCTTCGAGGTGGACATGATGGGCACGGTGCGCGTGGTCAACGCCGCCATGCCGTACCTGGAGAAAAGCAGTAAGGCATCTATCGTCACCATCTCCAGCGTCTCGGGCCGCGAGATCGACTTTGCCGCCGGCCCCTACGGCGCGTTCAAAGCCGCCATCATCCACTACACTCAGGGCTTGGCATACCACCTGGCTGGCAAGAACATCCGCGCCAACTCTGTCTCACCAGGCAACACCTATTTTGCTGGCGGCGTGTGGAACCAGATTGAGCACGGCAACCCCAGCCTCTACAAGCAAGCCCTTGCGATGAACCCCACCGGCCGCATGGGCACCCCGCAAGAAATGGCCAACGCAGCAGCATTTTTAGCCAGCCCTGCGGCCAGCTTTATTACCGGCACCAACCTGGTAGTCGATGGGGCGTTGACCAAAGGCGTTCAGTTATAGTTTTTTACAACAAAATAGCCCTCAGCCCAATAGAGCATAGCACAATATGCTATTAAATATGTAGCGTACAGCCACTCACGCCAGCGCCATATTGATCTCTGCAAAGGTGCTGGCAATTTCAGTCAAGGCTATGCTCTTGCCCAGTTGGCGCTCCAGCTGGGTAAGCGATATAACGCCGCGTATGCGGGCGGGCGACTGGGCGGTAGCGCCCTGCATCACCAGCAAATGCCTGCGGCCAAACTTCTGAAAAGTCGCCACCACTTGGCCCACCGTAGCCGACTTCAGGTCGTTATATTCCAGCGAGTCCAGCATTGACAGCTCGGTCATCACATCGGCCACGCACAGCTCTTCATGCCGCAGATGGCGCTGGCTTACCAGGCGCATGGCCTTGTCGCCGTTCAGGTCGGTCGACGACACCAGCCCGTCGACACACGGAAAGTTGCTGACCACAAACAACAGCCGCACGCCCTGGTGAATCATCACCTGCTCGGCCCGGTCCACGCTGGTCTCGGGGTCGATGGTAGACGCCTTGACCAACGCCAGGTCGGTCATCACATCCAGCCCCGGCGACGCCAGCGTGACCGCGCCCATCAGTTGCGGCTGCGCCTGCGGAATGCAGGTGTTGGCAGGAAAACGGAAGGTGGGCAAGGCAGATTCGTTCATGGCATGGGCTCCTTCAAACAATCAAAGTTGCGTATCTCAAAGTTGCGCGTCAATTAGCGCCGTCAGTTGCGACTTGGTCACCGCGCCCACCTTGGTAGATTTCAGCTCACCCGCAGAGAACATCATCAGCGTAGGCACGCCCCGAACCCCCAGCTTGGCGGGGATCAGGCGGTTTTCGTCCACGTTGATCTTCACAATCTTCAGCCGTCCGTCATAGGCGCTAGCAGCGTCGTCCAGCATCGGCGATATCGCCTTGCACGGGCCGCACCAAGTGGCCCAAAAATCAACCAAAACAGGCTCGTTAGATTGAAGCACATCGGTATCGAAAGCCGCGTCGGAAGTAGTTTTTATCAATGCTGAAGTCATGGGGATTCCTTAGAGAGTGAAAAATGGGCAAACCGTCAGGCAACCACCTGCCGAAAGCGCGCCAGCCCAGAAAGAAGTTGCAGCGCCATTCTTTGGGATTATTTCCCAAAATATTGATAAAACAACCTGACCACGCGTTAAAAGTGTTCCCAACTGTTTACCAAGAGCTGGAGGGTGCAGGCCACGCACCCCACATTAAGAAGATGCATGACAAACTTCATGCAGCGGGGCTGCAGCTTTTGGCTGACGCGAAGCGCTAAAGCCTGCTCTACTGTGAAGTGCCTTTACGGCGCGACTTCCTTCAGAAATATAGGCCTTCAGCCCAAGATACAATTGCGGGAGCAGCTACAAAATACGCAGCATAAGGTGGATTTGAAAGTCACGCCCCCCGCGTATTCAAGTACACCGCATACAAGGACGTCGTGCCGCAGATGAACAGGCGGTTGCGTTTGGCGCCGCCAAAGCACAGGTTAGCTACCGTCTCAGGCACCAGCACTTTGCCTAGTAGCGTGCCGTCACTGGCGTGGCAGTGCACACCGTCGCCTGCGGACAGCCAGAGGTTGCCGTGCACATCTACCCGCAGGCCGTCGTACAGGCCCACTGGGCAGGTGGCAAACATCTGGCCGCCAGACAGGGTGCCGTTGGCCGCCACCTGAAAGCGGCGCACATGGTGGGGGCCGTTGGCGCGATGGGTGGCACCGGTGTCTACGATGTACAGCAGTGACTCGTCGGGTGAAAACGCCAAGCCGTTGGGCTGCACGAAGTCGCTGGCCGCAACCGTGATGTGGCCACTGCTGCCGTCGATGCGGTAGACGCGCTGCGCGCCCATCTCATGGGGGGCTGCGTCGCCTTCGTACTCGCTGTCGATGCCGTAGCTGGGGTCGGTAAACCAGATGCTACCGTCGGATTTGACAACCACGTCGTTGGGTGAATTAAAGCGCTTGCCGTCCAATTGCGCGGCCAGCACGGTGCGGGTGCCGTCATGCTCGGTGCGCGAGATACAGCGGCCCCTGTGCTCGCACGAGACAAGCCTGCCTTGCAAATCGACGCTATGGCCATTGGTGTTCATCGCCGGTTGGCGAAAGACGGATACCGAGCCATCGGTTTCGTCCCAGCGCAGCATGCGGTCATTGGGGATGTCAGACCATACCAGGTAGCGCCCTGCCCCAAACCAAGCCGGGCCCTCGGCCCAGCGGCAGCCGGTGTAGAGCTTTTCTACATGCACATTGGGGAAGGCCAGCGCGCGAAAGCGGGGGTCGATCACTTCAAAACTGGGGGTGAGTTGTATGACCATGGGGCGCTCCAATAGTTAGTCTAACTTAGTCTGACTGCTTGCGACCACGGCCGTAGACCAGCAGCATCGCGATGATGACCACGCCATAGGTCACCTGGCGGCCCATCTCAGGAATTTGCATCACCGACAAGATGGACTGCAGCAGCGTGATGAGTATCACCCCCACCACGGTACCCAGGTAGTTACCACGCCCTCCCAAGATGTTGGTGCCGCCCAGCACCACGGCCGATATAGCGGGCAGCAAATACGCGTCGCCCATGGCCTGGTAGGCCTTGGTAGAGTAACCGGTGAGCAGCACGCCCGCCGCCGCCGAGCAAGCCCCGGCGATGACAAAACACATGAGAGTAACGCGCCGTGCATCTACCCCCGACAGATAGGCCGCGCGCTCGCGATTACCCACCGCGTAGATGGAGCGGCCCAGCGTAGTGCGGTGCAGTAAAAACATGGTGGCACAGCCCACCACCGCCCATACCAGCAGCGCGTTGGGTATGCCCAGCAGCGAGCGACCCGTAGCAATGAGGTGCATGGTGGGTGTGGCGCGGTCTTGCGGCGCAAAGCCGCCGGTCTGCACTACGATCAGGCCCTGCGCTACGGCATTCACGCCGAGTGTGAAAATCATCGACGGCACGCGCAGGTAGGCCACGCCAATGCCATTCAGCAGGCCAAAGGCCGCGCCGCACACAATGCCAAACGGGATGGCTATCACCGCCCCCACCTCGCCCCACCAACCCGCCGCAGCGGCCGACATGATGCCGCCCACCGTCACCACCCAAGGTACCGACAAGTCAATGCCGCCCAGCAAGATGACCAGCATGGCACCCGTGGCGACCAGGCCCAGGAAGGAGGCAATTTGCAATTGCAGCAGCAAATAGTCGGCCGACAGAAAGTTGGGCGAATACAGGCTGCCCACCAGCAACAGCGCCACCGTGCACGCGGCTGCCGCCAGTACTGGCAAATGGCCAGCGTGTTTGAGGCGCAGTGCAAGGGTGCTCATGGCGGCCTTACTTGAATAAGTCCAGCCGGTTGCTGACCTTGAGCAACTGCAGGGCCCCCAGGCTCACCGCTGTCAACAAAATGATGCCTTGGAACAAGGGCTGCCACAATGGGTCCAGGTCAAACACAAACAGCAAATCGCCAATGGTGCGCAGCACAAACGCCCCGAAGATGGAGCCGATAGCACTGCCCGCGCCACCCGCCAACGAGGTGCCGCCGATGACCACCGCCGCTATCGAGTTGAGCGTATACACACCGCCGATGGAAGACGATGCCTCGCCCGAATAGGTGACGAAGGTGAGCAGCAGCCCACCGATGGCGGCCAGCAAACTGGTGAGGGTATAGGTGATGATTTTGGTACGCCCGATGGCCACGCCCGACATATAGGCCGCCGCCTCGGACGAGCCAATGGCATAGGCCGCGCGGCCCAGCACCGAGCGGCGAAACGGCAGCCAGACCAGCACCACCACGGCCAGCAGCACCAGCAGCAAGGTGGGGACGCCGCCCAGTACCGCACCCGTCAACGCATCGGCCAGGCCCGCATGCACATCGCCCCCGGGCACGGGGCGCAGGCCCAGCGCCAGGCCGTAGTAAATAATGCCAGTGGCCAGCGTGGTGATGATGGGCTGCAACCTGCCATAGACGATGATGAGGCCGTTGATAAGGCCACACAGCGCGCCCACGGCTAGCACCGCCACCACGCCCAGCCCCGCCTGCAGCGGCGTGCCCACCACCAGGTGCGAGGTGAGGCAGTTGGCCAACACGAACACCATGCCGACCGACAGGTCAATGCCCGACATGAGCACCGGCAAGGTTTGCGCCATAGCCACGATGGCCAGCAGCACGCCTTTGTTGGCTGCGGTAGTAAGCACAGGCGTAGTCCAGCCCGCTTGGTGCTGCGTGATATAGAGCGCGAAGATCACCACAAACATGGCGATGGCGGCGTAGGCTCCACGGTGCTCGCGCAGGTGAAAGCGCCAGTCAGGTTGCTGCGTCATACGGGTTGTGCCTCTAGGTTCAGCGCGCTGGACACCAGCGCATGCTCGGTCAGTTCCTCGCCAGCCAGCCAGCGGGTGATGCGGCCGTCAAAAAACACGGCTACCCGGTCACAACAGCCAATCAACTCGGCGTAGTCGGTGGAATACAGCAGCACGGCAGCGCCCTCTTCGGCCAGGCGGCGCAGCAGGGCGTAGATTTCTTGCTTGGTGCCTACGTCAATGCCGCGCGTCGGGTCGCTTAGCAAAATGATGCGGGGCGCGTTGAGCAGCCATTTGGCGATCACCACTTTTTGCTGGTTACCGCCAGACAGCGTGCCCACCGCGTCGGCCAGCTCGGGCGCTTTGATTTGCAGGCGGCGCACCATCTCGGCGGTGGCTTTGCCCTCGGCACTGAAGTTCACAATACCCAGTTGACTCAGCCGGTCTAGCGCCGCGAAGCTCAGGTTGTCTTGCACCGACATGGGCAGCATCAGCCCGTCGGTTTTGCGGTCTTCGGGCACCAGGGCAATGCCCACACCCGGCTGTTTGGCCTGCTTGGGGCTGTGCACTACTACGGGCTGGCCGCTCAGCAACACATCGCCACCGACACCGCGCAGCACCCCAAACAGTGCCAAGAAAAATTCACTCTGGCCTTGCCCGTCCAGGCCTCCCAGGCCCACTATTTCGCCCGCGCGCACTGTCAGGTCAATGCGATGCAGGCGGTTGTTCCAACTCAGGCCACGGGTTTCCAGTGCGGGGGCCGTAGCCGAGGGTAATTGCAACGCAGGCTTGGGTGGGTAGGCGTGCGCAATGTCGCGGCCAATCATCATCTCTACCGTTTGCGCATTGGTGCGCGTGCCCGCCACAAAGGTGGCCACATGGCTGCCGTTGCGAAACACCGAGCAGTCGTCAGCCAGTTCAGCTATCTCGTTCATGCGGTGCGATATGTAGACGATGGCCAGACCTTCGTCACGCAGGCGCTTGAGCAGCACAAACACTTTCTTCACATCGGCGGCAGTCAGAGCTGAAGTAGCTTCGTCCAGGATCAAAATTTTGGGATGACGGGCCAATGCCTTGGCAATCTCTACCAACTGCCTGCGCGACAGCGAGAGGCTGTCCACCGGGGCCAGTGGGTGAATGTCCTCAGCCCCCACCCGCGCCAGTGCGGCTTCCGCAATGCGGCGTTGGGCGCGGCGGTCCACCATGCCAAACCGCCGGGGCGGGTTGGTAATGCAAATATTGTCCGCCACGCTCAGGTCGGGCAACAACGACAGTTCTTGAAAAATGCAGGCAATGCCCACCGCCACAGCCTCTTGGGGGTGGGCAAAGCGCTGGGCGCGCCCATGCAGCAAGATGCGCCCCTCATCGGGCTGCACCACGCCCGCCATGATTTTGATCAGCGTCGATTTACCGGCACCGTTTTCGCCTAGCAGCGCGTGGATGCGGCCCTGGGTACAGGCAAAATGCGCGCGCTCCAGCGCGCGCACACCGCCATAGTGCTTGGAGACACCCTCCAATTGCAGTAACGCGTCCACAGGCAGTGGCGGCTCTAGCTGTTTTTCTCGTCCTTGGACATGATGTCCGTCGCCTTGAGGTTGACCCCACAAGCCGGAAACTCGTTGGTGGTAAAGAAGTTGTCCGTCAGGTCGGGAAAGAAGTTTTCACCGGCTTTAAAGCTGGGATGGCTGACGGTAGGAATCGGCACCGAGATCAACTGCGGCATCACCTTGCCTTGCAGCGCCGCCACCGCGGCCTTCATCGAGATGGCGACCAAGCCAGGCGACTGGCCCATCGATGTACAGATCAAACCGTCTTTGGCACGCTCGGCGCACAGCTTGCGAAAGCCGTTCTCCGACTCACCCGCTACCGGGATCATTTTGTGTTTGGCATCGATCAGCGCACGCACTGCGCCGGTGGTGCCGCCCTGCACAAACATGCCGTCAAACTTTTTGTGCACGGCTACGGCATCGGCCACCACTTTTTGCGCAGTGCCGTCGTCCCAGTTGCCTACCACTTCGACAATCTCAAACTTGTTGCCTGAGGCCTCCACCACTTTGCGAAAGCCCAGGTGCCGGTCCCGGTCTACCGAGTTGCCTGGCAGGCCGCGCACCTCTAGCAGCTTGCCGGTTTTGCTGGGGATGTTTTTGATCATCCAGTCGCCGCCCTGCGCACCCATGGCCAGCTGGTCTTCGTTGACCATCATCACCTCGGCGCTGTCCAGCACGTTGTCAAACGGCACCAGTATCACACCGGCGGCATTGGCGCGTTTGACGACGGGTGCAAAGGCGGTGGGGTTGACGGCAATCGTCACAATCGCGTCATAGCCCGAGTTAATGAAGTTATCGATGGCGGCGATTTGCGCGGCCACGTCGGTACCGGTAGAGACGATTTTGAACTCTTTGATCTGCGACTTCATCTCTGGCGTAGCGGCATAGGCTTTGGCCATCTTGATCATCTGAATGCGCCAGGTGTTGCCGACAAAACCATTGGCCAGCGCAATGCGGTACGGCCCCTTTTTGGCGGGCCACTGGAAGTGCTTGGTATTGGCGTCCCAAGGTTTAAAACAGCTGGGATTTTCGCCAGGGCCTTTGACAACGGCGGGGCCTGCGGCAAAGGCGGCGGACGCGAACAGTCCGGCAGCGGCGGTGGCAAGAATAGTACGAAACAGCATGCGGGTCTCCTGGTAGGTTTGTTGCGAACAAGATGTGCCACGCGGCGGCACGGAAGGTACCGATCAAGCCGTAGCGCTGTTTCCGCAGAGCCAACGGAGATAGACGGTTTGTATGTCAATTCGCCCAGGGTGTCAATCGCACTGGTTGCACCGATATTGCATTGCCAAGCGCGCCGCCATTGGATGGCGTTTTGCCTTGGCACCATGCCCCCAAGGTGACAGACTGGCGGTGTGCAGGGTATTAGCATGGGCTTAGTTAATGTCTTGGAGATCTGCGCATGCAAGTATTTTTTCACCACTTAAGTATCGCCGTGTGCTTGATCACGCTGTCACACGCGCACAGCGCGTTTGCGCAAAATGAAACACTGATCGAAGGGTTTTCTGAGCCGCGCCTGGGGCGAATTTCTGTCTCGATGCAAAGTCAAATTGACCAGGGTATTTTTCCCGGAGCCGTCACCATGGTGGCGCGCAACGGCAGGGTGACGCATTTTGAATCCCATGGGTTTCAAGATGCGGCCAAAACCAAGCCGATGACGAAGGACACATTATTCCGCTTGGCATCCATGACCAAGCCCATCGTCACCACGGCCGCGATGATGCTGGTAGAGCAAGGCAAGCTCAAGCTCAATGACCCGTTGACGCTGTGGCTGCCCGAGCTGAAAGACCTCAAAGTGGAGACCGCCAACGGCGATGTGGCGCTGACGCGTCCGCTGTGGGTGCAAGACGTGATGCGCCATACGGCTGGCTTTGTGTATGGCGGCGCAGCCAAGTCGCCGCGCATCAAAAAGCTCTACGACGATTTGAACATCGAGTCGCGAGAGGTGGACATTACCTCCGAAGACATGCTGAAAAATTTGGGGCAAATTCCACTGACGCACCAGCCGGGTACGTTTTGGGAGTACTCCATTGCCGTGGACGTGCTGGGCCTGGTGCTGGAGCGGGTAGAGAAAAAGCCGCTGGACGCGATTGTCAAAGAGCTGCTGCTCGACCCACTGGGCATGAAAGACACCACATGGTGGGTGGCCCCTAACCAATCCCACCGTATGGCCGAGGCGCTGAACACCGACCCTCTCAAAGCCGACATGCTCAAGTCTTATCGCCAAAGCTACAACCCTTTGGGCAAAAGCTATTTCAAAGGTGGTGCAGGCATGGTCAGCACCGCATCGGACTACCTGCGCTATGCGCAGATGATGGTCAACGGCGGCGAGCTGGACGGCAAACGCTATTTGTCGCGCAAGACCGTGGAGCTAATGCTGTCCAACCACATTGTCGGCATGGGCGGAAGCACCATCGCCACCACCGGGCCGGGCTACGGTTTTGGCTTGGGCTATGGTGTGCGCCTGGACGAGGGCATGGGCTGGGCACCCGGCTCCAAGGGCGACGCGATGTGGGCAGGTGCTTGGGGCACCAGCTTTTGGATTGACCCGAAGGAGAAGCTGGTGGGCATTTTGATGGCGCAAAGCCCGTCGAACCGGGTGCAAACGCGGATGCTGTATAAAAACTTGGTATATGGCGCGCTGGTGAAATGACCGGCGTTGTGTCGCTCCGTGACGCATGCAGGCGTCACTATTGCAAGCCGTTTATCCCTCTAGCCCAATGCGATATTGCGGGAGCAGCTACGTAATACATAGCGTGAATTTTCCCGTTGTACGCTCGCCGTCGTGGCTCCAGCAGTTAAAACGGTCGCTGGGCGCTCAAGTTCGACCCCGCAATCCGCTGGCGCGCAGTGAACGGTATGATCCAGCATCTCGCCTTCTCACGCATTTGCACCCTTTAAAACTCGCCTATGAAAATCATCGTTATCCCCGGCGACGGCATTGGCCCAGAGACCATGTCGGCCACCACTGCAGTGCTGGAGGCTGCATCCCAGCGTTTTGACCTCAAGCTCGACCTGCACTACGACATCGCCGGTCACGACAGCCTGAAGCAACACGGCTCCACCGTTAAACCAGAGCTGCTGGCCAAAGTACGCGCCGCCGACGGCTTAATGCTCGGCCCCATGGCTACCTATGACTTTAAAGACGAAGCCAAGGGCGAGATCAACCCCTCCAAATTCTTCCGCAAAAGCCTGGACTTGCATGCCAACATCCGCCCCGCGCGCACCTACCCCGGCATGCCAGGCCGTTTTAGTGACTTTGACTTAGTGGTGGTGCGCGAGAATACCGAGGGCTTTTATGCCGACCGCAACATCGAATCCGGTAGCAGCGAGATGCTGATCACCGAGGATGTGGTGATCTCGCTGCGCCGCATCACCCGCCGCTGCTGTGAGCGGATTGCCCGCAGCGCCTTTGAGCTGGCCATGACTCGGAACAAGCATGTGACCATTGTGCACAAGGCCAATGTGCTGAAACTGGGCGACGGCATGTTTATCGACCTGTGCCACCAGGTGGCCCAAGAGTTCCCGCTGGTCAAAGTGGACGACTTTATTGTCGATGCCATGATGGCGCATGTGGTGCGCGCGCCCCAGCGCTTCGATGTGATCGTCACCACCAATATGTTTGGCGATATATTGTCGGACCTGACCGCCGAATTGTCTGGCAGCCTGGGCTTGGGCGGCTCGCTCAACGCGGGTGCAGAGCATGCCATGGGCCAGGCAGCGCATGGCTCGGCCCCCGACATTGCCGGGCAAAATATTGCCAACCCCTTATCGCTCATTTTGTCTGCGGGCATGCTACTGGGCTGGCACGGGCAGCGCAAGGGTTTGCCTGCTTTTGTGCAGGCCAGTGCGGCCATAGAACAGGCCACGGCGGCAGCGGTACAGGCGCACGAGGTCACGCGCGACGTTGGCGGCACGCTGGGCACCAAGGAGACCGGTGAGGCCTTTGTGAAACGATTATTGGCCTGATCCGTTCGTGACGGATCTCGATACACTGCCCCCCGGTGCTTGCGACTGCCATGTGCATGTCGTCGGCGATCAAACCCACTACCCCATGGTGGCCGGGCGCCACTACACGCCTGGCTCCGCCTCGGTCATTGACCTGCGCAAACACCTGGCGGGTAACGGCCTGACGCGCACCGTCATCATCCAGCCCAGCTTCTACGGCACTGATAACAGCCGCATGCTGCAAGCCCTGCGCGAGCTGCAAGGCGCTGGGCGCGGGGTGGCTGTGGTAGAGACTGATGCGCCAGATGCTGACCTGGGCGCACTGCACCACCAAGGCATTCGCGGCCTGCGCCTGAACGTAGAAAGCTCAGGACATGGTGACATCCAGGCCATCAGTGCAGCATTGCAGTATTGGGCAGATCGCATCGCTGCACTAGGCTGGCATTTACAAATGTACGCCTCCCTCGACGCGCTGCATGCCTTGTCTCCTATGCTGCAAAGTCTGGCCGTTCCAGTCGTACTAGACCACTTTGCCATGGTGCAGGACACCACGCCGCCAGGCGATGCGCGCGCCCAAGCGGTGCTGTCTTTAGTGCGCAGCGGCCAGGCCTACGTCAAGCTCTCCGCTCCGTACCGCATTCAGCCTATTTCCGGCAGTTGAAAGGCCATAAACCGTCTGCAAGCTAGACTACAAGCCAATTTCAACGGATTTGCGAGGGTCACCAAATGGGTGAAGCTAAAAGGCGACAAGTTCAAGCTCAAAGTCAAGCTTTAGAGGCCATGGTGGTAGACACCCCCGGCGGCCGAATACACGTGCAATGGGATCATGGTGCCAGCGCCACACCGAACGCACAGTTAAGCTTCTTTGCCGAATTCTTGGCAGCCACAGGCGTCTACGAATCGTGGGTCAGTAGCTGCCCCTTGACTTACAACAGCCCCAACGCGCCAAGCAAACGCGACGTGCTCGGCACCTGGCTG
>JAYUHM010000222.1:0-24241 GCA_043766985.1 Polaromonas sp.
AGAAACCAAGAAGAAATAAGGAGCTGTCTCATGTTGACCAAAAAAGAGCAGCGTCTTCGTCGTTCGCGCCAAACCCGTATCCGCATTGCCAACCAAGGCGTTGCACGTTTGAGCGTCAACCGCACGAACCTCCACATCTACGCCCAGGTTATCTCTGGCGACGGCACCAAGGTATTGGCGTCTGCCTCTACTGCAGAGGCTGAAGTCATCAAAATCGTTGGTGCGTCAGGCAAAGGTAGCAGCACTGCTGCGGCTGCCGCCATCGGTAAGCGCGTTGCTGAAAAAGCAAAGGCAGCTGGTGTTGACAAAGTTGCGTTTGATCGCGCAGGTTTCGCCTACCACGGTCGCGTCAAGGCTTTGGCCGACGCCGCCCGTGAAGCTGGCTTGCAGTTCTAATCAAGGCGAGAATTTACATGGCTAAATTACAAGCAAATACCCCCGCAAACGGCCCCGAAGATGGTCTGCGCGAAAAGATGATCGCGATCAACCGGGTGACCAAGGTGGTCAAGGGTGGTCGTATTCTCGGTTTCGCCGCACTGACTGTCGTTGGTGACGGAGATGGCCGCGTAGGCATGGGCAAAGGCAAGTCGAAAGAAGTGCCGGTAGCTGTTCAAAAAGCAATGGAGCAAGCGCGTCGCGGCATGCTCAAAGCTAATTTGAAAAACGGTACCATCCACCACCGCGTGTTCGGTTCGCATGGCGCCGCCAATGTGATGATGTCCCCAGCTCCAAAAGGAACGGGCATTATCGCGGGTGGTCCAATGCGCGCTGTATTCGAGGTGATGGGCATCACCGATATTGTGGCCAAGAGCCATGGTTCGACCAATCCTTACAACATGGTGCGTGCCACTTTGGACGCCCTGAGAAACTCTACTACGCCTTCCGAAGTCGCTGCAAAGCGCGGTAAGAGCGTTGAAGAAATCTTCTCTTAATCAGGAGCAATGCAATGACTGCTCAATCAACCGTTAAAGTTCAATTGGTGCGTAGCCCGATTGGCTGCAAAGAGTCTCACCGCGCAACCGTGCGTGGTTTGGGTCTGCGCAAAATTCGCTCCACGTATGAGTTGCAAGATACTCCCGCAGTACGCGGCATGATCAACAAGATCAGCTACCTCGTAAAGGTACTTTAAGATGGAACTCAATACCATTTCTCCGGCAGACGGATCCAAAAAAGCCCGTCGCCGTGTCGGTCGCGGCATCGGCTCTGGCCTGGGTAAAACCGCCGGTCGTGGCCACAAGGGTCAAAAATCCCGTGCTGGTGGCTACCACAAAGTTGGCTTTGAAGGCGGTCAAATGCCTTTGCAGCGTCGTTTGCCCAAGCGCGGTTTTAAATCGCACTTGCTCAAATTCAATGCTGAAATTACTTTGACTAACCTAGAGGTTCTGGGTGCAGCTGAAGTGGACGTTTTGGCGTTAAAGCAAGCTGGTTTGGTAGGTCAATTGGCTAAAGTAGTCAAAGTGATCAACACGGGTGCCTTGACCAAAGCTGTCAAGCTCACCGGCATTGGTGCAACGGCGGCTGCTAAAGCGGCTATCGAAGCCGCTGGTGGCTCCGTAGCTGCATAAGCTGTTCGACCCATACTTAAAGACAATAGGAACATTGCGCAGTGGCAACCAATCCCGCACAAATAGCAAAAACTGGTAAGTTCGGTGACCTGCGTCGTCGGCTTGTCTTTTTGTTGCTCGCGCTGGTGGTGTACCGCATCGGTGCGCATATTCCTGTGCCGGGCATTGATCCTACGCAGTTGCAACAACTTTTCAAGGGCCAGCAGGGCGGTATCTTGAGTTTGTTCAACATGTTCTCGGGTGGTGCGCTGTCTCGCTTTACGGTCTTTGCGTTGGGTATCATGCCCTACATTTCTGCATCGATCATCATGCAGTTGCTTACCTACGTGCTTCCCACGTTTGAGCAGCTCAAAAAAGAAGGTGAATCGGGCCGTCGCAAGATCACCCAGTACACCCGCTACGGAACCTTGGGCTTGGCTGTGTTTCAGTCCCTGGGTATTGCGGTTGCGCTTGAGGGTTCTGCTGGCTTGGTGCTGTCCCCTGGTCTCGGTTTCCGGATGTCGGCTGTGGTTAGTTTGACGGCTGGCACCATGTTTTTGATGTGGTTGGGTGAGCAGATTACCGAACGCGGTTTGGGTAACGGCATTTCTATTTTGATTTTTGGCGGCATTGCTGCGGGATTGCCAGGCGCAATTGGCGGTCTGTTAGAACTGGTGCGCACTGGCGCGATGAGTATTCTGGTGGCGATCATCATCGTCGCTCTGGTAGTCGCTGTAACTTATTTTGTGGTGTTTGTAGAGCGCGGGCAGCGTAAGATTTTGGTGAACTATGCGCGTCGACAAGTCGGGAACAAGGTTTATGGTGGCCAGTCGTCCCACTTACCTTTAAAGCTCAACATGGCTGGCGTGATCCCACCCATCTTTGCGTCCTCCATTATTTTGTTACCCGCTACGGTGGTCGGATGGTTCAGCACTGGCGACTCGATGCGCTGGCTCAAAGACATCTCCAGCATGTTGACGCCTGGCCAACCGATCTATGTCATGTTCTACGCTGCAGCGATCGTGTTTTTCTGCTTCTTCTACACGGCCTTGGTATTCAATAGCCGTGAAACAGCAGACAACCTGAAAAAGAGCGGTGCATTCATTCCCGGTATCCGTCCTGGTGATCAAACTGCCCGCTACATCGACAAGATTTTGGTTCGATTAACATTAATTGGCGCGGTCTACATTACATTTGTATGCTTGCTGCCCGAATTCTTGATATTGAAATATAACGTGCCGTTCTATTTTGGTGGTACCTCCCTGTTAATCATTGTGGTCGTGACGATGGACTTTATGTCCCAAGTTCAGAACTACATGATGAGCCAGCAGTACGAATCATTGTTGAAAAAGGCTAACTTCAAGACATCACTGGCCGGTTAAGGTGGCGTACGCAGGTGCGACGCCGCTTGACGGATGTAAGTGCTATTTTGATAACAGAGTAACTGTTGAGTTGATACCGTACGACTTGACGCGCGCTTGAATTGAGTTTCAAGCCAGGTGACGTAACGGATTTGATTGACAGTTTAATTTTAGATTTTTAGGAGAAAAGACATGAAAGTCTCGGCTTCAGTAAAGAAAATTTGCCGTAATTGCAAAGTCATTCGCCGTAAAGGCGTCGTTCGTGTGATCTGCACAGATCCACGCCATAAACAACGTCAAGGTTGATTGAGAAATTTAGAGGAACGCTATGGCACGTATCGCTGGCATTAACATCCCGCCGCATCAGCACGCTGAAATCGGCTTAACCGCTATCTTTGGTATCGGTCGCACTCGTGCTCGCAAAATTTGCGAAGCATGTAGCATCGCTTATTCCAAGAAGGTCAAAGACTTGACCGGCGGCGACCTGGAGAAGATCCGCGATGCAATCGCGACGATCACTATCGAGGGTGACTTGCGTCGTGAGACGACAATGAACATCAAACGGTTGATGGACATCGGTTGCTACCGTGGTTTCCGTCACCGCCGTGGTCTGCCTATGCGCGGACAGCGCACTCGTACCAATGCCCGTACCCGTAAAGGTCCGCGTAAAGGTGCTCAGGCGTTGAAAAAATAACACAAGCGTTATGAAAATAAGCCTGTAAGAGAGAAATAGTATGGCAAAAGCACCAGCAAATTCCGCTTCGACACGTGTACGTAAAAAAGTCCGCAAGAACATTGCAGATGGCGTAGCGCACGTTCACGCATCGTTTAACAACACCATCATCACCATTACCGACCGCCAAGGCAATTCGTTGTCATGGGCTTCCTCGGGTGGCCAGGGCTTCAAGGGTTCGCGTAAATCAACCCCTTTTGCAGCCCAGGTTGCATCTGAGATGGCTGGTCGCGCCGCGATGGAGCAGGGCATTAAAAACCTTGACGTCGAAATCAAAGGCCCAGGTCCAGGCCGCGAGTCTTCGGTTCGCGCCTTGGGTGCCTTGGGTATCCGCATCACGTCGATCCGTGATGTGACCCCTGTACCGCACAACGGTTGCCGCCCGCAAAAGCGCCGCCGCATTTAAGCGTCATTGAATTGGCTCAAGCCGCTGTGCGTAGTGCCAGCGGCTTTGGCTATAATAGAGGGTTGTCTTTAGACAAACTTCGTAAGCCCACCGCCATGGCATCCGCAGAAATTGCGCCTGCCACGGCTCCCGCAGCCAGTCCTGCGGTAGTTTGAACCCAACGTGAACAAAGGAAATTAACGTGGCACGTCTCTTAGGCCCTAAGGCTAAACTCTCCCGCCGTGAAGGCACCGATCTGTTCTTGAAAAGCGCTCGTCGCTCGATTGCAGACAAAGCAAAATTTGACTCCAAGCCCGGCCAGCACGGTCGCACCTCAGGTCAGCGCATGTCTGACTTTGGCTTGCAGTTACGCGAAAAGCAAAAAGTAAAGCGTATGTACGGCATTATGGAGCGTCAGTTCCGCCGCTACTTTGAAGAAGCTGACCGCCGTAAAGGCAACACAGGCGCTAACTTGCTGTTCATTCTGGAAAGCCGTTTGGACAACGTGGTATACCGCATGGGGTTCGCCTCCACCCGCGCAGAAGCGCGCCAATTGGTGTCCCACAAGGCGATGCTGGTTAACGGCGAGTCGGTGAACATTCCTTCCTACCTTATCAAGGTGGGCGATGTGGTGTCAGTACGCGACAAATCGAAAAAGCAAGTGCGTATCGCTGAGGCTTTGGAGCTGGCTGCGCAAGTCGGTTTCCCGGCTTGGATTGAGACCAACAAAGACAAAGCTGAAGGTACCTTCAAGAAAGTGCCGGACCGCGATGAATTCGCTTCTGATGTCAACGAGTCGTTGATCGTCGAATTGTATTCACGTTAATTTTTTATATTCGCGGCCAAGACGTTGGCTGCTCTTAAGTTCCCCGTCACAGATGCATCTGCGACGGGGTTTTCCAGCCTTACCGGTGTAACGAGCCGAGGGCAACCAAAAGGAAGACTGCATGCAAACCAATCTGCTCAAACCTAAAACTATCAATGTAGAACAGCTCGGTCTGAACCGCGCCAAAGTAACGCTCGAGCCGTTTGAGCGGGGCTATGGCCATACATTAGGTAACGGTCTGCGCCGTGTCTTGCTGTCGTCGATGGTGGGCTATGCCGCCACGGAAGTGACTATTGCTGGCGTGTTGCACGAGTTCTCGTCGATCGACGGCGTGCAGGAAGACGTAGTGAACATTTTGCTCAACCTTAAGGGCGTGGTCTTTAAGTTGCACAACCGTGACGAGGTGACCCTGTCGCTGCGCAAAGATGGCGAAGGCGTGATTACCGCTGGCGACATCCAAACCCCGCACGACGTAGAAATCATCAACCCTGAGCATGTGATTGCCCATCTGTCGCACGGCGGCAAGCTGGACATGCAGATCAAGGTGGAAAAAGGCCGTGGCTATGTGCCCGGTACCATGCGCCGTTATGGCGATGAGCCCACGAAATCTATCGGCCGCATTGTGTTGGATGCCTCGTTTTCCCCCGTCAAGCGCGTGAGCTACACGGTTGAAAGCGCCCGCGTCGAGCAGCGTACCGACCTGGACAAGTTGGTCATGGAAATTGAAACCAACGGTGCCGTGACTGCCGAGGATGCCGTGCGCGCATCAGCTAAAATATTAGTTGAGCAGCTGGCAGTGTTTGCACAATTGGAAGGCAGCGAGTTGGCCGCGTTCGACGCACCAGCGCAGCGCGCCAGCCAGCAGTTTGACCCCATCTTGCTGCGCCCGGTTGACGAGTTGGAGTTGACGGTTCGCTCGGCTAACTGCCTGAAAGCTGAAAACATTTACTACATCGGTGATCTGATTCAGCGGACCGAGAACGAGTTGCTCAAGACGCCTAATTTGGGTCGTAAGTCGCTCAACGAAATCAAAGAAGTGCTCGCCTCGCGCGGCTTAACTTTGGGTATGCGTCTCGAAGCCTGGCCACCAGCCGGGCTGGACAAGCACTAAGCTGACCAGCCTAGTGCAGACAGACACTTAGCCGATAGGCTAAGTGTGAACAAGCATTTATTTGCTTTAAGGTATTTTTAGCGCCTCACCGCATTTATAGAGGCAAGTGCGTAGGTGGTACCTGATACGGCCATCTCGATTACATTGAAAGGAAAGCACCATGCGCCACGGACAAGGACTTCGTAAACTCAACCGCACCAGCGAGCACCGCCTCGCTATGCTGCGTAACATGATGAACTCGCTGATTCAGCACGAGGCCATCAAAACCACATTGCCTAAAGCCAAGGAATTGCGCCGCGTAGTCGAGCCGATGATCACGTTGGCAAAAGAGCCTACCTTGGCTAACAAGCGCTTGGCGTTTAACCGCCTGCGCGATCGCGATATGGTCGTCAAACTGTTTGCTGAGCTGGGCCCACGTTACAAAACACGTCCAGGTGGCTATACCCGTATTTTGAAGATGGGTTTCCGCGTCGGTGACAACGCGCCAATGGCGTTCGTTGAGTTGGTTGACCGCCCAGATACGGCCAACGCTGACGTGAAAGAAGCGTAAAGCGAGACCCGGTTATTTCTTTGTGTGGTCATTTGCTTTGTAAGCCCATTCCAGAGAGATACCGAGTAGAATAGAGACATTGACGCGGAGTGGAGCAGCCTGGTAGCTCGTTGGGCTCATAACCCAAAGGTCGTTAGTTCAAATCTAGCCTCCGCAACCAACATGTAAACGCCAACCTTCGGGTTGGCGTTTTTGTTTGTGCAATCGTACTTGCATAAAGTCTAAACAAAGGCGTTGTGTTTTTCGCCATAATGCAATTTATGCGCAAATCCAAGCTCCAATCGGTTACCGTTGGCGGTACGGCCGACGATATCGAAGCCGCCTTTTACGATGCGCTGCAGACCGGTGACATCGACAAGTTAATGGCGTGCTGGGCCGACGAAGACGAGGTGGTCTGCGTGCATCCCGGCGGGCCACGCGTTGTGGGCGTAGAGGGGATTCGCACAGCCTTTGACGCAATGTTCTCCAACGGCACTATCAAGGCGACCCCGCAGCGCGTCCGTAAAATTGAATCGCTCGCCAGCGCCGTACACAATGTGCTGGAGAAAATCGACGTGATGACGGAGGAGGGCCCCCGCGAGGCCTATGTGATCGCTACCAACGTGTACCACAAGACCGCGCAGGGTTGGCGCATGGTAGCGCACCACGCTAGCCCAGGCACGCCGCGTGAAATGCAAGAGCTGTCGGATGCGCCGATGGTACTGCATTGAGGACGTTTATAGTGATAAAACGACGCTAAGCCCAATAGAATACGGCACAAGCAGCTATAAAAATAGTAGTAATTTAGCGCTGAAGCTACGCAAAATGACGCACCATCTGTCTCGCACAATGCATTACCAAGCACCCCATTGGCTGCCCGGCGGACAGGCGCAGACGATCTGGCCGGCTTTGTTTTCTCGCCGCCATTTTGGCCCGCGCCCTAGCTATCGCCGTGAGCGGTGGGAAACACCAGATGGCGACTTTATTGACGTGGACTTTGCGGTAGACCAGGCGCAGCCGCCTGTGCCCGACCAAGCCCCGCTGTTGGTGCTTTTCCATGGCCTGGAGGGCTCGTCGCGTAGCCATTACGCCGAGGCATTTGCCGACTGGGCGGCGCAGCACGGTGTCGCCTATGCAGTGCCGCACTTTCGAGGCTGTAGCGGTGAGATTAACCGCGCGCCCCGGGCCTACCATTCGGGCGACTACGAAGAGGTTGGATGGATTTTGCAGCGTCTGCGCGACAGGCACCCACAGCGCAGCATCATTGCCGTGGGGGTGTCGCTAGGTGGTAACGCCCTGCTGCGCTGGGCGCAGGAGATGGGCGAGCTGGCGGCCCAGGTGGTGACTGCCGCTGCATCGGTGTGTTCACCTATCGATTTGACCGCATCGGGGCAAGCCATAGGCCGCGGATTTAACCGGCAGGTCTATACCCGCATGTTTTTGCGCACCATGAAACCCAAGGCGCTGGAGCGCTTGGCCCTGCACCCCGGGCTGTTCAACCGCGATAAGTTGTTGGCAAGCCGCGACCTGTATGAGTTTGACAACCAGTTCACCGCGCCAGTACACGGCTTTAAAAACACCGATGACTACTGGCGCCGCGCATCGGCCAAACCACACCTGCACCGGGTGCGCATTCCCGCGCTGGTGCTGAACGCACTGAATGACGGCTTTGTTCCCGCCGCCAGTTTGCCAGCGCAGCACGAGGTGGGCCGCTACGTCACCCTATGGCAGCCACGCCAAGGGGGGCATGTGGGCTTCCCGGCGGGTGGGCCGCCCGGCCACGTGCGGGCCCTGCCAGATGCCGTGGGCGCCTGGTTGTTGGCGCAGCTGTGAAACACGGATATGGATGACATCGTTTTAAAAGCCATCGCCAAATGGCCTAACGTGCCCCACTGCTACGGCTGGTTGGCACTGGATGCACGCGGGCAGTGGTGGATGCGCGATGACCGTGTGCAGGCCCTGGGAAGCTTTACCAGTGGGTTGGCGGCTGCCAAGGGCTCGCTGCTGAACCATGAGAAGTTGATCGACTTTATCCACCGCAACTACGCCAGCGACCAACAAGGGCAGTGGTTTTTCCAGAATGGGCCGCAGCGGGTCTATGTGGAGCTGCAAGCTACCCCGTATATCTGGCGCGTGCAGGCCGACTTTAGCCTGATCGCCCACACCGGTTTGGCGGTGCGCGCCCAACGCTGCATACTGGACGAACAGGGCCGGGTCTACATGGAGGCTGACGCCGGCTTTGGCTTGGTGCACACCCAGGACGTGGGCTTGGCCGCCGAAGCGGTAGAGCAGGGCCTATGGGTTCCGCAGCAGATGCTGGCGCGCGACCTGCCGCAGCGCTATGGCTATGTGCGTAGCCCACAAGCGCAGCATCTCGCAGCGCCACCAGCCACATAGTGCACATTAAACGCTATAAATTCAGTAGCTTCTTGTGCCCTGTTGTATTGGGCTTATGGCCAAAAAGGCATAAAAAAACCGCCCAGTAGGCGGTTTTGATCAAACGGGGCCCTGGCTCACTTAGCCGCCACCGCGCCGGATGCGGCAGCCACCGGTGTGGCGGCAGCGGTTGCGCCCGCAGCCGGGGCCGCTGCACGTTCAGGTACTGGGAACTTGCCGCCCGCAGCGGCCGTCATGTACACCACAGCGCGGCCAATTTCTACGTCTTCGTAGTCACCGCCACCCTGTGCGCCCATAGCCCCTTTGCCTTTGAGAGCAGAGTTCAGAAGCGCGTCGTAGCCAGTGGCAATACGCGTGCCCCACTGCCCTGCATCACCAAACTTAGGTGCACCGGCTAAACCCGCAGCGTGGCAGGTCACGCACTGGGCTTTGTAAATCTCTTCGCCAGCCTTCAAGGGGCGGTTTGCGTCACGAATTTCAACGGTACCTACTTTTTGGATGCGGATTGCCACGCCTTTTTGCAGCTCATCCACGGTAAGGCCTGCTTGCAACACCACGCTGGCATCGCTGGAAGGTTTTGCGGCCGACGTCACAAAATAGACCAGGCCAATGATGATAAATACGGGTGCAATAAAGGAGAAAAGCACCGTTGCCAGCAACTGGGTAGGCGTTTTAATCGGGCCTTCGTGGTGGTCGTCGTGTTGGTCAGAGCTGCTCATAGGGGTCTCGGTCAATACAGTGCATGTGCGGAGGGGAAACGGTTTTGATGTGCGTGCAGCCCATTCCGGCGCATCGTTTATCAAAACAACCCTGAATTATAGCCGCGCTCCCCGTGCAAACCCTCACGCGCGGGCCATCCCGCACTACAATCACGCAGTTAGTGCGGCTGTAGCTCAGTGGATAGAGTATTGGCCTCCGAAGCCAAGGGTCGTGGGTTCGATCCCCGCCAGCCGCACCATTCTTTGCCTTGCCAACGCGGCAAGCGCTTTTTTCTCTCGATCAATGAACGCAGTGCCCATGCCGGAAACACTTGTCTATTGGGTTTACCGGGCCAGCGCCTATGTCGTGCTGAGCCTTGGGGAAGATGCCGCCTTGGTGGCAGTCATGTTCTGTTGAAGACGCCCAAGGCGCGTATGCCGCCACCCGGGCGGTGACAGTGGCTGGGGAAAGCCCTCTGTGACGATGCACCGGTGACGCATCAAAATTGACCCAGCCGCCTTCCCGTCATTCCAAAGGAAACTACGCCATGCTGTCCTTGTCACTACGTCAAACATTGAGTGCCTTGCGCTTTTTACCGTGCGTGGTAGTGGCGCTGGCCTGGGCATCGTCCAGCGCCCAGGCGCAACCCAGCGTTTGGCCCAGTAAGCCGGTGAAGATTGTGGTGACCTTTCCACCCGGCGGCGCGCCCGATACGCTGGCGCGCATTTTGGCCGATAAATGGGGCCAAACCTTGGGTCAGACCTTCACAGTGGACAACAAGCCCGGTGCGGGTGGCAATATTGGCGCAGACTATGTGGCTAAGAGCGCGGGCGATGGCACGACGCTTTTAATCTCCACCGTGGGCACCCATGCCATTAACCCGGCGCTGTACGCCAAGATGCCATATGACAATATTAAAGATTTCACGTCGGTGAGTTTTTTGGCCGCCACGCCCAATTTGTTGGTGGTCAACAAAGACGTGCCTGCCAAAAACGTGAAAGAGCTGATCGTACTGGCGGGCAAAACCCCGCTCACCTTTGGCTCATCGGGTAGCGGCACCTCCATCCACCTGTCGGGCGAGTTATTCAACACCCTGGCTGGGGTGAAAATGCAGCACATCCCCTACAAGGGCCGAGCCCAGGCGGTGCCTGACCTGCTTGGCGGGCGCATCACCATGATATTTGACAACATGCCCTCGGCGCTGCCATTGGTAAAGTCGGGTGATGTGCGCGCTATTGCCGTTACCAGCGCCAGCCGCTCACCCGCTGCGCCGAATATCCCCACCTTGGCCGAGTCAGGTTTGCCCGGTTTTGAGGCGACGTCCTGGTTCGCGCTGATGGCCCCTGCTGGCGTGCCCAAAGACGTGTTGGCCAAAATCAACGCCGAGACAGCGCGCGTGATGAATTTGCCCGACGTGCGAGAAAAATTGACAGCGCTTGGTTTGGATGTAGCCCCCGGGAGCCCCGAGGCGTTGGCGCAACATATTCAAATCGAGACTGCCAAATGGGCCAAAGTGGTCAAGGAGTCGGGCGCCAAGCTCGATTGATGTGCATTGAACGCCATGCATTCGGCCCCCATCACGCGCGCGTACTGTGCTGCGCTCGACGAAGCAGACCTGTTATCGCATTGCCGCACACGATTTGAGCTTCCAGAGGGCATCGTCTATCTGGATGGCAATTCTTTGGGTGCCCTGCCGCGCTCCGTGCAACCACGCTTGGCGCATGCGATTGCACAGGAGTGGGGTGTAGGGCTGATCCGCTCGTGGAATGATGCCCACTGGTATACAGCACCGCAAAGAGTAGGGGCCAGAATTGCGCAGATGGTGGGCGCGCATGCCAATGAAGTCATCGCGGCCGACTCTATCTCGGTCAACCTGTTCAAAGTATTGGTCGCCGCCCTGCGCATACGCCCCGCGCGGCACAAGATCTTGGGAGAGTTGGGTAATTTCCCGACCGATGGCTATATAGCCAGCGGGGTGGCCGAACTGATGCACGCGCAGTTTGTGGCCATGCCATCGGACAAGCTGCTGGAGGCCATCGACGACAGCGTCGCCGTCGTGTCGCTCACGCACGTTAACTATAAATCGGGCCGCATCTACGATATGGCCGCAATTACCCGGCGTGCCCAAGCGGTGGGTGCCTTGGTGGTTTGGGATTTGGCCCACACGGCAGGTGCCATGCCTTGCGAGTTAAACGCCTGCAACGTCGACTTTGCAGTTGGCTGTGGCTACAAGTATCTCAACGGCGGGCCAGGTGCGCCTGCCTTTATGTATGCTGCCCAGCGGCACCATGCGGCGCTTGATCAACCGTTAAAAGGCTGGTTCGGCCATGCCAACCCGTTTGCTTTTTCTGACGACTATGAGCCCGCGCTCGGCATGCGTTGCATGCTGGTAGGCACCACCTCACAGCTCGGCATGATCGCCTTGGAAGCGGCGTTAGAAGCGTTTGACGGTGTTGACATGTCGGTGCTGCGCCGCAAAAGCGAAGCGCTCACAGAGCTGTTCATCGCTCTGGTAGACCAGGAACTGACCGGCTTTGGTTTGGCCTCACCGCGTGAGGTGGCGCAACGCGGCAGCCAGGTGGCGCTCACCCATCCTGAGGGCTACGCCATCATGCAAGCGTTAATTGCCAGCGGCGTGGTTGGCGACTACCGTGCCCCCGACATTTTGCGTTTTGGTTTTGCGCCGCTGTATGTGGGCTATGTGGACGTTTGGCATGCCGTGGCGCAGCTCAAAAACGTGATGGCGACACAGGCCTGGAAGGCGCCAGCATTCAACCAACATCAGGCGGTAACGTGATGCAGGCGGTGTGGCGTCAAGCTCCGCACCGAATCGCCCTATTCTCTCTGGTGTCAACCTTTTACCCCGGCTTGATATTCTCCGCACCACCATATCCTTCCAGCGCCTCTGCTCATGCGCAATGAAGGCGGCAAACTGATCGCTCGGCTCGCCACCGATGACCGCACTCTCGCTGGCAAAGCGTGGGTTGATGCTGGGCGATTGCAAGGCTTTGAGGCATTCGCGTTGCAGGCGCAGCACGATGTCTTTGGGGGTCTGCGCGGGGGTCAGCATGCCGTACCACTACACGGTTCACCCGGCCTGCCAACAGGTCGTTCAGCGCCGGGCCGGTGCCCCGGTAGGGCATGTGGGTGATGAACATGCCAGTGGCCAGCTTGAGGCATTCCATGGCCGGGTGGCCCGCGCTGGCGTTGCCTGCGGAGGCGTAGTTGAGTTGCCCAGGGCGTGATTTAGCGTAGGCCACGAAGGACTTGAAGCCTTTGGTGGGTACGTCTTTGTGCACCACGACCAGGCTGGGCACTTTGGCCAGCAGGGTCACGGGCGCAAAGTCGCGGTTCACGTCAAAGCCGCTGTCGGGGTAGATCAGCGGGTCGACCGCCATCGAGCACACATGCCCCAAAATGACGGTGTAGCCGTCCGGCGCGGCGCGGGCCACGATGTCGGACGTGCCGCCAGGTACAAAGGGCACGACGAAGCGGATCGGTTTGGACGGCCAGGCCGCCTGCGCGTGCGGCGGCCAAGCGCCTAGGGACATACCCGAGGCGGCCAGCCATTGCAGGGTTTGGCGGCGATTTGCAGGTGATGATAGCGGGCTGAGATGCATGATTGATACGCCAGAAAATTTGAACCACGAACCACTATAGCAAGCGCGCAACGCTTGGCAACGCGAACATTACCTATTGCACTGCCCTGTACGCTAGCCTCACCCATGACAACAACACCGCAACACCACCGCACTAGAGACCCGCTATGACCAAACTATGGACCGCCGCTTTGCTTTGCCTTGTGCAATGCTTTACCCCACCCGCCTTGGCACAAGACAAACCCATCCGCATCGTCGTGCCCTTTGCCGCCGGTGGCCCTACCGATGTGCTGGCACGCGTGCTGGCACCCAAGCTGGCGGCATCCCTCAAACGCACGGTGATTGTGGACAACAAGGTGGGCGCTACCGGCAGCATAGGCGCGACCTTTGTGGCCAAGTCAGCGCCCGATGGCGACACGCTGCTCTTGGGCACCAGCAGCATCATGGCCGCCAGCCCCAACCTGACGGCTAATTTGACCTACGACCCGGTCAACGATTTTGTGCCGATCTCGTTGGTGGCAACGATAGAGAATATTCTGGTGGTGCACCCCAGCGTGCCCGCCAAGACGGTGAAGGAATTGGTGGCCTACGCCAAGGCCAACCCCAACAAGCTGTCCTACGCATCGTCGGGCATTGGCAGCACCTACCACTTGGGTGCTGAGCTGTTCAGCTCGCAAACCGGCATCGAATGGACGCACGTGCCCTACAAAGGCGCAGCGCCCGCCATTCAAGACGTGTTGGCGGGCCATGTGCAGGTGATGTTTGACAACACCTCGTCGGCGATACCGAACATCAAGGCGGGCCGATTGAACGCGCTGGGTGTCGCCAGCCTGAAGCGCTACCCTACGTTGCCGGATCTGCCAACGATTGCCGAAGGAGGCGTAGCGGGCTACGAGACCACGATTTGGCTGGGACTGTTCGCACCGGCTAAAACGCCTTTGGCCATGGTGCAAAAGCTCAACAAGGAAGTGCAAGACGCGGTGAACTCAGCGGAGTACAAAGACAAACTGGCGGCGCTGGACATCCAACCGCGTTTGTCATCGTCGCAAGAGTTGGCTGCCTTTTTGAAGGCTGACTTGGGCAAGTGGGCGAAGGTGGTGAAGGATGCGGGGATTAAGCCGGAGTAGGCCTCAGGCCTCAGCGCGAATCGGCAAGCCCACCAGCTTCTCCAGCTCAGCGTGTGGCAATCCATTCACCTTGTCGATCAACACCAATCCCTGCGGCGTGCACTCAAAGGTAGCCAGGTCGCAATAGATGCGCTTCACACACGCAATGCCCGTCAAGGGGTAACTGCAAGCGCTGACAATTTTGCTGACCCCTTGCTTGGTCAGCAAGTCCATCATCACCCAGGTCTGCTTGGCACCCACGGCCAAATCCATCGCACCGCCAACTGCGGGTATCGCATCTTTTTCTCCAGTGTGCCAGTTCGCCAAGTCACCAGTTGCACTGACCTGGAAGGCACCCAGTACGCAGATGTCCAAATGCCCGCCGCGCATCAGCGCAAAGCTGTCGGCGTGGTGCGAGTACGAGCCGCCGGGCAGCATGGTGACCGGCTGCTTGCCGGCATTGATCAGGTCGTAGTCCTCCTCGCCCGCTGCCGGAGCCGGGCCCATGCCGATGATGCCGTTTTCGCTGTGCAGCAGCACCTCCAGCGTGCGCGGGATGTGGTTGGCTACCAAGGTAGGCATGCCGATGCCTAAGTTAACCGACACGCCTTCAGGGATGTCTTGCGCGATGCGGGCGGCCAGTTGGTCTTTGGTGCGTTTGGTGTAGCTCATGCGGCGGCCTTTTTAAATCCACCGGCTTCGGTGGCCACGCGGTCGATGCGCACGATTTGGTGCACGAACAGGCCGGGGGTGATGATGTGCTCGGGGTCGAGTGCGCCCAGCTCCACAATCTCATGCACTGTGGCCACGGCTTTCTTGGCGGCCATGGCCATCACGGGGCCAAAGTTGCGGGCGGCTTTGCGGTAGGTGAGGTTGCCCCAACGGTCGCCGCGCTCGGCTTTGATCAGGGCCAGGTCGGCATGGATGGGCATCTCCAGCACGTAGTGCTTGCCATTGATCTCGCGCGCCTCTTTGCCTTTGGCCAACTCGGTGCCGTAGCCTGTGGGCGTGAAGAACGCGCCAATGCCTGCGCCCGCAGCGCGGATGCGCTCGGCCAGGTTGCCTTGGGGCACCAGCTCCAGCTCCACCTTGCCGCTGCGGTACAGCGCGTCAAACACATAGCTGTCGGCTTGGCGCGGGTAGCTGCAAATAATTTTGCGCACGCGAGCGGCCTTGAGCAGTGCGGCGAGGCCTTCGTCGCCATTGCCTGCGTTGTTGTTGACGATGATCAGGTCTTTGGCACCTTGCGCAATCAGGCCGTCGATCAGCTCATTAGGAATGCCCGCCGTGCCAAAACCGCCGATCATGACGGTGGCCCCGTCATGTGTGTCGGCCAGCGCCTGTGCGATGCTGCTGGCGATTTTATTAATCATCCTTGGGTCTCCGGGAAAGCTGTGCTGGTTTTAGTTTACGCCATCGCTTAAGCGATAGCGTGAAACATATTGCGCTTGGTGTTGATGAAGTGCGGTCGGGCAATATCGCTCCAGGCCGTGTTGCGCACCGCCAGCCAAGGCGTAGATCCTAAAGTTTCCGTGCTCACCAAGTCGTAGCATGCCAGGGACTGCGGGCCGTGGTCGTGGTTGAGCAGGCGGGTGGCGCGGATACAGCCGGGCACCGCCGCCAGGCCGGGCATGTGCTCGGTGTCGTACCAGCGGGCGATCTCGGGCATCCAGCCCTCTTCGGCGTCGGTTTCTACGATGTAGTGGAAGATGGGTTGTTCTGCGTGTGACGCGCCTGCCAAATCCAGCACTGTTTCCAGGCGTGATGCGCGGATGATGGTGGCACCTGCAAGTGCCGTACCGAATGCAGTGGTTAACGTAGCCAGCGCGCTGCTGTCAAGTGTGGTGCGTGAAGACAAGCGCGCATACACATAGGCGGTTTGCGTATTTGCTGACCAGGCTGCGCGGTGCAACGCCATGGGCAGAGGGCTTTGCGCGCACCAGCTTTGCGCGGCAACGGCTAAACCGGAGGCGGTCGCTGCATCCAGCGTGGCTTGCAGCAAGATGAGATCTGTAGGGCGCTGCATGCTCAGTGCCCAATATGCAGCGCCACTAAAAAGCGCGACACCATGTTGTAGGCGGCAATGGTGGCCACCACATCGAGCTGGCCTTGCGCGTCAAAATGCGTGCGCACTTGGGCGTACAAGGCATCGGGCACGTCTATGTCGCGTGTCATCGCGTCGGCCAAGTCCATCACCACGCGTTCGATGGGCGCGAGCGGGGCATCAGCGGCCAGTGGCACGGCGCGGATGGCATCAATGGTGGCCTGCGCCACGCCTGCAGCCAGTGCAATGGGCGCATGCGCATCAAACTCGTAGCTGGCGCGGTTGAGCACCGCCACACGCAGAATCGCCAGTTCGCGCAGGCTGGCGGGCAGGCTGTTGCGGTTGCGCACAGCAGAGAGCATTTGCTCCCAGCCGTGGGCAATCGGCGGGCTGTTGAGCAGCACTTGGTACAGCGGCGAGACTTTACCGCCGCGCTGGGCTGCAATTTGGGCTTCCTGGGCGGCCAGCTCGGGGCGGGCGCCGGGTGGAATGGGGGGGATACGCATAAAAAAAGAGGAATGGTGTTAATCGGCCTTGACGTTCTTGCTGCGCACCACCTTCGCCCATTTGGCGGAGTCGTTTTTCAACAACGTGCTCAGCTCCACAGGTGTAGATGGCGCAGGCTCGGCACCGGAGGCCAGCAACTTGGTTTTGACCGCCTCGGTATTCAGTGTGTTGCGCACCGCGAGGTTGACGCGGTCAATGTCGGCAGCTGACGTACCTTTGGATGCAAACAGCGCGTACCAGTTGTCCGAGTCCACGCCGGGTACGCCCATTTCGGTGAAGGTTTTTACATCAGGGAACAGCGGGTGGCGCTTGGGCGCTGCGATGCCGATGGGTTTGAGCTTGCCTGCTTTGATGAACGACACCAGGCCGGGAATGTCGCCAAAAAACCCGTCCACATGGCCGGCAATCACATCGGTAATCGCGGGCGCTGCGCCTTTGTAGGGCACATGGGTGAGGTTGATTTTGGCGGCGTCATTGAGCAGTTCCATCGCCAAATGCGGCACGCTGCCCGTGCCGGACGAGGCCATGGTCAGGGGCTTGTCTTTTTGCTGGCGACTGGCCGCTACAAACTCTGCGCCGGTGTTGTAGGGCGCGTTGGCACCCACCACCAGCATTTCAACGTTGTTGACCACCAGGGACACGGGGGTGAGGTCACGCACCGGGTCGTAGGCCAGCTTGTCGTACAGCGCGGGATTGATGGCCACTGCGCCCACGCTGGTCAGCCACAAAGTAGTGCCGTCGGTCACGGCCTTGGAGACAAAGTCGGCGGCAATTGCACCATTAGCGCCTGCTTTGTTCTCGATGATCACCTGGTGCCCCAGCTCTTTACCCAGTTGATCGGCCAGCGTGCGCGCCACAAAGTCTACCGGCCCGCCGGGAGGAAAGGCCACGATAATGCGGGTGATTTTGTTTTGCGTCAGAGCGGCTGAGGATAGGGCGAACAGGCCGCAGCTGAGGCCCTGGGCAATTGCGCGGCGAGTGAGTTGAAGGTATTTCATGTAGTGCTCTTAGTGGGTGGGTGACGGCTTCGACAAGCTCAGCCTGAACGGGATTAGATTCATAGCGACATTGCAAATAACACTGCGATCAATCACACCGCACCGACATACCACCATCCACAATGATCTCGGTGCCGGTGACAAAGCGCGACTCATCGCAGGCTAAAAACAAAGCTGCGTTGGCGGTGTCGCGGCCATCGCCCATAAAGGGCAGCGGGATGCGTGACTGGCGCTGCTTGAGCAGGGCATCCACATCGCCGCCTGCGCGCTGGCCTGCCAGGCGCACTTCCACCATGGGGGTATGCAACTGGCCGGGCACCACGGTGTTGACCCGGATGCCCTCTTTGGCGTACCGCACCGCCAGCACGCGCGAGAACTGGATGACTCCGGCCTTGGTAGCGGCATAGGCAATTTGCGCTGAACCTGTCCAGCGCAGGGCCGAGGTCGACGATATGTTGACTATGGCCCCGCCACCCTGCGCCTGCATATGCGGCAGCACGTATTTGCAGGTGAGGAAGATGCTTTTCAGGTTGTGGTCTACCTGCGCATCAAACACCTCTTCGCTCATTTCCACGGGCCCGCCCTTGGCCGAGCCGCCCACGTTGTTGACCAGCACATCGATGCGGCCGAACTTGGCGATGCACGTGGCCACCATGGCTTCAATCGACGCGCTGTGGGTTACGTCACAGGTGCCACCGATAAAGGCACCGCCCGCTTCGGCAATCAGCTTGGCTGTCTCGGTCAAGCGATCCTGGTCTTTGTCAAAGCCATAGACCTTCGCGCCTTCGTGCGCAAAGCGCACCGCAATCGCGCGGCCATTGCCCCAGCCGGGGCCTACTGACCCTGCGCCGGTGACCAAGACTATCTTGCCAGCCAGGCGGCCAGGCAGTGATAAATGGGGAGTGACCATACGCGAAACAAGCAATCCAAAATTAGAACAACTCAAAGGGTGAAATCGGATTTGACCGGACGCAGAGGACGCAAAAACTCATTGCGCAAATCGATACAGCCGCTGCGGGTTATGCACCAGCACCTGATCGAGCAGCGCTTGGGTCGGAGCAATATGCGCAAGTGCATCCACCAGCACACCATCATCGGGCACATGGGTGTGGTTAGGGTGCGGCCAGTCGGTGCCCCAGACGCATTGCTCGGGGTAGCGTTCTACCAGCAGGCGCGCAAATGCTACGCCATCGGCATAGGGCGGTTGCTTTTGCGACCCGAATGCATCTATGCGGTCAATGCCGCTGACCTTGACATGGAACTTCGGGTTTTTTAGCAGCGTGAGCAAGGCCGCAAAGTCGGCGTGGTCTGCGCCCCGCGTGGCGTCCACGCGGCCCATGTGGTCGATCACCACGGGCACGGCGCTGCGCGACAAAGGCTCGATCAATTGGTGGATCAACGCGCCGTCGAAATGCACTTGCAAATGCAAATTTAAGGGTTTGAGACGCTGCGTGAGCGCCACGATGGCGTTCGTCGAGGTGTCGCTGGTCAGGCTGGGCATAAAGTGAAAGCGTACCCCGCGAATGCCTGCCATCGCTATGCGCTCCAGCTCAGCATCGCTCACGTCCACCGGCACCAAGCTCACGCCCAGATAGCGGCCACCGCCTGCGGCAATGGCGTCTTCCACCACCCTGTTGTCCATGCCGTGCACCAGCGACTGCACAATCACGCAGCGCGCAATGCCCTGCTGGTGGTGCAGCGCAAACAGCATCTCCTTGGGCGCATCCACAGGCGTGAAGCTGCGCGTGGCACCGTACGCAAAGCGCGGCGCAGGACCGAAGATGTGCACATGGGCGTCGCAGGCCAGCGGCGGCAGTTTCAGTGCCGTGGTGCTGGGCTGCGGCAGGTAGGTGAGCAGCGGCTCAAGTTGAGCTGCCGTCAATGCGGCATCAGAAGTCAATCTGCTGCCCTTCGGTCATGCCTATCACCTTGGTGCTGCTGTGGCCCTTCATGGCCGCTTCAAACTGCGCAAATGTGCCCTTGGTCAAAGGGTTCGAGCCGTAGTGCATCGGCACCACGTATTTAGGATTGATCCAGGTGCGAATGGCATAGGCCGCATCTTCGGGGTCCATGGTGAAGTTGCCGCCAATGGGGATGAGCACCAAATCTGGCTTGTAGTAATCGGCAATGAACTTCATGTCACCAAACAAGCCGTTGTCCCCCATATGCCAAATTTTGAAACCGTTTTCCAGCTGGATGATGTAGCCCACGGCCTCGCCTGCGGGGTGCGACTCGTTTTTGTCCGTCGTGGGGTTCTTCCATACCAGCAAAGACGAATGCTCGGCCGCTACTGCCGTGACCTTGATGCCAGGCAAGGGCGTAACGTGGCCGGTTTTGTTAAAGCGGTGCGTCAGGTTAGCAGGCAGCACGCCCAGCGTCACCAGCGGCGTCATCATGTCGGCCGGGCCGTACATGACGGTGTTGTTCAGCTTGGCCAGCGCGGGCGCGTCGCCAATGTGGTCTACGTGCGCGTGGGTCACCAGCAGCAGGTCGATTTTGCCTACGGCCGCCAAGTCTGTTTTGTACGGCGCCGGGGTTTTGGGCCCACCCGTCAACCACGGGTCGATCACAATCATTTTGCCGCCAGGCGATTTGATGCGAAAACCCGCTTGGCTAAACCATATCAGCTCGGTTTTGCCGGCTACGTTACTGGCACCGGCAGCAGCGGTTGCAGGTGCCGACGGCAGTTGCGCGCAACCGATAGCGGCCAGAGCAGCAAGTGCTAATACGCAAGAGCGTTTGGTGAAATTGACGAGTCGCATAAGTGTCTCCTAGTGGTTAAAAAATATATGGGTTTAGGCTGCACCAAATAGCTAGCCAAGCAGCGCATCACCCGCAGAGTTTGTCTTGCAAAGCGCGCGGACCGCATGCGTGGTATTGCGTAGATGTGGGTTGTTCCGGGGTCGTTGACACGTGGCTAAGTGGAAACCCTCTTCAGCTGAGCCCGGTGCAACGTTAGTATCGCTTGCATGTTTGTATTTAGCAAACGCTCATTTAAATTCGTTTAACCCCTCCGGAGACTTTCCATGTTGACAAAACTCGCCGTACTTGGCGGTGCCGTGCTGCTGGCCCTTAGCGGCTGCCAAAGTGCCCCTCCTGCCCCTGTAGCCGCCGCACCTGCAGCTGCTGCACCCGCTGCCGCCGCGCCCCCAGCTTGGCAGCAAGGCCGCACCGCCGCGCAAGCCACATCGCCTTTGGCGCCCGTGGCAGGCAAACTCACCGTCACCCCAGCGGCTGACATCAAGCTGGACCGCCTCAAGCTGCCGCCAGGCTTCAAAATTGAGCTGTGGTCTACCGGCACCCCCGGCGTTCGCTCCATGGTGCGTGGCGAGAGCGGCAAAATCTACGCAGGCACCCGCCCATTGGGCCGCGTGTACGAGATCAGCGACAACGGCAGCCAGCGCACCAGCCGCGTGGTGGTAGACAAGCTAGACCAGCCCGCCACCGCCATGTACAAAGGCAACCTGTACGTCATGTCGGTTGACAAAGTGCTGCGCTACGACGGCATTGAAAGCAACCCCAATGTGCAACCCGTGGACATGACCGCCGCGTTCAAGCTGCCGCCTGAGAAGCACCACAACTGGAAGTACCTGCGCTTTGGCCCAGACGGCAAAATCTATGTGCCGTTTGGCGCGCCTTGCAACATCTGCGAACTGCCCACGTCTGAGTACGCGCAGATTCGCCGCTACAACCCCGATGGCTCGGGCATGGAAGTGCTGGCCACCGGCGTGCGCAACACCCAGGGCTTTGACTGGCACCCCGTTACCAAAGAGCTGTGGTTTACCAACCATAGCCGCGACTGGATTAGCGACGACCTGCCCGAAGACGGCCTGAACCGCCTGAGCGCCCAAGGCCAAAACTTCGGCTTCCCCTACTGCCATGTGGGCAACCTGCCTGACCCGGATATCAAAAAGGCTAACGCTTGCGCAGGCGTCACTCCCGTCGTGCTGCCCATGGGTGGCCACGCCGCTGTGATGGGTTTGGATTTCTACACTGGCAACATGTTCCCCGCCGAGTACAAAAACGCCATGATCATCTCCCGCAAAGGCTCGTGGAACCGCACCAGCAAAAGCGGCTACGACGTAGTGATGGTCAAGGCCGATGCCGATGGCAAAAACGCCAAGATGACCCCGTTCATCACCGGCTTTTTAGACAGCAAAGACCAAAGCTTCTCTGGCCGTCCGGTCTACACCTTGCAAATGCCCGATGGCTCCATGCTGCTGTCTGACGAGCAAATGGGTGCCATCTACCGCATCACTTACGCACGCTAAGGTATGACCGCACAATTGAGCGGTACAACACAAACAAGCAGGGCACTGGCAGCAGTGGCCCTGCTTTTTTGTATGGGCATTGCCACCGCGCAGACCCAAACCTCCACCCAGCCCACTACGCAGCCCAACCCCGGGCAGCTCGCCCTGTGCGCAGCCTGCCACGGCGCGCAAGGCAACTCCCAAATACCCAGCATCCCGTCGCTGGCCGGGCAACCCAAAACCTTTATTGAAAACCAGCTGGTCCTCATCCGCGAAGGCATCCGCGAGGTGCCCCAAATGAAGGGCTTGCTCGACAAAATAACCGACGAAGAATTCATCACGCTGGCCAATTACTTTGCCGCGCAAACGCCTGTGAAGGCCACCACCAGCGCCGTCAACAACGCCACCTACCTGCGCGGCCAAGAGACGGCGAAGAAGATGCTTTGCGGCACCTGCCACTTACCCAACTACATCGGCCAAAACCAAATCCCCCGATTGGCTGGTCAGCATGAAGAGTTTTTGGTGCTGTCTATCAAGCAGTTCCGAGATGGCAACAGCCCAGGGCGCGATACGAATATGTCAGCCTCGGTACTGGGCGTGAAAGATGGCGACATTGCGGATCTGGCGCATTACCTGGCGCACTTCAAATAGCTGTCGTTTGGCGCTTTATGCACGCGCTGTACCGGCACGCGCACAACTCCGTAGTAGCGCTTATGAAATTAGCGGCTGCGAAAACCAGCACTGCATGTCAACGCTTGTCTTGAATAGCGGCCAATTGGTTGAGGAGCTTGGGTAGTGCGGTATCGACGGTGTCCCAAACAATATCCAGGTTGATGTCAAAATAACCATGCGCAATACGATTGCGCATTCCTCGCATGCCGCGCCATGGAATTTCAGGGTGGCTGTTGGCAAAATCGACATGGTTTTCCATAATCTTTGTAGCCGCCTCCCCACAAATGATGATGCTCATCGTAACGGCTTGCTGGGTGCGCTTGTCTTCAAGAAAGTCGTCTTTTTGTAAGCCTTCTACATAAGTACAGGCGTCGGTTGCTGCCTGTCTCATGTGCTCCAAAAAGTCTTCAAGGCGATTGTCCATCATATCGATTGCGCTTGTGCAACGACCTGCGCGCGAAATTTGATGGGCAAATCACCTGGCGTAAGTAGATCGACACGCACACCCAAAAGGGTTTGAAGCTCCTCTTGAAGGCCACCGAGATCAAACAAAGTCGCACCCGGCAGCGCATCGACCAAAATATCCAGGTCGCTGCCATCATGGTCGGCGCCTAACAATGCGGACCCGAAGATGCGTGGGTTTGAGGCGCTAAAGCGCCCCACAATGCTCCTTACCGCATCGCGTTTGTCTGCAAGGGCTTGGGACGGTCTCATAAGCCTAGATTAGCATAAAACAGCTGGGCGGGCAGCATGTGCAGTACTTCAAATTTGGGACACCCCAGAACTCGCCTGCGGCTCAGACAGCCGCCGCACCTGATCCCAAATTTTTCCGTTCCTCGAGCCCGGTGCTCTTATTGGGTGACGTAGGCATTGCACCGCAGCAGTGCGCTTTGGGCGTGCTTAGATTGGATATTCACACTATGAATGTTGTAGCTGCTTGTGCTATATTTTATTGGGCTTGTGGCCTAAAATTTTATTGAAAGATGCTATTCCGGCTACGCTTTGATGTGTCGCAGGTGTCGTGTTGTAAAGCGGGGTATGACCCCATTTGTGATTAAAAAAATAAAATGTTCATTTTGATTAGCAGGTACCAGCTTGTTTTGCGGGTTCTGCGGCATGCATTCGTAGGAGGGCGTCTGTTCTCCGTCGCCGTACTCATTGCCGCTGGTCTCACACTCTCTATTAAAGCTGGTGCAGCCAGCTTTGATTGTGCGAAAGAGCGGTCTAAAACAGAGGTATTGATATGCAGTGATCAACGACTGTCCGCTACGGACAATCGGCTTGCCGCCGCGTATAAAGCAGCGCCTGCACGCACTTCAAGCAAGTCCACGCTGCTACACACACAACGCGAGTGGCTCAAGTCCTTTGAAGTACGTGCCTGTAATGATCCTAAATCCGGCAGTTACCCAGCGCCCATAAGTTGCGCAGGCGGTATCCATGGCGGCAAAGGGCGTGTGATTTTGGCCACCACATAGTTCAG
>JAYUHM010000223.1:0-3572 GCA_043766985.1 Polaromonas sp.
GCGTGTAGAAACCAAGAGCACCTCCTGCGGCAGATAAACCATGTTGGACTGAACCGCCTGCGAGGCGGCAAGCGACTTGGGGATTGAAATCTTTACCCCGTCAACTCGATCAAATTATGGCCGAGATTGCGACAGCATTCCAAGTTGCTGCGCGGGATTTGGTGTGTTGCTCGGTGATCCACCCCGCCGCAAATCTCTTGGTACCTGCACCGCCCACCCATGACGGCCTTGCGTCAACCCTGAGCGCGCATTGCTCCCCGGCCCCCAATGAACAACCGTCAAATCTTTGACCTTTGAGCTACCCACTTCTCGCCTCATGGCGGACCCCGACACAAAGCCAGCGGCGCTGGCAAACGCGCAGGTGATTGCAACACCGCCACCGTGCGCAAGTGCCCCAGTGCGCAACACGGGCACAGCGTCGCATCCATGCGCGCCACCCTTTGCAAAAACTCCCCCGCCGACTCCAGTGCCACCGGGTTGGACGCAGGCATGGCCAGCGCCAGTCTGGCTGCCTCAAGTTTGCGGCCCTTGCACGCCGATGCCAACACCCCGTAGTGGCGAATCCGTTTGATCCCCGTGGGCAGTACATGAAGCATGAAACGCCGCACAAACTCGGTGCCGTCAAGCCGTACTGTGCGCTTGCCACCCTGGTCATCAGCGCGCACCGAGAACACAACGTCGTCTTCGGTGATGACTCGAATGCGCTGGTTGCCAATCGCCGTGCGGTGCGTGTAGCGGCTCAGGTACTCCAGCACCTGAGCCGGCCCGCCCAGCGGCGTCTTGGCATACACGACCCAGTTGTGTTGGTAGAGCTGGCGCTGGCGTTGCCGCCAAGCCACGTCATCGCCCTGCGGGTCACGCTCAATCTGTCCGTCTTTGTGCGCCGCTGTCAGCGCGGCCATGAACTTGCCCCGAAACACCTTGGACAGCGCCTGCACCGGAAACAAGAAATCTGGCTTGCGCGCTGGGGTCTGCCACTGCCCGTCTTGCCCCAGCGCCCCACAGGCCATGACCGCGTGTAGATGAAGGTGACGACGCAGGTCCTGTGTCCAGGTGTGCAAGACTAGGCTGAACGCCGGGGTGCCGCCTGTGACACCCATCCATTTGGGGTTGGCGGCAAATTCGCTCAGCGTTTGCGCCGTGCAGGCGAACAAGGTGTCGATCACCCAACGCGGGTGCGCGCCGTACAAAGCATTCAAGCTGTGCGGCAGCGTGAACACCAGGTGGGCGTAGGGCACGGGCAAGACCTCAGCCAATCGGCCTTGCAGCCAGGCGTCTTTGGCCCGCGCACCGCATTGCGGGCAGTGCCGATTGCGGCACGAGTGGTATTGCCAGTGGCTGTGGCCGCAGGCGTCACAGGCCAGTTGCTGCCCGCCCAGGGCTGACGTGCGACAGGCCACGATGCCCCGCCAGGCTTTGGCCTGCGGGGTGCTCAGGATGTGCGAGCCTAGATACGCTGCCCCAAACTGACGCAGCACCTCTGCCACGCTATGGGCCAGGGTGGCCATGGGCTGGCTACAAAGAGAGCGCTGGGCGCTTACAGCCGGGGTAGACCGGCGAGCAAGTCCAAAGGGTCAACGTTTTTGGGTGGGCGAAACTGGGGGCTGATGAGGTGCAGGTAGCGGCTGGTTGTGCTGATGTGACCGTGGCCGAGCAGTTTTTGGATGGTGAACAGGTCTACGCCGCCCTCCAGTAAGTGAGTGGCGAAGCCGTGGCGCAAGGTGTGCGGGCCACCGCTCTTGGCGATGCCCGCGTGCTGGCGCGCCCCCATATAGGCGCGTTGGACCGTGTCGATGCTGATGGGCTGAATGCCAGTGGCGTTGCAGAACAACCAGAGCTTGGGGCGAAAGGTGCGCATGTAGGTGCGCAACAGACCCAACAAGGTTGGACTGAGTAGGGTGTAGCGACCCTTGCCACCTTTGCCACACACCACCCGAATGCACATGCGATCACTGTGGCTGTCGATATCGCCCACCCGCAGGGCGCAGGCCTCGGACACGCGTAGTCCCGTGGCGTACATGGTTTGCAGCAGCATTCGGTGCATGGGGTGCCAACAAATCGCAAACAAGCGGGTGATTTCCTCTCGGGCCAACAATTCCGGTTGTTTGTCCGGTGTTTTGGCCATGGGAATGTGAAACAGTGCGCGTTCATGGCCCAGTACCCTCTCGTACAGGAAGCGCGCCGCGCTGGCGGCCTGGTTCATAGTGCTGTAGGAGAGGTGGCGCTCTTGGACTAGGTGCAGCAAGTAGGCATCGACCTCTTGGGCGGTGTACTCGGCGGGGTCGCGTCGGTAGTGTTTGGCCATGGCGTAAATGGCTTTGACGTAACAGTCCTGGGTACTGGGACTAAAGCCACGAACCACCATGGCGTCGATCATGCTTTGGCGTAGAGGTCTCATGCGATAACTCCTTCAAATCCGGGGAACATTCCCCAGTTCGAAGGCTTCTCCTGAATGGCCCTCAGCGCAAGCCTGCTACCCAACAAAAACGCGGTGGCGACCTGTGAGGGCCAGCCACCGCGTCAGCGGTTTAGTTCAACGAGGTATTTTTCAGCGCATAAATAAGCGGCGTCTCCATATTGCTATTGTTGCATTCAAGATTCGCCCCACCCTCAACAAGATACCTGATAGAGAGCCGCATATTTGCTGAATTTTTCCCCAACATGGCCCAATAGAGCGGGGTTCTCCCTTTGTCGTCGAAGGCATTGGGGTTAGCTCCCCGTTTCAGTAGATCGGGGATTTGGCCAGGACTATGCCGGGCCGCATAGTGCAGAGTTGTTGCGGTATCTTCCTTTGTTTGGAGCTTGCTACCGTTTTCTCGCAAAAAAATCACCACATCGTGGCACTTTACACGTATCGCCTCAGAAAGAGGAGTAGTGTTTCCAATGGTTGTGATGTCGATGGGTGCGCCCGCTTTGACGAGCAACTGTACGCACTTCAGCGTTTCAAATCCACGCACCACCGCACGATGCAACGCGGTTTCACCATATTTATTCCGTGCATTGATATCCGAGCCTCGATCAATAAGCAGCTGAAGCACCGCTAGGTCGAGGTTGCGAAGGGCGGCCATCATCAGGGGGGTATCGCCGTTGGAATCGACCTGATTGATGTCTTCCCCCGCATCGAGCGCCATAGCGACTTCGTTCGGGGTCATGTTTTGTATACGATGGCTGAACAACTCTAGATCACTTTTCCAGCTGGCCAAAGGATCAACGCCAGTTTCTTTCCACTCAAGGGCTAGGCCGGCAGGGCCGATAGATTGCGTTATCCAGTTTTCGCATTTTGCAATCGCCAAGGATTTGCTGGTGCTCCAGCCACTAAATTTTGCGTACTCCATGTACGCGTGAACAAAGGTGCCAAAGTCGCAGCCACATTGTTTATGGGTATCCGCTTCGAGTTCTGGTTCAAATCGATCGTGATGGACTGGATTCGCCGCCATTGCCTGGAGAACTCTCTGTGTGGTTTTGCAGTCGACCAACGCGCTGTGTAGCTTTTCCTCCATTTGGATGCCTTGTTGATTCGCGGCCAGAGCAAGGCTTTGAAATCGCCACCTCTGGCGGGCTTCATCCCAATC
>JAYUHM010000224.1:0-3532 GCA_043766985.1 Polaromonas sp.
GCTTCACCCATTTGGTGACCCTCGCAAATCCGTTGAAATTGGCTTGTAGTCTAGCTTGCAGACGGTTTATGGCCTTTCAACTGCCGGAAATAGGGTTATGGCAAAGGCATCGTCACTGCAGTGGCCCGGATCGCCGGTCGCACCGTGGGCGTGCTGGCCAATAACAACCAGCACCTGGGCGGCGCGATAGATGCGGAGGCCGCAGATAAGGCCGTGCACTTCATGCGCCTGTGCAACGCGCAAGCATGGCCATTGGTATCCCTGGTAGACACCCCCGGCTTCATGGTCGGCCCCGATACCGAGCAAACCGCCCAAGTACGCCGCGCCAGCGCCATGTTTTTGGCCGCAGCGCAGCTGAAGGTGCCCTTCTTCGCCATCGTGCTACGCAAAGGCTACGGCCTGGGCGCCATGGCCATGACAGCCGGCGGCTTTCACGCCCCCGTGTTTACCGTGGCCTGGCCCAGCGGCGAGTTCGGTGCCATGGGCTTGGAAGGCGCCGTCAAACTAGGCTACGCCAAAGAGCTGGCCGCGCAAGCACAAGGCGCCGCGCGCGATGCGCTCTATGACCAGCTGGTAACGCAGCAATACACCGCAGGCCACGCCCTCAATATGGCCGCTACGCTGGAGATTGACGCAGTGATAGACCCGGCGCAGACGCGCGCTTGGTTGGTTCGCGGGTTGGGTACTGTTGCGTCAACGGTTGCTTGAAGATTGCGCCTCCAGCTTTTGTACATTGCGGCGACTGAACGGGATTGCGCTGTCAAAAATTTACGAAATCACGCGACCCGATTTTGTAGCACTCAATACTCCTCGCCGCGCCTTTCTCCAATTTTTGCATCCCAACCCCATTCAATCACCGCTTGCAGGGTTGTGTAGCGCGCAATTTTTTTCAAAGGTATCGCGGTTTTTGATCAATAGTCACTATCAAAAAAATAGCTGCTTGTGCTACATTCCATTGGGCTAGAGGTCCATTCTTCATAGAGTCCACTGGGTTCACCTCATTTTGGCTAACTATTCAAAGCGAAATTCACGTTTGCCTTGGGCCGCACGCGTTTCCTAGGCAAGATGGCTAGTTGCTGCCTCGACTGTACGCCTTGAACGTAATGAACAGAGCTACAACCAACAAGCAAGCTTCAAGCAGGATGAACACCCAGGAGCTTATGCTCACGGTGGCTTGGCGGTACTGGTCGGCGCCAAACATGCGAACCAAGCCCAGAACCAAGAAAGACCAACCGCAGAGGGTTACGAGCACCGTCCAGCTCTTTACCCAGATGTTGTGCGCGCGGACGATCGCCAAGCCCGCGACGAACAGCATAACGCCCGAGAGGTAGACGACTGGCGGGATCTGCGCGTCGTAGAGATGTGGCTGCACAAGCGGGAACTCAGCGACTAGCAAGGCGACCATGGAGGGGCCGAGAAGCGCTGCAATCTGCTTTGAGTTTGACACGAGTGCCTCCGCGGGGCGGGTTGCTTGTACGCTGTGGGCATACGCACCAACCACGCACTGAAAAGTATTGAATTGGGAGAAAAATATGCTGTTAGCCCAATAGAATATAGCACAAACAGCTACTATATTAATAGTGACGTCTGGGTCACTTCAAAACCCCAAACACCTTCTTCAAGATCGCGCTACCCGTCCCCACCGGGTCTTGGCGGATTTTCTTTTCTTCTTCGCCAATCACCAGGTACAGGCCGTCTAGTGCCTTGCCGGTGACGTACTGCTGGATGTTGGCGTCTTCTTTCTTCACCAAACCCAAGCTGGCCGCTTTGCCGCCAAAGCTGTTGTACTTCTCGGCCAAGCCTACCTTCTCAGTGGCTTTGGTAACGATGGGCAAAAACTGGACGCCCAGCGGGTCGCGGGTTTTGTCGGCAAAAAAGGTGGTGACCGAGGTGTCGCCACCCGTCAGAATATTTTTGGCGTCCGTCACACTCATGTTTTTCACGGTGGACACCAGCAGGGTTTTGGCCATGGGCATGGCCTGCTCGGCGCCCCGGTTCATCGACGTAACCAGCTCGTCCACGCGCTTGCCTTGGCCGAGTTTGCGCATGAAATTACCGGCGTCTTCCAGGTAGCCGGGCAAGGGAATGCGAACTTTTTCGTTGCCCAGGAATCCATCCTGTTTGCCCAGAATGCCAATGGCCGCCAAAGCGCCTTTTTCGAGGGCGGCTTTCACGCCTGCGGTGGCATCGGTGTTGGTCAGGTCGCCCAGCGACAAAGCGTAGGCGTGCTCGTAGGTGGCGGTTATCAACAATGCCAGTGCGGAGGTGCCAAAGTGGTTAAACTGTCTTCGGTCCATAGGAAACCTCGTTGTGATGAAAAAGATGCGCTATCTTGCCTTAGTTTCTGCTTGCTTGGCAATCGGGTTGACCTTGTCTGCCTGTAGCAATGTGTCAGAGTTCACGGGGCCGGCCCCTGCGTCCACCATGGTGTTGCTGGACGGCACCAAACACACCACCGAAGCCATGAAAGGCAAGGTCACTTTAGTAAACTTTTGGGCCACCAGCTGCACCACCTGCGTGGCTGAGATGCCGCAGGTAATAGCCACTTACAACCAGTTTAAAGGCCAGGGTTTTGACACGGTGGCCGTGGCGATGAGCTACGACCCGCCCAGCTACGTGGTGAACTACGCGCAAACCCGCGCGCTGCCGTTCAAAGTGGCCATCGACAACACCGGCGCAGTGGCCAAGGCTTGGGGTGATGTGAAGCTGACGCCCACCACCTACCTAGTTAACAAGCGCGGCGATATTGTGAAGCGCTATGTAGGCGCGCCAGACTTTGCCGCCATGGGCCAATTGATTAGCCAGTTGCTGGCCGAAAAAGCTTAAATATTTGCGGCGTAAAAAAACCCGTTAGCGCAATGCTAACGGGCTCAAACAGCTACAAGCGCATAGCTGTGGAGGAGGCTACTTAAACCCGTGCGGGCAATTTACTTGTCGCGAAATGCGTCGTGGCAGGTTTTGCATGAACCACCGGTGGCACCAAACGCGGTTTTGATGGTGTCCAAATTGCCAGTTTTAGCGGCAGCATTCAGGGCCACCATCTTTTTGTTCATGTCGTCGCTGTACTCTTTGAACTTGGCGTTTTCTTTCCAGATCTCGGGCTTGGCTTTGCCACCTTCGGTGCCGACACCAAAGCCCTGCCATGGCTGCGTAGACATCACGGTGGCGATCTCGGCGCTTTGTTGTGCCGAAGCAGCGTCAAACGGCACCTTGCCGCTGGTCATGGCGCCGATACGGCCAAAGTGCGTGCCCATCACGGTTAGCGCGCTTTGGCGAAACTTGATGGCGTCTTCGGTTTTAGCAAACTGCGCGGCAGCGGGCAGGGCTGCGGTCAGCGTGAGTGCGGCAAGCGATGCTGCAGCGAAGTGGCTTATTTTCATAAGTAGCTCCTGAGAGTAAGGGTAAGTTATTGGAAAATAGATTCAAATCGAATGAACCTAGGAGTCTGGGCGGCAGAACGATTTAGCCGAGTCCAGTTCACTCCACAGGAGCTCCAAAATTGGCTAGGCGTTGATCAATGCAGTCGTTAACG
>JAYUHM010000225.1:0-9251 GCA_043766985.1 Polaromonas sp.
GGATTGCCAAGCGCTGGCCAGCGAGCCACTAAGGTCTATAGCGCGGCAGGCATCTTCCATCACCACGGCCTCCAAGCCCGCAGCGCGTGCGTCCAGCGCTGTCCAGGCCACGCAAAAATCAGTGGCCAGACCGCAGATAACTGCCTTGCGCAGCCCGCGCGCTTGCAGGTAGGCGGCCAGGCCCGTGGTGGTGGTACGGTCAGCCTCCATAAAGGCCGAGTAACTATCTACTTGCAGATGAAAGCCCTTGCGGATGATGAGCTGGGCCTGCGGCAGGTGCAGGTCTTTGTGCAATGCTGCATCGTGCGTACCCTGCACGCAGTGCTCGGGCCACAGCACCTGGGGGCCATAGGGCATGGTGATGGCTTCGTAAGGGGATTTGCCCGGGTGACTGGACGCAAACGATGCATGCCCGGCGGGGTGCCAGTCTTGCGTCAGCACCACATTGCTAAAAAGCTGGCCGATGCGGTTGATCACAGGCACCACCTCGTCGCCGCGCGGCACCGGCAGGCCGCCGCCCGGCATAAAACCGTTTTGCACGTCGACGACGATCAACACGCTGTGCTGATCGTCATGGATGTGCTTGACTGAAGTCACGGTGGCCACGAATACAGGCTACGCTAAGGGCTACTGGCTTTGTTGCCGGCGACCGACCAGATAGGTCACGCCATGGACTGCGGCATCCTCCAGGTGCGGGGTACCCGCTGCCAGGCGAAAAATGTCTCCCACCCCATAGCTGCGTGGCACGCCGTCCACGGTGATGTTGATAGCCCCTTCGGTGATCAGCGCACAGGCATCAAACGGGTGGATATGCTCACCCATGCTGTAGCCCACTGGCTTGCTCACGGTGACGATTTCGCCATAGTGGTCTGCGTGCAGACCGGCTTCAAATTCCTGAGGGTTCATGGTTTGCTCCTGGTTATCTTGCGTGGATGTTTGCGATTGCATTGACGCTCTAGCCTACAGCCAGCGCCTGACGCGCGAACAATAGGCAGTGTAATTCTCGCCGAATATCTGGCGCAGCGCACGCCCTTGCGGCAACATCTGAGACAGGCGGCACCAAGGTCTTCATGGTCTGCGCATTGGCTCAGCGTTTAGGCAAATTCAACGATAGGCTGGTCTACACTCAGCGATTCGCCCTTTACCGCCAGCACCTTGCCCACCACACCGTCGGCGGCAGCAAACAGCACGTTTTCCATCTTCATGGCCTCGATCACGGCCACGCGTTCACCGGCTTGCACTTTTTGGCCTACTTGTACGGCCACGTCCACCAGCAGGCCGGGCATGGGCGAGAGCACGTAGCGGCTCATGTCGGGCGGTGCCTTGTGCGGCATCAGCTTGCGCAACTCGGCCACGCGCGGGCTGAGCACCAAGGCGTCGATCTGCGTGCCATTGTGCTGCACGCGCAGGGCCAGCGGGTCTTTGCGGGTGCCTCGCTCTACCTGGGCGGTGAACGGTTGCCCGTTGCTGGTGCCGTGGATGGCGATATCGTTCAGACGTGACTCGCTGTATATTTCATAGCTGCTTGTGCCAACATTGATTCGGGCAAAGCCGATTTGACCTGTGAATTCTTCTACGTGTACAGGCGTATAGCTGTGCTCGCCTTGCGCGCCCAGCGTCACCACCACGTAGTCTTTTTCAAGTTTTCGCTGGAAGCCTGGCAGTTGCCCGCTCATGCCCGCTGCGCGCTCGTGTGCTTTGCGGCGTACAAAGGCGGCGATGGCCTGGAGCACATTCGGGTCGTCATGCGGCACATCTTCAGCGGCAAAGCCTTTACCGTAGTTCTCAGCGATAAATCCTGTGTTGAAGTCCCCCGCTATAAACTTTGGGTGCGCCAGCAAAGCCGCCTGGAAGGGGATGTTGCTGCTGATACCGCGAATCACAAACGCATTCAACGCTTCACGCATCTTGGCAATTGCATCAAGCCGGTCTTTACCATGCACGATGAGCTTGGCGATCATCGAGTCGTAATACATCGGAATCTCGCCACCGTCTTGCACGCCGGTGTCTACGCGCACGCCAAACAGGTCCTGCGTATTGGCCTGGTGCATGGTTTGCGCGGGCGGCTGAAAGCGCACCAGCCGTCCCGTAGAAGGCAAGAAGTTGCGGAACGGGTCTTCGGCATTGATGCGGCACTCCATCGCCCAGCCATTGCGCTGCACGTCTTTTTGCGCTAGCGGTAGCGGCTCACCGGCAGCAACACGGATCATCAGCTCCACCAAGTCCAGCCCGGTAATGCATTCCGTCACCGGGTGCTCCACCTGCAAGCGCGTGTTCATCTCCAAAAAGTAAAAGCTCTGGTCTTTGCCCACCACAAACTCCACCGTACCCGCGCTTTGGTACTTCACCGCCTTGGCCAGCGCCACGGCCTGCTCGCCCATGGCTTTGCGCGTGGCGTCGCTGATAAAGGGCGACGGCGCTTCTTCGATCACCTTTTGGTGGCGGCGCTGGATCGAGCATTCACGCTCGTTCAAGTAAATCACGTTGCCTTGGCTGTCGCCAATCAACTGAATCTCAATATGGCGCGGCTCTTCGACAAACTTTTCAATAAACACCCGGTCATCACCAAAGCTGTTGCGCGCCTCGTTGCGGCAGCTAGTAAAACCCTCAAACGCTTCCTTGTCGTCATGCGCCACGCGCAAGCCTTTGCCACCGCCACCTGCGCTGGCCTTGATCATCACCGGGTAGCCAATACCCTTGGCAATCTCTACCGCCCGCTCCGCCGTTTCAATCGCATCGTTCACGCCCGGAATGCAGTTAACCCCCGCTGCACCGGCCAGTTTTTTCGACTCAATCTTGTCGCCCATCGCCGCAATCGAGTAGTGCTTAGGCCCAATAAAAATAATGCCCTCTTCCTCCACCCGCTTGGCAAAGCCCGCGTTCTCCGACAAAAAGCCATACCCCGGATGCACCGCCTGCGCGCCGGTTTGCTTGCAGGCCGCAATGATCTTGTCGGCCAGCAAATACGACTCACGCGAAGGCGCCGCACCAATATGCACCGCTTCATCCGCCAGTTGCACATGCCGCGCGTCTTTGTCAGCATCGGAATACACCGCAACCGTCTTGATACCCATTTTTTTAGCCGTCGTGATCACACGGCAAGCAATTTCGCCGCGGTTGGCGATCAAAATTTTTGTAAACATTTTGTTGTCCTTATTCTTATCGGCAATCACAGCGGAATATTTCCGTGCTTGCGCCACGGGTTTTCAATTTTCTTGTCTTTCAGCATGACGAGCGAACGACAAATCCGCTTACGTGTTTCATGCGGCAAGATCACGTCGTCGATGAAGCCGCGTGCGCCTGCGACAAAAGGGTTTGCGAAGCGGGCTTTGTATTCCGCCTCCTTCGCAGCTAGCTTGGCGGGGTCGCCTTTGTCCTCGCGGAAGATGATCTCTACCGCGCCTTTGGCGCCCATCACCGCAATCTCGGCGTTGGGCCAGGCAAAGTTCACATCGCCGCGCAGATGCTTGGAAGCCATCACGTCATACGCGCCACCGTAGGCTTTGCGGGTGATGACGGTGATTTTTGGCACCGTACATTCGGCATAGGCGTAGAGTAGCTTGGCACCATGCTTGATGATGCCGCCGTATTCTTGGCTGGTGCCAGGCATAAAGCCGGGCACATCGACAAAGGTGATGACGGGGATATTGAATGCATCACAGAAGCGCACAAAGCGTGCGGCTTTGATGGATGATTTAATGTCCAGGCAACCGGCCAACACCAATGGCTGATTAGCCACAATGCCAACTGTTTGCCCATCCATACGCGCAAAGCCGATGAGAATGTTTTTGGCATATTCGGGTTGCAGCTCAAACCAGTCGCCATCGTCCACCGTCTTGACGATCAGCTCTTTCATGTCATACGGCTTGTTGGCGTTGTCGGGCACTAGTGTGTCCAGCGACATGTCCAGGCGCGCGGCGGGGTCGCCGCTGGGGCGCACAGGGGCTTTTTCGCGGTTGTTGAGCGGCAGGTAGTTGTACAGGCGGCGCAGCATCAGCAGGGCCTCTACGTCGTTTTCAAACGCCAGGTCAGCCACGCCGCTCTTGGTGGTGTGGGTAATGGCACCGCCCAGCTCTTCGGCGGTCACTTCTTCGTGCGTCACCGTCTTCACCACTTCGGGGCCAGTGACGAACATGTAGCTCGAGTCTTTGACCATGAAGATAAAGTCGGTCATGGCGGGCGAATACACCGCGCCGCCTGCGCTGGGCCCCATGATCATGCTGATCTGCGGCACCACGCCGCTGGCCATCACGTTGCGCTGGAACACGTCGGCATAGCCGCCTAGGGAGGCCACACCTTCTTGAATGCGCGCGCCACCTGAGTCGTTCAGGCCAATCACCGGCGCGCCCACCTTCATGGCCTGGTCCATGATCTTGCAAATCTTCTCGGCATGCGCCTCGCTCAGTGCACCGCCGAACACCGTGAAGTCTTGGCTAAAGACAAACACCAGGCGCCCGTTGATCATGCCGTAACCGGTCACCACGCCGTCGCCGGGAATCTTCTGGTCTTGCATACCAAAGTCCACGCAGCGGTGCTCGACGAACATGTCCCACTCTTCAAAGCTGCCTTCGTCGAGCAGTATCTCCAGCCGCTCACGGGCGGTGAGTTTGCCTTTTTTGTGCTGCGCGTCGATGCGTTTTTGGCCACCGCCCATGCGGGCGAGTTGGCGCTTGGCTTCTAGTTGTTCTAGGATGTCTTGCATGGTTTTCTCTTTATCTCTGTATTAATCTAATTACTATGTATTTCGTAGCTGCTCGCGCAGTATTCTATTGGGCTGCAAGCAGATTTCGTGCTGCAGTGGATGCTGCTACATGGCCGCTAAGCACTTGCTGCGTCAACATCGGCAACAGCGCCTGTACCTGTGGGCTTTGCTTAAATGCTTGCTTCAAACCCGCCTCAATCCGCTCCCACATCCACGCCAGCGACTGCTGCTGTCTGCGTGTTGCCAGCTTGCCGCTCTTTACCTGCAAGTCTTTGAACGTGGACAAGCTTTGCCAAAACTCTTGCACGCCCGTGCCATGCAAAGCCGAGAGCTGAATCGCCTGCGGATGCCAAACCGCCCGGTCGTGTTGGGCATGCGCAGGATTGCCCTGCTGACCAAACAGTCGCATCGCCGACGTAATCTGCGCCTGCGCGCGCGTGGCAGCGTCTTTATCAATATCTGCTTTGTTGATGACCACCAAGTCCGCCAGCTCCATCACGCCTTTTTTGATCGCCTGCAGGTCGTCCCCCGCATTAGGCAACTGCATCAGCACAAACATATCCGTCATGCCTGCCACCGCAGTTTCGCTCTGGCCCACGCCCACGGTTTCGACAATCACAATGTCATACCCCCCCGCCTCGCACACCAGCATGGCCTCACGCGTTTTCTCGGCCACGCCGCCTAGCGTGCCGCTGCTGGGGCTGGGGCGGATATAGGCATTGTCATGCACCGACAGTTTTTCCATGCGAGTTTTGTCGCCCAAAATGGAGCCGCCGGAGATGGTGGACGATGGATCTATGGTGAGCACGGCAACTTTGTGGCCTTGATCAATCAAATACAGGCCCAGTGTTTCGACAAAGGTGGATTTTCCTACGCCAGGTACGCCACTGATGCCCAAACGAAAAGACTTGCCGGTATCGGGCAATAAAGAAGTCAGCAACGCATCGGCCTGCACACGATGATCTGCACGCGTAGATTCAAGCAAAGTGATAGCTTTGGCGATCGCGCGACGCTGCGCCGTGCCAGCACTTGTAGTGATGGTCACCGCGGAAATTGGGGTCAGAGCCCCATTTCGTTCAGCTTGGTTTGTCTCCGGTTGCATTACTTTCCTGAATGGGGATCTGACCCCAGTTTCCTGTACAAATTACACCTGCAAAGCCTTCTTAGTCTGCTTCACACAATCTCAAACGCACGACCATCGGGTAGCCGATAGCGGCTAAAGTCTTTGATGTCCAGTGTCAACACTGCTGTAACCCCGCTTTCATGGGCCAGCCAGTACAGCGAGACATCGGCAAAGTCCATCTCCGAGCGGGGTGGCTGGGTGTATCCCTGCATCCACTGCGTCATGGGCAGTAAATCTTCGGCTTGAAAGGGGAAAACCTGCACCCCCCCCAGCGCCACCCATTTAAGCATTTCCAGCCGCGCCACACTGTCCAGCAAATGGCTGGCTTCCACCACGCAGGGCCAAGTGGTGTACAGCCGATAGGCCGACGTACTGTCTGCCAGCAAGCCTTCGTAATGGCTGTGCGCGGGCTCACTGGCATCAAACAGTGCAATCAACGGGCCTGCGTCAATCAAGGCAATTTTCATGGGGCGCTTTTTCTTGCGCCAGGTGGTGCTTTGGCGGCTTGGTATTGCTGCCAGTCGCGTGTATCTGCATCATGCTGCGACTTGAGCTTAGTGCGTAGACGCTCGCTGGTGCTTGGCTTGGCTGCTTTGCTTGCACCGCCCTCTTGCGGGGGCACTGCTGCGGTACGCAAACCTGCAAACTCCCCGCGCACCTGCTGTAGCAACTGGTATGGGTCTTTGCGGCCCAGCGCACGCTCTACAGCGTCCACGATGAACTGCGACTTGGACACGCCTTGGCGCTTGGCAGCCAGCTCCAACTCGTTTTCCAACAAAGGATTCATGCGTACAGAAACAGTCATATCAGACTCCCTAATAGGGTATTACAAAAATACTGTATCACACTATTCCGTTTCAGGCTACCAAAGCTTTCTTGATCTGCTCCAACACATCCTTCGCACTCACCGGTATCGGCGTGCCTGGCCCATAGATGCCCTTGACACCTGCTGCATACAAAAAGTCATAGTCTTGCCGTGGGATCACGCCGCCAACAAAGACGATGATGTCGTCTGCGCCTTGCTTTTTGAGCTCGGCGATGATGGCGGGGACTAGGGTTTTGTGGCCTGCGGCTAGCGTGCTTACGCCTACGGCGTGTACGTCGTTTTCAATGGCTTGGCGGGCGCATTCTTCGGGGGTTTGGAATAACGGGCCCATGTCTACGTCGTAACCTAGGTCGGCGAATGCGGTGGCTACCACTTTGGCACCCCGGTCGTGGCCGTCTTGGCCTAATTTTGAGATCATCACCCGGGGGCGGCGGCCTTGTGCTTCGGCGAAGTCAGCTATGTCTTTTTTGAGCTGGTTCCAGTACTCCATGGTGTCACCTTGGCTTGCGTCTGCGTCGTAGGCGGCGGCGTACACGCCGCTAACTTTGTGGATGTCGGCGCGGTGGCGACCGAAGGCTTTTTCTAGTGCGTCGCTTACCTCGCCTACCGTGGCGCGTAGGCGGATGGCTTGGACAGTGAGGTCTAACAGGTTGCTGGAGCCTTGCCCAGCGCCGCCCACATTGTTACTCACAGCACTTCCCGCACCAACACTGCTGTTAACGCCACCCCTCATTGCACCACTCGCACCAGGAGCAGTACCCATACCCTCATGCCCCGCTGCAAAAGTAATAGCTGCCAACGCCCTAGCGACAAGGACATCATCACGTTTAGCCTTGATTTCCTTCAACCGAGCTATCTGCCCCTCCCGCACCGCCACGTTATCAATATCCCGTGCCTCAATCGCATCCTCAGTCTTCAGCTTGTACTTGTTGACACCGACAATCACATCTTGCCCACTGTCAATACGCGCCTGCTTTTCTGCCGCCGCCGCCTCAATCTTCAGCTTGGCCCAGCCGCTGTCCACGGCTTTCACCATGCCGCCCATGGCTTCTACTTCTTCAATAATTTTCCACGCCGCGTCCGCCATGTCTTGCGTGAGCTTTTCCATCATGTAGCTACCGGCCCACGGGTCTACCACCGCGCCGATGTGCGTTTCTTCTTGGATGATGAGCTGCGTGTTGCGCGCGATGCGCGATGAAAACTCAGTCGGCAGTGCAATCGCCTCGTCAAAGCTATTGGTGTGCAGCGACTGCGTGCCACCAAACACCGCCGCCATCGCCTCAATGGTGGTGCGCACAATGTTGTTGTACGGGTCTTGTTCCGTCAGCGACCAGCCCGAGGTTTGGCAGTGCGTGCGCAGCATCAAACTCTTAGGCTCCTTGGCATCAAAGCCCTTCATGATGCGGCACCACAGCAGGCGCGCCGCGCGCATTTTGGCCACCTCTAAATAGAAGTTCATGCCAATGGCCCAGAAGAACGAGAGCCGCCCGGCAAACTCGTCCACATCCATGCCTTTGCCAATGGCCGTCTTCACATATTCTTTGCCATCGGCCAAGGTAAAGGCCAGCTCCAGCGCTTGGTTAGCCCCCGCCTCTTGCATGTGGTAGCCGCTAATAGAAATCGAATTGAACTTCGGCATGTTCTTAGCCGTGTATTCAATAATGTCGCCAATAATGCGCATGCTGGGCGCGGGCGGGTAGATGTAGGTGTTGCGCACCATGAACTCTTTAAGAATATCGTTCTGTATCGTGCCGCTCAGCTGCGCCTGAGTTACGCCCTGCTCCTCGGCCGCCACGATGTAGCCCGCCAGCACTGGCAGCACCGCGCCATTCATCGTCATGCTCACACTCACTTTGTCCAGCGGAATCTGGTCGAACAAAATCTTCATGTCCTCCACGCTGTCAATGGCCACGCCCGCCTTGCCCACGTCGCCCGTCACACGCGGGTGGTCGCTGTCGTAGCCACGGTGCGTGGCCAGGTCAAACGCCACGCTTACGCCCTGCCCGCCCGCGGCCAAGGCCTTGCGGTAAAACGCATTCGACTCCTCAGCGGTAGAAAACCCCGCGTACTGCCGTATCGTCCACGGCCGCACCGCATACATCGTGGCCTGCGGGCCGCGCAGATAGGGCTCAAAGCCGGGCAGCGTGTGGGTGTGCGGCAGGTCTTTCACATCATCCGCCGTGTACAGCGGCTTCACCACAATGCCATCGGGCGTGTGCCAGTTAAGCGCATCTACATTGCCACCGGGGGCAGATTTGGCAGCGGCCTTGGCCCAGTCGGCCAGCGTAGCGGTTTTGAAGTTGTCGGGCTTAGAGCTGGCGGGCTCTAATTTCACAGGCTTAGCGTTATCAGTCATACCGCGATTTTACCCATAATTTCATCCGTAATTATGAATTCAAAATTCAGTTTCGTGTAAACTAACGCGCAATGAACGCCCCCCTTCCCCATAGCCGCCTAAAGCCAAGACCTTTGTACGAAGAGGTAGCCGAGCTCCTGCGCCAACGCATCTTTGCAGGCAAGGCCAGCGACCTTGAACCCGGCGCATGGATAGACGAGCTCAAGCTGGCCCAGGAATACGGCATCAGCCGCACCCCCCTGCG
>JAYUHM010000226.1:0-9203 GCA_043766985.1 Polaromonas sp.
TTCCTGAACTATGTGGTGGCCAAAATCACACGCCCTTTGCCGCCATGGATACCGCCTGCGCAACTTATGGGCGCTGGGTAACTGCCGGATTTAGGATAATACCAACCAGTATGCATATTTCAACCGTTAAAGATACTGAACGGTATGAAATCAGACCAACCCCCATTGTCATTGCCCCAGGCCCATGTAGACGCAGCTGGTCGCCCCGCAGTGCAGCAACAGCGAGCCTTGCAAACCCGCAGCAAGCTGCTGGACGCCGCCTTGCAAGTGATTCGCGCCAAAGGCTACAGCGCCACCACGATTGACGACCTGTGCGCTGCCGCTGGGGTAACCAAGGGCAGCTTCTTCCACCATTTCTCCAACAAGGAAGACTTGGCTGTGGAAGCCACCAAGCACTGGAACGAGCTGACAGGCGGCTTGTTTGCCAGCGCCCTTTACCAACAGGTCAAAGACCCGCGCGAGCGCATCCTCGCCTACATCGATTTTCGCTCCCAGATCGTGCAAGGCGACCTGGCCGATGTCACCTGCCTACTGGGCACCATGGTGCAAGAGACCTTTGACAGCCACCCCGCCATCCGCGCCGCCTGCCGCGCGGGCATCGAAGGCCATGCGCAAACACTTGTGCCAACCATCGAAGCCGCCAAGGCGCTGTATGCGCCCAATGCTGACTGGAGCGCAGAAAGCTTGGCCTTGTACACCCAAGCCGCCCTGCAAGGCGCCTTCATCCTTGCCAAAGCGCAAGGTAATTCAGACATCGCAGTGCAGTGCGTTACGCATCTGCGCCGCTATGTGTGCGGCCTCCTGAGTTCAGGGAGCTCGCACTTTCATCCACCCAAAGGAGCAAGCACATGAGTACCACCACTGCCCCCGCCGCCAGCACTGGCACCATCAAGCCCGTCTCGGTGGGCGTGGAAATTCACGTCACGCAAAGCGGTATCCCCAGCATCATTCCTACCGAAGCCAGCTGCTTCGGCTGGCAAGAATCATTGCGCCATTTGGCTCGGCTGGTCGAGCCTAATATTCCGGGTTAATCCCTACGCGGCAACACTGACAGACCGACGCACATCCACAATTTTTTCAGGGCAGTCACCGTCCAAGCCCATCGGCGACTACTCAACTTCCAAGGGCTGATTTTAGGAGATTCATATGAGAGTCGAACCCTATTTGATGTTTTCAGGCCGCTGCGAAGAGGCGCTTAACTTCTACCAAACCGCATTGGGTGCGCAGCCCGTGATGGTGATGCGCTTTAAAGAAAGCCCCGAGCCGCCGCACATGCCGCTGCCGCCCAATTGGAGCGAGAAAATAATGCATTGCGGCTTCATGGTCGGGCAGACCTTGGTCATGGCCTCGGACGGTATGAGCGCAGAAAAAGTGGATTTTTCTGGCGTGAGCCTGTCCATCACGGCAGACACCGAAGCGCAGGCCAAGCGCCTGTTTGACGCGCTGGCCGCTGGTGGCAGCGTCTTCATGCCGATGGACAAAACCTTCTGGTCGCCCTGCTTTGGCATGTGCAGTGACAGATTCGGTGTGAACTGGATGGTGGGTGTGGATGGGCCGCAGGCCTGATATTTTTAAACTTAATCAGCACTTAGCCATACTGAAAAATGCGCAATGTGCTATCACTTCAGGAGTTAATCATGAACTATTTAGATGGATTTGTAGCCGCTGTACCTCTGGCCAAAAAAGAGGCCTTTCTCAAGCATGCCACCGATGCGGCGGTGGTGTTCAAAGAATATGGTGCTTTGAGTGTGGTGGAGAGCTGGGGTGATGATGTGCCCGAAGGCCAGCTCACCTCGTTTCCCATGGCCGTCAAGCGAGAAGCTGGCGAGACAGTGGTGTTCTCATGGATTCAATGGCCATCCAAAGCGGTACGCGACAGTGCTTGGGAAAAGATCATGGCTGACCCGCGCATGACTTCTGAGAACAACGTCATGCCTTTCGACGGCAAACGCATGATCTACGGCGGCTTTCAAATCATCATGGAGAAATGACATGACCACGCCCGCCACCACTCTGTTCACCACGCCTGCAAAGAACACGATCTGCCTGTGGTATGACCGCGATGCCGAAGAAGCTGCACGGTTTTATGCTGCGGTCTTTCCCGACTCCAAAGTCAAAGCCGTGCACCGCGCACCCAGCGACTATCCTGCGGGCAAGCAAGGCGAAGTGTTGACCGTTGAATTCACCGTGCTGGGCATCCCGTGCTTGGGTCTCAACGGGGGGCCTGGGATCAAGCACAGCAATGCGTTTTCGTTTCAAGTGGCTACCGTCGACCAAGCCGAAACGGATAAATACTGGAACGCCATCGTCGGCAACGGCGGACAAGAAAGTGCCTGCGGCTGGTGCAAAGATAAATGGGGGCTGTCGTGGCAGATCACGCCAATCGTCTTGACACAAGGCTACACCGACCCAGATCCGACGGTGGCCAAGCGCGTGTTCGAGGCCATGATGAAGATGGGGAAAATCGACATCGCCGCCATCGAAGCAGCGCGTCGTGGATAGGCCACCAGCATTGATTTTTTATAGGAATATCAGCCTCTAGCCCAATTAAATATTGCGCGAAAAGCTACTAATTTAGGAGTAAATCATGAATCCACCAGATAACAACACATCACACGATCTCCTGCTGGAGCGCACGCTGCAAGCGCCGCGCATGGCTATTTGGCGCTGCTGGACTGAGCCCGCGCTGATAGAGCAATGGTTTTGCCCCAAGCCTTGGGTGGTAACCGATGTAAAGACCGATCTTCGCGCAGGTGGTGCCAGCTCGATGACGATGCGCGGGCCCAACGGCGAGGCTTTTCCGAACAACGGCGTGTATCTGGAAGTCGTGCCCGGCCAGCGCCTGGTCTTCACCGATGCCTTCACCAGCGCTTGGCAGCCCTCGGGCAAAGCCTTTATGGTGGGCGAGATCACGCTGGCAGACGCACCGGGCGGTGGCACGCACTACAAAGCCGTTGTGCGGCACTGGAACGCTACCGACCTCCAAGAACACGTCAAGATGGGCTTTCACCAAGGCTGGGGGATTGCGGCCGATCAGTTGGAGGCTTTGTCCAAGACGCTTTGACCACATCCATTGGGTTTTGGGTTTGAATTTTTCAGCCAGCGGCCAGGCGTCAAGCTGCAAAATTTAGGGCGGCTCCTGTAAACTCGCGTGGATTCGATTCGATCGATCAACTCGACCACCGCACATAGCAGTTCCCGCCTTATGCAAATCAACCTTATCTGGGCACAAGCCCACCACCGTGTTATCGGCAAAGACGGCACGATGCCCTGGCATCTGCCAGAAGATCTAGCGCATTTCAAGCGCACCACCCTGGGTTGCCCGGTCATCATGGGACGCAAGACTTGGGACTCACTGCCTGCGCGGTTTCGGCCACTGCCGGGCAGAACCAATCTGGTGCTGACGCGGCAAACTGACTGGCATCAACCCGGTGTGCTGCAATCCTCTGATTTGCAGGATGCCCTGTCTTTGCTCAGCCAAATGAACCCGCAGCCTGCGGCAGTATGGGTCATTGGCGGTGCGCAAATATACGCGCAGGCGCTGCCCTTGGCTCACAAGGTTGTCGTCACAGAAATTGACGCTGAGTTCGCTGGCGATGCTTTTGCCCCCAAACTAGACGCCGCTTGGCGCGAAGTGCTGCGAGAATCACACTTGTCGTCCACCGGGCTAGCTATCAGCTTTGTGACTTACACACGCATTTAACCCACTGAGACAAAAAAGGAAACATATGTCAGGACAAGGATTTCACGTACACGGCCCGCACGACCACGCGCTGGAGCATGCAGCGCAGGGCGCACACCACGAGGCAGAGGGCGGCAGCTTTACCAGCCAGATCGCCCTTTTTACCGCCATCATTGCCACCGTGGGCGCCATGTTTGGCTACATGGGCGGCGCTACGCAAGCCAACGCGGGTTTGTACAAAAACAATGCGGCCATCAGCAAAACCGAGGCGTCAAACCAGTGGAACTTTTACCAGGCTAAAAGCAGCAAGCAAAACCTGGCCGAACTGGCTTTGGAGCTGGCACCCGCCGACCGCAAAGCGTTTTATACCGACGAGATCAAACGTTATAAAACCGAAAAAGGCGACGTTAAAAAAGACGCTGAAAAGCTGGAAGCCACCTACAAAGAATGGGACAAAAAATCTGACGACGAAATGCACCAGCACCACCGCTGGGCGCAGGCTACTACCGTGCTGCAAATCGCCATTGCCTTGGCAGCCATAGCTTTGCTGACACGGCGCAAGTGGCTGGAATGGGGCATGTTTGCAGCCGGCGGGGCAGGTGCCATCATCGGCGTGTTGGCCTTTTTGCACATTTAAAGCACTATTTATTTCATAGCAGCTTGTGCTATATTTTAAAGGGCCTTAGGCCAATATGACTGTAAAAATAAGCACCTGGAACGTCAACTCACTCACTGTGCGCCTGCCGCAGGTACTAGACTGGCTGGCCGCCAACCCGGTAGACGCGCTGTGCCTGCAAGAGCTGAAACTGAGCGACGACAAGTTCCCCGTGGCCGAGCTGGAAGCCGCCGGTTACCGCAGCACATTTTTTGGCCAAAAAACCTATAACGGCGTAGCGCTGCTTACGCGCAATGAGACGGTCAGCAGCGTTGACGCTGTGGTAAAAAACATCGCCGGTTTTGCCGACGACCAGGCGCGCATTATTGCGGGCACCTTGTCTACCGCAGCGGGCGCCGTGCGCTTGGTCAACGGCTATTTTGTCAACGGCCAAGCCCCAGGCACCGACAAGTTTGCCTACAAAATGACTTGGCTGGACGCCCTGCAGGGCTGGCTGCGTACCGAGCTGGCCGCGCACCCGCAACTGGTGCTGGTAGGCGACTTCAACATTACCCTGGAAGACCGCGACACTTACGACCCGGAAGGCCTGCGCGAGACCATTCACCACACCACCGAAGAGCGCGAGCACCTGCACCACCTGTTTAGCCTGGGTTTGCACGACGCGTTTCGCCTGTTTGAGCAGCCTGAGAAAAGCTATACCTGGTGGGACTACCGCGAGTTTGCCTTCCGCCGCAACCGTGGCCTGCGCATTGACTATGTGCTGGTCAGCGATGCGCTCAAACCCATGGTGACCGCCTGCACCATCGATAAAGCACCGCGCAAAAACGAGCGGCCCAGCGACCACGTGCCGGTGGTGGTCACGCTGGGCTAAACCATGTCGCAACCTCTGCTTACGCTGCTGGGCACGCGCTGGCCCATCATCCAGGCGCCTATGGCCGGGGTGCAGGGTAGCGCCATGGCCGTGGCGGTCAGCAACGCCGGTGGCTTGGGCTCCCTGCCCTGCGCCATGCTCACGCTGGACGCCCTGCGCGCTGAGCTGCAAGCCATCACTACGCAAACCGCCAAGCCCTACAACGTCAACTTTTTTTGCCACGCACCGCCTGCCCCTGATGCTGCGCAAGAAGCCGCTTGGCGCGCTGCTTTGGCGCCCTACTACGCTGAGCACGGCATTGACGCGTCGAAGATCGCTGCGGGCGCAGGCCGTACGCCCTTCTCGCACGCCGCTGCCGACTTGCTGGAGGCGTTCAAACCGCCGGTAGTGAGCTTCCACTTTGGTTTGCCCGCACCCGATTTGCTAGCGCGGGTGAAAGCCTGGGGCGCGGTGGTGCTGTCTAGCGCTACCACGGTGGCCGAGGCGCGCTGGCTGCAGGCCCACGGGGCAGACGCCATCATCGCCCAAGGCCTGGAGGCAGGGGGCCACCGAGGCATGTTTTTGCCAGCCAACACCGATGGCGAACACGCTGGCTTGTCCAGCCCTTGGCCTACAGACTGGTCAACCGAGCTGCTAACCCAGCAAGGCGCATTCAGCCTGTTGCCGCAAATCGTGGCCGTCGTTACCTGCCCCGTGATTGCCGCAGGCGGCATTGCCGACGCTGCCGGCGTGCGCGCGGCCATGGCGCTGGGCGCAGCGGGTGTGCAGGTGGGCACGGCCTATATGCTGTGCCCCGAGGCCAGCACCAGCGCTGTGCACCGGGCCGCACTGCAAAGCCCAGCCGCACAGCACACGGCTATAACCACGTTGTTTACCGGCCGACCCGCGCGCGGCATCGTCAACCGCGTGATGCGGGGGCTGGGGCCGCTGAGTACACTTTCGCCGCCCTTTCCCACCGCCACCGCCGCCATAGCGCCACTACGCGCTGCGGCTGAAAAGCAAGGTCTGGGGGATTTCAGCCCGCTGTGGAGTGGGCAAAATACGTCGGGCTGCCGCGCTATTCCTGCAGCGCAGCTAACCCAAGCCTTGGCACTAGGACTATAAAGTTCATAGCTGCTTGTGCTATGTTCTATTGGGCTAGAGCCATATTTCCCTTATAAAAAGAGCTATTTCTTATCGCCCAAGCGCGCATTCATAAACTGCAACGCATCACCCAAAGTATCGCGCCACACCATCCACTCGTGGTCGCCGTCCACCACGCGAAACTCAATAGCGCGCGGTTGGTGCAGACGCAGCTTCTCGTACAGCATGGCCGATTGCAGGGCAATGCCAAAGGTGTCGTGGTCGCCCGAGTTGATGTACAGCGGCACGATGGTGCCTGATTTTTTGTAGCCTTCGATATGCACCGGGTAGTTCAGCGACTTCCACAAGTCCGCATCAAACTTGCCGTCTTTTTGAAACGGTGGATTGCGCACGCCCGATGAATGGTTGGGGGGCACGGGGTCGTAAATGGCCGGGCTCAAAATGGCGGCGGCAGTAAACATCTTGGGATACTTCAGCACCAGGTTCAGCGTGCCATAGCCACCGGCAGACAAGCCTGCGATCAAGCGGCCACCGCTCGCGGCCGCGACGCGGTATTTAGCCTCGGCGTGGGGCATCACTTCCTTGACCAGTGCGGTTTCGCCTTTTTCCTTGGCACCGTCTACCCACCATGCTGCCGTATGCCCGGGCATCACCACCACCATGGGTTGAATCAAACGCCGGGCGATCATCGCGTCCATCGTCTCGCGCAGGCCGCCTTTAGCTACCCATTCGTTCTCGTCGCCACCCGCGCCATGCAGCAGGTACAAAACGGGGTAACGCTGCTCGCCGGTTTTATAGCCGTCAGGCAAGTACACCGTGTATTTATAGTCGCGGCCAATGGCCTCGGACTTGAAGGTCTCCAGAAAAACATCTCCCGCGCTGGCCAGCGCACTGAAGAACAAGCCAAATAAAATCGCCACATAAATATTAAGACGGCGCATCGAGCACTCCTAAAAATAGAACTTTTCAACAATCAAGTCGGGTTATAGCATTTTTCAGTACATAAAAAAGGCCCGCAGATCACTCTGCGGGCCTTTCATTTAAGGCGTGTGCTGATTAAGCGGCTTTGTGCGCATCAAAAAACTGGTCATCTTCCGTAGAGCCCTTCAGCGCTGCGGTAGATGCATTGGCTTCAATCGTGGTGGTCACGGCGTCAAAGTAACCAGTGCCGACTTCGCGCTGGTGCTTGACGGCGGTGAAGCCTTTGCTGGCAGCGGCGAACTCTTTTTCTTGCAACTCAACAAAAGCTGTCATGTTGTTGCGAGCGTAGCCGTGGGCTAGCTCGAACATGCTGTAGTTCAGTGAGTGGAAGCCTGCCAGTGTGATGAACTGGAACTTGTAGCCCATGGCGCCCAACTCGCGCTGGAAGCGCGCGATGGTCGATGCATCGAGATACTTTTCCCAGTTGAACGACGGCGAGCAGTTGTACGCGAGCATCTTGCCCGGGAATTTCTCGTGGATCGCGTCGGCGAATGCCTTCGCAAATTCCAGGTCGGGCTTGCCTGTCTCACACCAGATCAGGTCAGCGTACTTCGCATACGCGAGGCCACGCGAGACCGCCTGGTCAAGCCCCTTGCGCGTCTTGTAGAAACCTTCGACGGTGCGCTCGCCCGTGCAGAATGGCTTGTCGATGTCGTCGACGTCGCTGGTGACAAGGTCGGCTGCCTCGGCGTCGGTCCGTGCCAGCACGATGGTCGGCGTGCCCATCACGTCGGCGGCGAGTCGCGCGGCGATCAGCTTCTCGCACGCTTCGCGCGTCGGGACCAGCACCTTGCCGCCCATGTGGCCGCACTTCTTGACCGATGCGAGTTGATCTTCGAAGTGCACGCCCGCGGCACCTGCGTCGATCATCGACTTCATCAACTCGAATGCGTTGAGAACGCCACCGAAACCGGCTTCGGCGTCAGCGACGATCGGCGCAAAAAAATCGATGTCGTTCTTGCCTTCCGACCACTGGATCTGGTCAGCACGCATGAACGCGTTGTTGATCTTGCGGACGACCGTCGGCACCGAGTTGATCGGATACAGCGACTGGTCCGGATACATCTCGCCCGCGACATTGGCGTCGGCCGCGACCTGCCAGCCCGACAGGTAGATCGCCTTCAGGCCCGCCTTGACCTGCTGCATCGCCTGATTGCCGGTCATCGCGCCGAGCGTGTTGACGAACGGCTCGTCGTGCAGCAGTTTCCACAGCTTCTCGGATCCGCGCTTGGCGAGCGTGTGCTCGATGTGCACCGAACCGCGCAGACGGACGACGTCCTCCGCCGTGTACCCGCGCTCGATTCCGTTCCAGCGGGGGTTCTCCGCCCAGTCCTTTTTCAGCCGTTCGACTTCCAGGTTGTAGTTCGTGCTCATCTTGGTAGCTCCATCACGTTTACGTCGGTAGTCACACGCTGCGGTGACCGCTTCATCTGTCGCTGCTTCGACGCCCTCGGGTTCGGGCGCTTGGGCGGGCGATTTACGCGCGACGGGACGGTGCAGATCGTTTCCTTCCCCGGAATCTTCGCGATGTGCACCGAAGATCCGGACCCGCTGAACGCGTTTGGCATCCGCGGATCGCTCTGGGATTGACTATAGCGAACTTCAGCTGTTTTTGAAGGTGTGTTATCGCACTGCAGCATGTTTTTTAGCGATATAAATCAATTGGTTGGAAACCATTTCCGCATGGTGGAAGGAAAACATTCCCCAGAACACGGTATTTTTGTGCACCACAGCAGACAAGTGGTTGATACGACACAATAATCCCGTCCGATTGGCTTTGGCCCGTGGCGGTAACAACGGAAACGTTTCCTGTATGACTCGATTTCGCGCGCTCCGCCAATCCAGGGCCGAGTGTGTCGACTGCGCTGCAATGTAGGCATGCCAGCGCGGCCGCTTCGGCAAAACGCACTATTACGCTTTACATATTACGCCATGCATAATACGCTGCACGTATGATCCGTTCGTTCAAC
>JAYUHM010000227.1:0-3469 GCA_043766985.1 Polaromonas sp.
GGTTTCGCGCTCGCGGAACTGGTTTTGCAGCTTTTTCAGCGCGCTGCGCCTTTTGGCGACCAGCAAAATGCCCGAGGTATCCCGGTCCAGTCGGTGCACCAGCTCCAAATAGGGTGCGCGTGGCCGCGCCATGCGCAATTGCTCAATCACGCCAAAGCTCACGCCTGAGCCGCCATGCACGGCCACGCCTGCCGGTTTGTTGACGGCCAGGAAACTGTCGTCCTCAAACAGAATAGGGAAATCCTTGGCCGGCGCGAAGCCACCCGCCGATGTGGCGGCGCTGCCGCCCTGCCCGCTGCTGGCCGCTTTGGCGGCCTTTGCCGACAGCGCTGCCATGGCATGGGCTTTTTCTTCAGCGCGTTCAGACGCGCGCACCGGCGGCAGGCGCACCAAGTCGCCCTCGGCAATGCGGGTGTCAGCACTCACCCGACCTTTATTAATACGCACCTCGCCGCTGCGGATGATGCGGTAGACATGGGTTTTGGGCACGCCTTTAAGCTCGCGCAGTAAAAAGTTGTCCAGCCGCTGGCCTTCGGACGATTCATCAATGGTGACCAGGGTGGCGGAGGGTGCGGGTGCGGGGGTATGGCTCATAGCGTCTCACCCACGTTGGCCAGCACCGCCCGCATGATGCGCTTGGAGATGCGAAAGTCGGTTTGAAATAGCTGCTCCAGCACGCGAGCCGCGCTGGAGATCAAGCCCAGTTGCTTGGCCATGGCAATGATGGCAGCGGTGCCCAGGCAGGGCAAGCCCAGCTCGGCGGCGGCGGCCCTGCCCGCTTTTTCGTCCATGAGCAAAACAGGTGACAAGCCCTGCTGTGCCAAGGTGCAGGCCTGCAAAATCGACTGCGTCTCTCCAGGATCTAGCGTCAGCAGCGCAATATCGGCTAGGGGCGCATTGCACACGCTGAGCCAGCCTTAGGCCAAAGCTGCGCGGATGGCTGCCTCGCCCGTGTCGAATTGCCCGGTCAGCACCTCGCTCAACACAATAGGTGCTACCTGTACGCTGCCAAAGATGGCGGGTAAGAGAGGCAGTTGGTCAATCAGGCTTAAACCGATCAGCGGACTGGCATCGGCCAGAATTAGGCGACGCTGCAAAGGGGCCCGCAACACTGACGCGGCCTGTCCCACTGCCAGACTCATTTAGCCAGCCATTGCGTGAGGGTGTCGAAATCGTGCTGCACGTCTTCTTCGCTCATGTCGATGATGGGGATACCCAGCCGGGCCAGGTGCTTCATAAACTGTGATGCGCTGCACTGGGCGTACTTTGCAGCCTGCATCCAGGACAGGCCACCGTCTTTGAATAAGCTCACCGCCAAAGCCATGCGCGCGTGGGGGGCTTGGTCACCGGGCAAGCTGTCCATTCCTACCACCATGGCGAAAGGTGTACTGCGGTTCATGACCACCACGGGCTGCGTTTGCGCCCATTGCAGTGCCTGGGTAGGGTTATTTTTCAGTGTGCTGACATTGACGGCGTGCATGGCGGCATCCTTCATGGGAATGAAACATAGGAACATTATATTCCCCTACCGTAGCATGCAGGGCTTAAAACGAAACGGGCTGTTTCCCGCCTATAATGTTTTTCACTAGCTTTTGCGTTTAAGTGGTTGATTTATCTGAGTTTAGACCAGTTGTGGACGACTTGATAACAACTTTAAACCGCTGAATACGCTCAAACTAGAGGTCGATGCCACCGGCATGGCAAATGTGCAGGCTACGCAGCCCAAGCTGCAAGCGGTACAAATGCCACGGCGGACGAGCCGACGTTGAACTACGAAACACTGTTACGGAATACCCAAAAACGATGAGTTGCGTTGCAAACTCAACTTATTGTTCGGATTGATGTTGAGATGATGTTCTTATTAGCCCTGATGCATGCCAGCCTGAAGCGGTCTCCCGCTGCTTTTGGCATGCTTAAATCATCGCTAGCCCAACAGAACATAGCACGAGTAGCTACGCAATTAATAGCAAAATTAGTCGCCACGCTTGTCTTGTACCCCCTCACCCCACTCCCCGCGCCTGTGCTGCGGCTTCGCGCTTAAAAAGCGCCGAAGTATCGCAGACCTACGGCAATTCCACCCGTTTCGTTTCACGTCTCTCTGGCATTCGTTGACGCCCACCGCGTCTGTTGAAGCACGCAGCCAGTTGGCTGCACTAGGAGAAATGCATGAAACGCATGCTGATTAATGCCACGCAAGTGGAAGAAAAACGCCTGGCCATTGTCGATGGCCAAAAACTGCTGGACTACGAGATCGAAATCGAAGGCCGCGAGCAGCGCAAAGGCAACATCTACAAGGCCGTGGTTACCCGCGTCGAGCCTTCGCTAGAGGCCTGTTTTGTTGACTACGGCGAAGACCGCCACGGCTTTTTGCCGTTCAAAGAGATTTCAAAGCAATACTTTAATGGCAATGTATCGCCCAGCCAGGCGCGCATCCAGGACGTGATCCGCGAAGGCCAAGAGCTGGCGGTGCAGGTAGAAAAGGAAGAGCGCGGCAACAAAGGTGCCGCCCTGACTACCTTTATCAGTCTGGCAGGCCGCTATGTGGTGCTGATGCCTAACAACCCCCGTGGCGGTGGCGTGAGCCGCCGTATCGAAGGTGAAGACCGTGCCGACTTGAAGGAAGCCATGGACCAGCTGGTCTACCCGCAAGGTGCCAGCATCATCGCCCGCACCGCAGGCATTGGCCGCAGCGCACCCGAGCTGCAATGGGACCTGAACTACCTGACCAAGCTGTGGTCTGCGATTGACGAAGCCGGCAAGGCCGGTAAAGGCGCATTCCTGATTTACCAGGAATCCAGCCTCGTGATCCGCGCCATCCGCGATTACTTCCACAACGACGTGGGCGATATCCTCATCGACACCGACGACATTTTCGAGCAGGCGCACCAGTTTATGGCGCACGTCATGCCCGAGCATGCCAGCAAGGTCAAGCGCTACCGCGACGATGTGCCGCTGTTCAGCCGTTTCCAGATCGAACACCAGATCGAATCCGCCTACGCCCGCACCGTCACGCTGCCCTCTGGCGGCGCCATCGTGATTGACCAAACCGAAGCCCTGGTATCGGTGGACGTGAACTCGGCCCGCGCCATCAAAGGCGGCGACATTGAAGAGACCGCCACCCGCACCAACCTGGAAGCCGCCGACGAAGTGGCCCGCCAGATGCGCCTGCGCGACTTGGGCGGCCTGGTCGTCATCGACTTTATCGACATGGAAGAGTCACGCAACCGCCGCGACGTCGAAAACCGCCTGCGCGATGCCCTGCGCCAAGACCGCGCCCGCGTACAGTTTGGCACCATCAGCAAATTTGGCCTGATGGAAATGAGCCGCCAGCGCCTGCGCCCTACCTTGTCCGAAGGTGCGTCTATCCCCTGCCCACGCTGCGGTGGCTCAGGCCATGTGCGCGACACCGAATCGTCGGCCCTGCAAATTTTGCGCATCATCCAGGAAGAGTCCCAAAAGGACAACAGCG
>JAYUHM010000228.1:0-3460 GCA_043766985.1 Polaromonas sp.
TGCGGGCTGATTAGATTATTCAGCTTCAGCGTGACGCCAATTGCATATGCTTCAAAGATGATCGGCCCCTAGGAGTTGCTTTGCGGTTGCTGTTGCGGATTCATGAATGGCTGGCTGACAGAAGCAAATACGTGCAGTACCCGGCGCCGGCCAGGTACATCCCCCGCAAGATGCCGCCGCGCCCGACATTGTGGCAGCGCTGGTGCTGGTCCAGCAGGGCGCGGCAGGGCTGGATCTTGTTTGCCATCTTCTGGGGCTCGGTGCTGCTGCTATCGATCTACGGAAATTTGATCGACTGAGGTGGTTTCAGCCAGTTCCTCCCGGAAATCCACGCAATCACTGCCACGCCCGCCAAGCGCCCCACCTTCGGTTTTGCCTCGAACGCGGCTGGGCCGAGGAACGGGCGCGGCGGCGCGCGGCCACCGAGTTCCATGCTGATGGCGATTTCGCCGACATCCTCCACGCGGCCATCCGGCTCGACGTGCGGGCCCGGTTTGACCCCCACCACCACGCCATCGTGCACCACGCTCATTTCGATGGCATCCCGAAGCTGGCCCGAGCGCAGCAAAGGATCGTTGGGCGCGAAGCCCAGCTCCTGCCGCTCGATCTGTGTTGCGGCCGACAGCGGCGCCCAGCCGGCGAACGGGCCCGATGCGGCTTGGTAGTGCCCGAGCTTGGCTTTCGCGTTGCCCTGGATCGTCTCGCCCGCTTTCTCGGCAATTGCATCAACCACTTCGGGCCCGAATGTGGCCAGCCGAGCAAAGTGCCGAGCCATGCCGGCGAAAGTCTTGAATTCTTTCATTCTAGATCCTTGAATAGCATGGCGGACCAGTCAAAAACCCGGCCCTCCATTTCGCTGAACACGATGCACCAGGCTGCGCGCGTCACCTCATCAACCGCAAAGGCCACATCGAAAGGGATGCCGTTTCGCACCAGCCAAAGGCATTCCCTCACCGGTGCAGCCTGCGCTAGTTTTTTAGGTCGGCCTTGTCCTTTTCCGGGTCTGTCGTGCCAAAGTTTTCGGCCACACCGGCCATCACTGCCTCGATGCCTGCCTCGTCAAGCCGCTGAATCAGCGCTTCGAGTTCACTCTTGCGCGTGATTGGCACCAGCGCGTCGCCGTCGATCTCTGCCACGTAGATCAGCGGCAGCGCCATCCGGGTGTAAACCTCGTTTTTGGCCGTGTCGCCCAGCGCCTCGATCAAACGAAACTGCGCCAGCACGCCGGGCCTCCGGATGGTGATGGCACGGCCGGTGCTGTCGTGCACTTGGGCTGACACCAATGCTTTGGCCACCACCTGCGATGCGGGGCTGTCGATCATCGTGATCTTGGTCATTCTCACGCCACCTTCTTGCGCTGCGATGAGACAAAACTGATTTTTTGTTTCACCGTCTGATCGCCCATCCATCCACCCGCGTCGTCAAGTTTCAGCAGGACATTCAAATACCGGTATTGCGTCACCGAACCATTCGGCTCGGCAATGGTTTCGGTGATGGTTGCGCCAATCTCATTGATGCCAGAGTAAAAATTCGACTCAAGTTGCGCGAAATAATCATCTACCGTCGAATCAGAGCGCTCGACATCAAACCCGCCGCGCCAGCCGTCAAAGAACCGTGCATGGCGGGTTATTCCGTCGATACCCTTGACCTTGATTTCGGCCATTTCCGGCAACGAATGGAACCCGGTGACCAGGTTAAAATTGAGCGGGCCGGTTGCCGTGACGATGGTGAGCGTCACATCCCGGCCGGTTGAAAAACTGTTCAGCGGCATGGTGTACTCCAGAATTCAAAAAGCAGCCAGGCGGCGGCCTTGGTGGCGAAATGTTCAGGCGGTCAGGCGAACTGCGTTGATGTGCGGACAATCTGCACCGACGTTCCGCCCTCAACGTTGATGAGAAACTTCTCTATAATTGAGAGATATTTCACTTTCACGTCAGCCTGCATGTACCCGAGTGCCACCCGAGACCCCGGGTTGTTGCTGGCGTCGATCTGCACCGAGAAGGCCGCGCCGCCGTTCGGATCACCGATAAGCCCCTGCTGCTCCATGTTGGACATAAAGGTGGACAGCGTGGCCATTGCCTGGGCGCGCACGCCAGCACTTTGAAGTTTCCCAACAAACCGGCCCATACCCGCATTGAGCGTGTAGGCAATGTAGTTTGTCATGCGGGTGTAGTTGTCCCCGTTGTTCACCGGGTTGGAACTGGTGTTGTGACCAAACCGTGGGCCAAAGTAGGCGCCGCCAGGCACGGGATTCGTGATTACATCGATACCGGCAATCCCAAGCACCTGCAAATCAGCGCTGCTGTACTGCTGGTTTGCATAGCTTTTTTGGGTGCCGACGACGGCTTGCAGCCGCTTGTTCAGGCTGGATTGTTCGGGGGACATGGCGGACAGCAGGCCGGCGACAAAACCCTGCGGGCTGACCACCCGCAAAAAGCCGTTGTACGTGTCCAGCCAGTACACCCAATCGCCGAGCATCAGCTTCGCGGCGTAGCTGTCAATGCCGGCAGTGGCCTTGACCGTCACCGCGCTGCTGATGCTGTCGCCGCTCGGGCCGGTCAGCACCATGTAGATGCCCTCCGACAAGCCGAATGCCACCTGCGCGCTCCACGTCGTGTTGTCGTCGCTGTCGGCCAGCAGTGCGATGCTGGCCAGTGTGTTGCGCAGTGCGTACATCCCTTTGCGTGGCTCCGTGTCTTGGCCGACAAGAACCGCTGCGGTGATGGTCGTCGCGCCGTCCGTGCCGCCGGCCAAGTTGTAGGTTGCCGATGCCGGTGCAGTCACGCCAGCGCCAGCCGATGCGACGATGATCTGAGACGGGCCGCGTAACGAGTCGGTGCCGTTGTTGATGGCCGCTGCCATCGCCACCCAGATTGCGTTGCCGGCCAGGCCGAATCCGATGTTGTCGAATGCCTCTGGCACCAAGCCAGGCGCGCCCACCACCGCCTTGAAGGTGCCGGTTTTCGACCCGACAGAAACCGTGGCCTGAATGCCGTTGCCGAAGGTGCCGGTGTAGCGGCTGGAAAACGTGATGCAGGTTGTCAGCACCACCGCACTGGCGGCCACGTCGGTGGCGTCTGTCACGCGCACCACGCGGAAATTGTTGGCGCCTTGCTGGAAAGCGGTGGCAACCTGCGTCCCAAGGTCGTATTTGCGGGCGTTGACGTTGCCGAACAGTGCGCCAAACTGTGCCAGTGTGCCAATGACGGCGGGACTGTTGACGGGCCCCCACGACGCCGTGCCGACGATGCCCAGGATATTGGTCGGAAGCCCGTTGAGGTACTGCTGCTGCGGGGGCGTTATCTGCACGTAAAGATCGGGCACCACCAGCGCGGTCGTGTTGATCTGGCCTGACTGGAAAACTGGCATGTTTGGCTCCTGGAACGAAAAAGATGCCCGGGTGGGCGGATCTGAGGGTTGGGGTGTTTGCGGCCTTCAGGAAGGCGCCGGGTCGGAAGGC
>JAYUHM010000229.1:0-23459 GCA_043766985.1 Polaromonas sp.
TACCAGCGCCACCATCAGCAACATCGCCAGCAAAATGCTGCTGGTTTCCTGCATTTGAAAAAGCCCCATGTGAAAAGCCAGCATTTGCCCCAGGCCGCCTGCGCCGACCACACCCAGCACTGCCGCAGCACGAATGTTGTTTTCCCAACGGTACAGCGTGTAGCTGACCAGCTGCGGCAAGATTTGCGGCAGCGTAGCGTACCAAAATATTTTCGCTTCACTGACACCGCGGATGCGCAATGCAACCGCCGGGCCAGCGCCCGCATTTTCGATGCTTTCAGCAAACAGACGGCCCAGCACGCCCGTGGTGTGCAAAGCCAAAGCCAGCGTGCCAGCCAGCGGCCCAAGGCCTGCGCTGATCAGCAGCAGCGCCGCCCACACCAGCTCGGGAATGCTGCGCAGGGCGTTTAACACCAGGCGCGTGATGCCCCGCCAGCGCGCCGGGTCATCGGCATAGGCTTTGCTGGCAGGCAAGGCCAGCGCCAAGCCCAGGACAGCCGCTATGAGGGTGCCCAGCGCGCTCATGGCCAAGGTTTCGCACGCGGCCCACCAGAGTTTCCCTAAAAACTTAGGGGATACCTCAGGTACCAGCAGCTCCTGGATGAACTTGCCCATTTTGCGCATAGCGTCGGCGCTGAAAAATTGCGCCCATTTCAGATCGAGCGTCCAAAAACTGGCGATGGTCAGGCAGATAAGGCCAAAGACAAACCAGCAGGCTTTGCAGCGCGCGTCAAACAGCGGTGGCGGCAGCCTGAATCTTTCATTGGCAGCAACGGTGTTCACCGGAGGCAGGTTCATGGCGTCTCTACCCTAATTGCAAACGCAGCCAAGCGCTGGCGCGGTCGGCCAGCCACACCAGGGCCATAAACACCAGCAGCATCGTGGCAACCTCCGAGCCGTTGAACATCTTCATCGACGAGTCCATCAACTGGCCCAGCCCGCCCGCGCCCACAAAGCCCAATACGGCCGACGAGCGGATGGCGCATTCCCAGCGGTAGACGGTATAGCTGGTTAGCTCGGCCGCGTTTTGCGGCAGCAGGGCGTAAAAAAAGGCCTGCAGGCGCCCACTACCATTGCGCAGCAGGCTTTGCGTGGCATGGCCCTCGCCGCTTTCTAAAATCTCGGCATACACCTTGCCCAGCATGCCGCCGTAGGTCAGTGCAATGGCAATCACACCCGCCGTGGGGCCCAGGCCCACCACGCGCACAAACACCAGCGCCCAGATGAGCTCGGGCACACTGCGCAGCACAATCATGGCCCAGCGCAGCACCGTGCGCAGCAGGGCAGGCAGCACGGCCATACGGCCCGCCAGTGCGGACACCGACAGCACCCGTACCGACAGCAGGCTCAACGGAATGGCCAATACCAAGGCCAGCGCAATGCCCGCCGTGGCCATGGCTACCGTGCGCCAAGTCTCTTTGGCTACCAACCTTAAAAACTCGGCATCTAACTTGGGTGGAAAAAAATCGCCTAAAAATCGAAGTGTGGGTTTCAGACTGGCGGCATCAAATAAAGTCCAGGGCTTGAACTCGGTCAGCACCAGCATGGGCCATAGCAGCACGAGAGCGAACAGCAGCCAAAACACACGCCCAGACCAGGCCGGGTCGCGCCGCGATGGCAAGGGCGCAGAGGTGGCTACAGCGCTGGCCATGGGGGTTTAGCGGCAGTGCATTACCGCAGGCAGGGCGGCGGTGGCTGGCATATCAAGCACCTCGGGTGCGGGCCCGGTCAACTCGTGCAGATGCTGGGCGTACAAATCACGCAACAGTTGCTGTGTGACCTGTGCTGCAGGCAGGTCAAAAGCCAGCTCGCCGTCCCGCAGGCCAATGATGCGGGGAAAGTACTGCAATGCCATCTCTACGTGGTGCAGAGTGGCTACTAGGGTGGCCTGCTTTTCGCGCGCGGCACTGGTGAGCGTGGTAATAGCTTGCACAGCGCGGGTTGGGTCGAGGGCGCTGAGTGGTTCGTCTACCAAAATCAGTTGCGCATCGCTAGCCAAGGCACGCGCCAAGCCTACGCGCTGGCGCTCGCCGCCTGATAAGCGGTCCACCCGTTCAAACAGTTTTTCGCTCAAATCAAAGCGCATCAATGCAGCATCGGCCAACGGGATGTCGTTGGGATAAAACAGGCTTTTCAAGCTGGTTAGCAGCGATTGGTGTGGCAGGCGCCCGGCCAGCACGGCGGTTATGACGCGCTGGCGCGGCGGTAGGGGCGGCACTTGCGGCGCTAAAAAGAGCTGGCCCCGCAGCACCTGCAGATCAGCGCGCGATAGCGTCCACGGGTTGCGCCCGCCCAGCAGCACGCTGCCTGCTGATGGTCGCAGCGCGCAGGCCAGGGCGTGCAGCAGTGTAGTTTTACCAGCGCCAGACGGGCCAATTACAGCAACTTGCTCACCCGCGGCAATGTCCAGCGTGATGCCGCGCACTGCAGCCGGTGCAGACGCAGGCGCCGCCGGGTGGCGGGCGCTGGTGTGTTGAAGGGAGATATGCATAGGCTGGGCGTTAGAGGCCTTGATTTTGAGGAGATTAGGCCTCTAGCCCAATAGAAGATAGCACAAGCAGCTACTAAATACATAGCTGTCTGCGGTGCTATTGGCTTGGCACATTACTTCAGCAGGCCCGCATTTTTGGCTGCTGCCTCAATACCTTTGTAGTTGTCGGCCTTGGTAGCCACAAAGCGGGTAGCGCGTTGCAGCTCTAAAATTTCTTTGCCTTCGGGGGTGTTTTTGTTCAAATCTAAAAATGCCTTGGCCAGCTTTTCTTTCAGTGCGGCGGGCATGTCGGCATGCACCTTCCAGTTGTAGTCGTAGTAGCCAGGCGTGGTGTAGAACACGCGCACTACGGCAGGGTCTACTTTTTTATCGGCAACAAACTTCTCCCACACCGAGATGTTCAGCGCGCCAGCGTCTACCTTGCCCGCCGCTACGGCGGCAATCGTCGCGTCATGCGCGCCCGAGAAGGCTACGCGCTTCAAGTCTTTGTCAGGGTCAACTTTGGCATCGAGCAAAAAGCTGCGCGGCATGAGGTGGCCCGAGGTGCTGGACTGCGAACCGAAGCTCAAGGTTTTGCCTTTCAAATCAGCCAGGGTTTTGATGGACGCGTCGGTGGTGATGAACACGGACTTGAACTTTTCGTCCTCCTCGCGCTGTACCAGTGGCACGGCCTTGCCGCCGGAGCGCACATTGGCCTGCACAAAGGTAAAACCGCCAAACCAGGCCAGGTCTACCTGCTTGTTGGCCAGAGCCTCCACCGAGGCGGCATAGTCGGTTACCGGGGTGTACTCCACTTTCATGCCCAGCTTGCCTTCGAGGTACTTGACCAAGGGGCCAGCCTTGCGGGCCAGTTCGGTTGGCGATTCGTCGGGAATGGCGGTGATGCGGAAAACCTGCTGCGAAAAAGCAGTGCCCGTTATCGCCAAGGTGGCAACAGCTAAAAATGATTTCAATGCTAAACGACGCATCTATGACTCCAAAAAAAAGCCCCTCATACGGGACAATGGGTTGATTCTCTCAGGATTGCAGAAACCGTGCAGGCCGCTTGGCTGTTTGCCAACGTGCTTGGGCAGTTTGGCTTTAGGCTAGCGCCGTGTAAGATAAGTTCCCAAGCGCCTGACGAAGTACTACCTGCTATCAGTCTTCTGTGCGGCTAGCTTCTTACAACCACCACCACTTTTTGTCCGCCCTATGCCTGCATTGCGTTTTTATGACCTGTACGCCGCTAACCCCAGCAGCATCCGGGCCGAACTGAGCGAAGGCCTGTGCGCCACGCAAGCCCACACGTCCCCTAAATACCTGTACGACGCTCTAGGCTCTCGCCTGTTCGACGCCATTACCGAGCTGCCCGAGTACTACCCCACGCGTACAGAGGCTGCCATCTTTGCCGACCAGCGCAGCGTATTGGCCGACACCCTGCCCGCGGGCGCGTGCCTGGTCGATCTCGGCGCCGGTAGCTGCACCAAAGCGGCTAGCCTGTTTGGCGCGCTCAAGCCCAGCCAGTACATTGCCATCGACATTTCAGCCAGCTATCTGCGCGGCGTGCTGGCGGGTTTAAGCAAACAGCACCCCCACATCAGCATGGCGGGCGTGGGTATGGATTTTTCGCACACCCTGGATTTACCCGGGCCTTTGCTGGCCGAGGCCCAGCAACACCCGATTGCCGCCTTCTACCCCGGGTCGAGCATTGGCAACTTTGCGCCCGATGACGCGCGCGCATTTTTGCGGCGCGTACAACACCTGTGCGCCCAAGGCCAGAGCGGTGGAGGTTTGCTGATCGGTGTGGATTTGGTAAAACCCGTCGAGGTGCTCGAGCCTGCCTACGACGACCCGCTGGGTGTCACTGGCGCGTTTAACCTCAACATGCTGCGCCATATCAACACCCTGCTGGGCAGCAACTTTGATGTGCGCAACTGGAAGCACGTGGCTTTTTTTAACACCAAATTGTCCCGCATTGAGATGCACCTGGAAGCACGCCAAGCGCTCACCGTGCGTTGGACGCTGGAGGGCCAAGCGTGCGAAAGCGCATTTGCCGCGGGTGAACGTATTCACACCGAAAACTCCTACAAATGGACGGTTGACAGTTTCTCGGCGCTGCTCAAATCGGCTGGCTTCAAATCAACACAGTATTGGACCGACGCGCAAGGTTATTTTGCGGTATTGTGGGCAGCCGCCTAGGCTACGTCCTTACAGTGCACAGGTTCTAAACCCCGCATAAATATCGGTGCGCTGCGGCATAAAGTAGTTGCGGTACTTGGCGCTGCGCATCATGGCTTGGGTGGCGGTGCACGCGCCGCGCAGCACGGGGCGCGTGCCAAACCAAGGTGCAGAGTAGTCGCGGTACGGGTGGGCCACAAAACCGGGGTAGGGGTTGAACGCGCTGGCCGTCCACTCCCATACCTCGCCCCAGGCAAAGTCGGGTTGCGTCATCGCGGCGCACTCCCACTCGGCCTCGGTGGGCAGCCTGCGGCCCATGTGGGTGCAGTAGGCCAACGCTTCAGGGTGGCTGATATGCACTGCGGGTTGGTTCAACGCCACGACCCGCCACTGGCCAAACACCTGCTGCTCAAAGCCTTCGCCAGCTTGGCGCACGTAGCGCGGCAGCGGGCAACCGGTGGTGCGCACATGGCCGAGGTATTGCTCCCAAGTAACGGCGTGTGCATCGATGCAGAAGTCTGCCAGCGGCACTGTGTGTGCGCCCAGCTCGTTATCAAAAGCAAAACCGTTACGGCTTGAACCGAGGCTCCAAGCTTGATTTTTTATAGACAATTGGCCACCAGCCCAGCATTTAATAGCACAGCCTGCTATTAAATAAGTAGTGTTTTCGGTAAAGCAAGATGCGGGTACCGCCACGCCGAGCGCCTGCGCCATGTACACCGCGGCCTCCAGGTGCATGGCCTCGTGGAACATAACCAGGCGGTAAAAGTACAGGGCGTCGTCGCTGCTATTTGCCGCAGCCAGCAGCGCCAGGGTTTGCGCCAAGGTGGCCGCCAGGTAAGCTTTGCATGCGTCGGGTGCCAGCAGCGGCAAGTGCCAGCGCGCTGTGTGCGCCACGGCGCTGGAGTCATACCAGCTATCCGACTGCGCTAAAAGTGACGGCCCCCGCGCCAGCGCGTGGTCATAGCGTATGCCAGCATCACGCTGTGGGTTGCGGCCTACCCACAGCTCCTGGAACCAGCCCAGATGCCCCAGCTCCCACAGCGGCGGATTGAGTTCTTCGCTGTAGTGCAGTTGCAGGGCACCGGCTACCTGGTAAGCGTCAAATACAGCCAGTGTGCGTGCGCGAATAGCTTGCAGCCCTGCAGCCATCTGCGCCGCATTGGCACAGCGCCAGTCGGTTTGGGCAGGCTCGGCCCTCCCGTTATTTGCCGCAAGGCTAGCCGCAGAAGGCTGGTTGTACCGCATAATTTGAGCTGTCATGGTCTCCAAACACATCGTAATCGTAAGCCCCGCCCTGCAAGATGCCAACAATGGCAACTGGCAAACTGCCAAACGCTGGGCAAGCCTGCTGTCTGCGCATTATGGTACCCGCATCATCAAAGAATGGCCAGACGCACAGGGGCAGTCAGACGACATCCTGCTGGCCCTGCACGCCAGGCGCAGCGCAGCATCTGTAGCAGCATGGCACGCCCAGCATGGCAGCGCAGGCTTGATCGTAGCGTTAACCGGGACAGATTTGTACCGGGACATTCATACTGATCCGCAGGCGCAAGCCTCTTTGGATGCAGCGGCGAGTTTAATAGTTCTGCAACCACTGGGAATTCATGAGTTAAAACCGCAGCACCGCAGCAAAACCCATGTGGTGCTGCAGTCGACCACCGCGCGCAAGACCTTGCCTAAAACCCAGCGCTGCCTGCGCGCCGTGATGGTGGGCCACTTGCGGGACGAGAAATCGCCGCAGACCTTGTTTGCTGCCGCGCAACTGCTGCGCGCCCGCGAGGATATACGTATTGAGCACATTGGTGCAGGCTTGGATGCCAAGTTAACCCAAGATGCTATAAATACAGTAGCTATCTGTGCTAATTATCATTGGGCTGGCGCCTTAAAACATACATTAACCCGCGCCAAAATACAGCGCGCACACGTGCTGGTGCACACCAGCAAGATGGAAGGTGGCGCGCACGTCATTATGGAAGCCGTGTGCAGCGGCACGCCAGTCATTGCATCGAATATTCCAGGCAACGTGGGGATGCTGGGCGCGGACTATGCGGGCTATTTTCCTGTGGGCGATGCTGCGGCTTTGGCTAAACTGCTGGAGCGCTGTAAGGACGAGGTCGCCTTCCTAGACCAACTTAAGCAACAATGCGCCCTGCGCGCACCGCTTTTTACGCCGCAGGCTGAACTAAACGCTTTGCTACAAGTCATCCAATCACTTTAAAAAATAGTCATCTATGCAAAGCGCTGAGCAACCGGTATTGAGAGACATCGTATTGATAGGCGGTGGCCACAGCCACGTCGGAGTGATCAAAAGTTTTGGCATGAGGCCGATACCCGGTGTGCGCCTGACCCTTATTTGCACCGACATGCATACGCCCTACTCCGGCATGCTGCCGGGCTATGTGGCGGGGCACTATGGCTATGACGACGTGCATATTGACCTAAGCCGGCTGTGTGTGTTTGCAGGGGCGCGTTTGTTCAGAGACGAAGTCATTGGCATTGACCGCGCGAGCAAGAAGGTGCTGTGCCGCAACCGCCCGCCCGTGCCTTATGACCTGCTGTCGATCAACATTGGCTCTACACCGCAACTGGGCGCTGTGCCCGGTGCCGCTGAACATGCGGTGGCTGTCAAACCCATTCAACGCTTTAACGACCGCTGGGTGACGCTTTTGGAGCGCGTGAAAAGCCATGCGGGCAAAACCACCATTGCCGTGGTGGGTGCAGGCGCAGGTGGCGTAGAACTCACCCTGGCCATGCAATTTCGCTTGCGCAACGAGCTGAAAAGTTTAGGGCGTAGCCCCGACGATCTGGTGTTCCATTTGTTCACCAATATCGCCACCATTTTGCCCACCCACAACGCCGGTGTGCGCAGGCGCTTTGAAGCGGTACTGGCCGACCGCGGCGTGCGCGTACATGTGAACGCCGCCGTCAACCAAGTGCGTGCAGGCAGCTTGCAAACAGCGTCGGGCGAGACTCTGGATGCGGATGAAATTATTTGGGTGACGCGGGCCGGCGGTGCCCCTTGGCTGCAACAAACCGGGCTGGTACTGGACGACGAAGGCTTTATCAAAGTCAGCGACAACCTGCAAACCCTGACCGACCCCAACATTTTTGCCGCAGGCGACATAGCCAGCATGGTCAACTACAAGCTGGAGAAGGCCGGCGTATTTGCCGTGCGCCAAGGCCCACCGCTAACCGAGAACCTGCGCCGCGCAGTGGAGGGGACCGCGTTACAAGCCTACCGCCCGCAAACCAGTTGGTTAGCACTCATCAGCACGGGCGACCAATACGCCATAGCCTCGCGCGCCTGGCTGGGCTTTGCAGGTAGCTGGGTGTGGCAATGGAAAGACTGGATAGACAAGCGCTTTATGCGCAAGTTTCAAGACTTCCCGGCCATGGATGCCCACGCCGCACCGCCCGCTGCCAGCAGCGCAAAAAGCAGCGTCAAACTCACCAACGAAGAATCCCTGCAAGCTATATCGGCCATTGCCATGCGCTGCGGCGGCTGCGGTGCCAAGGTAGGCGCCACGGTGCTGTCGCGCGCGCTGAGCAACCTGCACCCGGTGGACCGTGACGACCTCATCATCGGCTTGAAAGACCCTGACGATGCCGCCGTGGTGCGCGTGCCGCCCGGCAAGGCCATGGTGCATTCGGTGGACTTTTTCCGTGCCTTCATTGACGACCCCTACATCTTTGGCAAGGTAGCTGCCAACCACGCGCTGGGTGACATTTGGGCCATGGGCGCACAGGCGCAGTCGGCCACCGCCATCGCCACCGTGCCACCGGGCCTGGAGGCCAAGGTAGAAGACGTGCTGTTCCAGATGATGACCGGCGCGCAGGAGGTATTGAACGATGCCAACTGCGCACTTGTAGGCGGCCACACGGGTGAAGGCAAAGAGCTGGCGCTGGGCTTTGCGGTCAACGGTTTGATCGACGATGACCCGAGCAAAATTTTGCGCAAAAACGGCATGCAACCGGGCGATATATTGATCCTTACCAAACCCATTGGTACCGGCACGCTGTTTGCCGCGCACGCCCAGCTGGCCGCCAAGGGCCGCTGGATTGACGGTGCGCTGCAGTCCATGGTGGTGTCTAACCGCCTGGGCGCGCAATGCTTGACGGCATATGGCGCCACCTCGTGCACCGACCTCACCGGCTTCGGCCTGCTGGGCCATTTGGTGGAGATGACACGGCCCTCGGGCGTGGATGCCGAGCTGCATTTATCCAAACTGCCGATACTGGACGGCGCAGAAGAATGCGTGGCCCTGGGCATTGTCAGCTCCTTGCAGGGTGCCAATGTGCGCCTGCGCCGCGCCCTGCGTAACCAGGAAGAATTTGTCAAACACCCGCGTTACCCGCTGATATTTGACCCACAAACTGCCGGCGGCCTGCTGGCCAGCCTGCCCGCCAACCAGGCTGACGCCTGCATTGCCGCGTTGCACAAGCTGGGCTATGTGCACACTGCCGCCATTGGTAAGATTGTGGCGCAAGGTGATGCACTGGAGCCCATTGTGCTGACTGCGTGACGGTGGCGCTGCGCGGCCTCCCGCCATAAACTCTGCTTGATTGCACTGCCTGCTTTAGCTACCATAGCGCCATTGAGGAGAACCTGATGTCTGCCGCCACTGCCGAATCACCGCTAGAGCGCCGAGTTGATATTTTGCTGGCGCACTATGGCCAGAGCCACCAAAACCCGCGTAATGAGGCCATCCATTTCGTGGCCATTCCCCTGATCGTGCTAAGCCTGTGCGGGCTGATGTTTGCTTTGCACCCGTGGGTTGCCTATGCGTTTATCGCCGCCAGCTTGGTGTACTACGCCCGGTTGTCCTGGACATTTTTTGCCATCATGTGCGCCTGGTCTGCGCTCATTATCGGGCTGGTGTTTGTCATGGGCTCCCAAGTGTTTGTGGTGTCGCTTACCCTCTTTGCAGGCGCATGGATTGCCCAATTTATTGGGCACAAAATTGAAGGCAAAAAGCCCAGTTTTTTTGAAGATATTCAATACCTTTGGGTTGGCCCCCTGTTTGTATTAAGCAAGCTGATGGCAAAGCTTGGTATCCGTTGGTAACACTATTGCCAGGCGTCCGCTACAGCCAGGGCGGCTTAGTGTTCTAAACTTCAGCACAACAATACTGGAGTGGGCTGTATGCCAACGATTGCTTGGGGAGTTATAGCCCTGCTGGTGGTGGTGCTGGGTTGGTGGCTGCTGCGCAGACGCACCAGCCTCCCGGCTCTGGAGAGCGGGTTTGATCTGGACAGCTGGCAACCGCGCACGGTTCGCCCGCTTACCAAAGTTGAGCTCAGCGCGTTCGCGCGCATCAAATTGGTCGCACCTGAATGTTTGGTGCTGCCCCAAGTGTCCTTGTCACGGTTTTTGAGAGTTAAAAGCTCACTGCCTTATAGCCCTTGGTTCCACCACGTTGGTCGCCGCTGCGTAGACTTTTTAGTTTGCTCACCCAACGGCGACGTGTTGGGTGTGATTGAATTGATCGACAACAAAAACGCAGGCGCGCCGCCATCACGCGGTGAGCAGGCCAAAGAGCGTACCCTGACGCTGGCGGCCATACCCGTGTGGCATATCGACCCCCAGGCGCCGCATGCGCTTGACCAATTGCATGACTATATTTATGCCGAGCTGGGCGACTCGGTGGTCAGCCCTTCACTGGGAGCCGAATGGCATTCGACCGACACGGCGCCCCGCGGCGCTGGCATTGAAGCCATAGAACTGGACGACGACCGCTGGAACCAGCCCTGGCCCTCGGAAGAGACCCGTCCCACCGCCTACCTGGACCTTGCCGAGCTACCCAAGTCGGACAAATAAGCATCGAATCCGGGCCGATGCTGCTTATTGACCAAATAGTCATTAAGCTATTGTGGTCATTGAACTAAACTCTTAGCACTCGGGTCTATGGAGTGCTAATATTGCATCTTACATAGGAGATCTGGTAATGTCTGGAACCTTAACCCTGCCGTCAGCGAACACCCATGCTTGGGGTTTAGTGCCCACGTTGGGCAACTTGGACGCGTACATCACTGCGGCCAACCGTATGCCCATGCTCACCCTGGAGCAAGAGCAGGAGTTTGCCCGCAAGCTGAAAAACAATAACGACCTGGATGCCGCCAGCAAATTGGTGCTGTCGCACCTGCGCTTGGTGGTGTCGGTCTCGCGCCAGTACTTGGGCTACGGTCTACCGCACGGCGACCTGATTCAAGAAGGCAATGTCGGGTTGATGAAAGCCGTCAAGCGCTTTGACCCGGACCAAGGCGTGCGCTTGGTGAGCTATGCGCTGCATTGGATCAAGGCTGAGATCCATGAATACGTGCTGAAAAACTGGCGTATGGTCAAAGTGGCCACCACCAAGGCGCAGCGCAAGCTGTTTTTTAACTTGCGCTCCATGAAGCAGGCGTTCAAAGCCGATGCCGCCGCAGGCGCTGATGCTACACACCGCGACACGCTGAGCGACCGCGAGATTGGCCTGATGGCCCAGCAGCTGAAAGTCAAGCGCGAGGACGTGATTGAGATGGAAACCCGCCTGTCGGGTGGCGATGTGCTGCTGGACCCCAATCCCAGCGACGATGGTGAGCAAGCTTTTGGCCCCATCGCTTATTTGGCCGACTCCAACCACGAACCCACCGCCATGATCGCCGCCCACCAGCGTGACGTGCTGGCCACCGATGGCATCGCCACGGCGCTGGCCGAGCTAGACCCGCGTAGCCGGCGCATTGTCGAAGAGCGCTGGCTGAAGGTCAACGACGACGGCTCTGGCGGCCTGACCCTGCACGACTTGGCCTCCGAGTACAGCATCAGTGCAGAACGGGTGCGCCAAATTGAGGTGGCGGCCATGAAGAAAATGAAAAAGGCCCTGGCCGCGTTTGCCTGATTGGGCAAAACCCCACACCTTAGGCGAAAGGCGTGTGTTTTGTCACGTGGCGCAAAGCAGCCACAGTAGATACATATAGTCACAACTAGATTGTTAAAGTAACATGTGCAGTGAGTACTGCCATGTTTACCCGACCTTCACGCTTGTTGCCCTCCCACCCGCTTGCGCGCATGGGGTCATGGTGGCGCGTGCATACCAAGCGATGGGCCTGCGCAGCGCTGGCGGCGTGTGCCATGGTACCCAGCGGATTTGCCCAAACGACCGCGCCAGAACCAGCGCCAAGCCCCAGCCAAGCCATACCGCAGGTGCCGCAACCGGTTTTTGAGCAAAGGTCAGCCGCCGATACCAAGCGACTGCTGCGACAAATTGAACTAGGCCAGCATGTCAAGCGCGCAGACATAGACTCCGACAGTGAATACTGGGTGGACGACGCCTCAACGGCCACCGTCCTTGAGGTGGAGGCCCGCCAGGCCGCAGGCAAGCTGTTTACACCGCGCAGCCCTGCACAATTGCACCTGCTGAACGGCAAAGCACTTTGGATACGGTTTGAAGCCAATATTACCGATTCGCGCTCACGCTGGTTTTTGGAACTACAGCAGTCTACGCCTGACGATGTCACGCTGTATTGGCGCGATGCAAGCAACCAATGGGTCAAGTTGCGCTCCGGTGATGTGGTGGCGCGTAGCCAGTGGCCCGTTTTGGACCGCTACCCTGTGTTCCAGCTCAACCATGAACGCTTGGCCCCCACGGTGTATTACGTGCGGGTCATGCAGCGCCGGTCTCCGTTTTCTGCACCGCTGCACATCTACCGTGACACCGAGCTGGTAGCGCAGCGCCAAATCGAGCACTTTTTTCTAGGCACCTATTTTGGTTTGATCGCCCTGATTTGCATGGTGTGCATTGTGATGTCTCTAACCATGCGGGACAAGAGCTTTGCCAGCTATGTGGTGTATTCACTCACCATTGGCTTGGCGCAAGCCAGCATGACAGGCATAGCCCCGCAGCACCTATGGCCCGGCTCTGCCAGGTGGGCTGATCTGTCGCCGCTTTTCCTTTGGTCGGTGGCTGCTGCGGCGGGCCTATGGTTTGTACGCAGCGTCGTCAAACCACGTATATTTTTGCCCACACTGGATGTATTTTCTGTTGCGCTGATTGCCATCCTGCTGGTCGTGGCAACTATTGATTTGATTCACCCGAGTGGCGTTGGCTTCTGGCTAAGCAACCTCCTCATTTATGCGGTGGCGGCCGTGGTGTGCACGGTGGTGTGGAGCGCCTGGAGCCGCGGCGACACCACCATGCGCTGGATAGCTTTGGGCTTCGTGCCTGTCGTATTGGGTTCGCTGCCCCCGCTGCTGCACAACACCGGCTTGATGGGCACCAATTTTTTCACGCAATACGGGGTGACTTTGGGCTCTGCGCTGGAGATGCCCATCCTGCTGTATGGCTTGGTGCTGCGCTCGGCAACCCGCCGCGAGGGCCGCGCACGCGCTGCGGGTTTGCCCACCCAAGACGCACTGACTGGCCTGTCCAACACGCGTGATTTGCTGCGCCAAATCCATGGCGCCATGACGCGGGCGGCACGCTACAAACAGCAGTACGGCTTGATATTGATTGAGCTGACCAACTACCACTGGTTTGTCAAGGAGCATGGCCGCGAGGTGAGTGACAGGGCCTTGGTGCTGCTAGGCACCCGGCTACAGTTGATTGCACGCGACGTGGACACCGCTGGCCGCATAGACGACAACCACTTTGTGCTGTTGGTGGAGGGCCCATGCAAGGCAAGCCAGGCGGCGAAGGTAGCCGCACAAATTGCCGCCTGCGCCTACAGCCCCACCGACCTGCTGCCGGTGGGTGCCACGTTGAAACTGCAAGTTACCTGCGCGCTGATGCCAGACCCGGAGGCGCTGGCGCTGGGTGACGACGCCAATGCGCAACTGGGCTGGCTGTTGGCCAGCAGCGAGTCGCTGGGCGCACACCCTCAAAAGACGCTGCGCACGCTAAACTTCTAGCGCATTTAGGCCACCAGCCCAATAGAGTAAAGCACAAGCTGCTACTGTTTTTATAGTGTCAAGCAGGCTCTTTCAGCAGCAACCGTATATCGTCTGCCAGCGCCGCCGCCCCACTGCCGTAGCGGGTGAACAGGCGAATGCGCCCCTGTGGGTCGAGCACGTAGCTGCCGGTCGAGTGGTCCATGGTGTAGGTACCCGGGGTTTTGCCGTCCACCTTCTTGTAGTAGATACGGAACTTTTTGGCGCTTAAAGCGGTTTGCTCCAGCGTGCCGCGCAGGGCCAAAAAGCTGGGGTCAAAGTTCTCCATGTACGCCTTGAGCACGGGCGCCGTGTCGCGCTCAGGGTCTATGGAGATGAAGATGCCCTGCAGGCGGTCGCCATCTTTGCCCAGCAGCTTTTTTGCCTCGGCCAGTTCCGCCATAGCGGTGGGGCAGGCGTCGGGGCACTGCGTGAAACCAAAGAACACCACTACCGCCTTGCCTTTGAAATCTGCCATGGTGCGGGTCTTGCCAAACTGGTCTGGCAACGCAAAGTCTTGTGCGTAGTCCGCGCCAGTGATGTCAACCGCCTTGAACTGCGGTTTTGGCTCTGAACAGCCAGAAATGGTGAATAAAATGGCCAAAGCCCAATAGCATAGGGCACGAGGAGCTAGTAATTTTATAGCAACCATGGTGTCTTACCTTTTACAGAACATAGTGGTCCACCAGCAGCGCCGCAAACAGCGCACTTAAATGGATCAGCGAAAAGCGAAACGTCTTGCGCGCCAATGCGTCGCTGTAGTTTTGCCACAGTTTAATGCCGTAGTAGCAAAAACCCACGCTCAACACGACCGCTGCCACCAGGTAGATCCACGAGCTCATGCCATACACAAAGGGCATCAGGCAGGCGGCAAACAACACCACGGTGTAGAGCAAAATTTGCAGACGGGTAAACTCGTTGCCGTGCGTGACCGGCAGCATGGGCAGGCCACTCTTGCGGTAATCTTCTACCCGGTACAGCGCCAGCGCCCAAAAGTGCGGCGGCGTCCACAAGAAGATGATTAAAAACAAAATCAAGGCTTCGGGCGACACAGTACCAGTCATCGCCGCCCAGCCCAGCACCGGCGGCATAGCCCCCGATGCGCCACCGATGACGATGTTTTGCGGCGTGAGTGGCTTCAAGATCACCGTGTAGACCACCGCGTAGCCGACAAATGTGGCAAAGGTCAGCCACATGGTGAGCGGGTTCACGTACACGTACAACAGCCACGAACCGGTTGCGCACAGCACGGCTGAGAAGGCCCCGGTTTGCGTATCGCTGATCTCACCCTGCGCGGTGGGCCGCCAGGCGGTGCGGCGCATTTGGGCGTCGATGCCTTTTTCTACCAAACAGTTAAAGGCCGCAGCGGCACCAGCCACCAGCCAGATACCCAGTGAGGCGACCAGCATGGTTTGCACCTCGGGCCAAGCAGGCACGCCGGGCACGGCCAGCACCATGCCGATAACAGCGCAGAAGACGATAAGTTGAATCACGCGCGGCTTGGTCAGCGCGTTGAACTGCGCCAGCTTGCCTTTGCGCGGGGCCGTAGCGGGCAAGGTGATAGGTTTAGATTCCGCGCCGCTCATCGCAAGCCTCCCGACATCGTATTAACCACTGGCAGTTGGCTGGGTTGGTAATGCATTGCGCCAGCGTATGCGTCTGGTGCATAACCATGCTCCATCAAAGCCGCGCTGAGCACCCCGGTGATCACCACCACCAAAGCCGCTGCACCGCCGGTGTGCAATACCGCCGCCAGCAGGGGCCAACCCAGCACCACATTGCTTAGCCCGGTAATGAGCTGCGCTAACAGTAGCGCAGCAATCCACCAAGCGGCCGTGCGCAATGTGCTACGGGGCTTTGACCAGCGGTACAGTTGCCAAGCGGCTATGCCAAGCGCTGCAAACACGACAAATGCAAACAGCCGATGCACCACATGGATAGCGGTCAGCGCTGGCAAGGTAATGGTATTGCCCGCAGCGGTTTGCCCCAGCTCGCGCCACAGGGCAAAGCCTTCGCGCACGTTCATGGTGGGCACCCATTGGCCTTGGCATAGCGGAAACTCGTTGCAAGCCAGCACGGCGTAATTGGTGCTGACCCAGCCGCCCAGTGCAATTTGCAACCACAGCAGCACAAAGCCCCCTACCAGCCAGGCGTGGGCCGCGCGGGGCAGCAACACGGTGTTCTGCTCATCAGAAAAGGTATCTGCCAATCGGTAACGGGTAGCCTGCGTTTGCAGCAAAGCCAGCAGTACCATGCCGCCCAGCAGGTGCAAGGTGACAATCGCGGGAAACAACTTCATGGTGACGGTGAGCGCGCCAAATGCGCCTTGCAAGCACACCCACGCCAAGGTAAAGGTGGGCCACCAGGGCGAGATTTGCAAACGCCGGCGCAACTGCTGGCGGTGCAGCCAGCTGGTTGCGGCCAGCACCACAATCAATACGCCAACGGCACTGGCCAAGTAGCGGTGAACCATCTCAATCCAGGCTTTTTGGTGCGTGACCGGGCCGCTGGGCATGGCCGCTTGCTCTGCGCTGATCTGCGCCTTGGCACCCACGGGGCTGGCGCTGGCGTAGCAGCCGGGCCAGTCGGGGCAGCCCAGGCCAGAATCGGTCAAGCGGGTAAAGGCGCCAAACAGCACCAAGTCAAACGTAAGAAACAGGGTTAGAAAAGTGAGGGCGCGCAGGCGCTGCGGCAACGATGCCTGCCGGTTGCGCAACCACACCCAAGCCAGGGGCGCCAAGGCAATCACCGCGCCCAGCAGCATCAAGCTCAGGGCGGGTGAGAGGTCATACAGGGCTTGTGCGGTTTGGGGTGCTTGCATCAGGGCTTGCCTGCACTTTCTCGCCCGGCGCGGTCCCAACTGCCAGACGCTCTTAGCAAGCGCTCCAGATCGCGCTTGGCTTTGGCCGCGTCAATGTCGGCGGGAAAGCGCATCATCCAGTTGCCCATGGGGTCAACCAGGTACAGGTGGTCGCTTAATTGCTGCCCGGGCGCCGGTGCCAGCCATTGGTTCAACGCCGCCATTGGTACGCGAAAGGCATAGGCATCTACCGCTTTGGCATCGACCTGCGGTTGCAAGGCCGGCGCTATGGGTGCCTCATCGGAGATCAGCCAGACGCGGTCCAGACGGTCTTTCTCCCGGCCCAGGCTTTCGCGCATTTGGCGCTGCAAATAGACGTGTTTTTGGCAAGCGGTATCGCACGCGCCACCAGCTACGCTGACCAGCAGCCATTGCCCTTTAAGCGCGCGCAGGCTGGATGCGGCGCCATCTAGCGCCACAGCATTCACGTCAGGCAAGGCCGGCGCAGGTTGAATCAGCTCGCCATAGTTACGTCTGGCTTCGGGGCGAACCACATAGAAGGTCAAATACGATGCGATCACCGGCGCAGCGCACACCAACATCACGACGAGCATCTTCCATCGGCCGGACAGGCGACGTTGATCGGAAGCTGCACCGGGCACGGGCAACGCGTGCACCGTCATCGTCAAGGGCTCGTCGCTCTTCACGGTTGCTGTTGCAGGCATAGCATCAGGGTTTGCGGCGGCGGGGGGCGATGAATTGGAACCAAGCATATAAAACCATTATCAGGCCGCACAAGGCAAACCACTGGAAAGCGTAACCGTAGTGTTTGGCCACGCCAGAATCTTGCGCCGCCCAGTCACGCTGCAAGCCGTCTTGCGCGTCGGCGCCGTCCGGCTGGGCGGTTTGCAGCACTGCCACGGGCAACAATTGGGTAGGCGAGACAAAATCTACGGTGGGTAGATTTTGCCAAATGCGCGAAGCCCTTGCTGCGCTCACAGTACTGGCCTGAGGCGCCACTGCGGCGGCACTTGCGGGGGCACCCAAGGCATACACCCGTGAGACTTCGGCCACCACCCGGCCCTGCACCATCACGGGCCCTTGCAAGGTTGCCAAGTCAGGCAAGCGGGTACGGTCTTGCGGGTCGCGCGGTACCCAGCCGCGCTGCACCCACACCGCTGTGGAGCTGGCCGCTAATTGCAGGGGGGTCACCACCAAAAAGCCAGGGCGCCCCGCCATGTAACGGTTGTCTAAAAACACGGTGTGCTGGTGCAACCATACACCGCGCAAGCTAACCCGCCGGTGCACCAAGGCCTGCAGGTCAGCTGCTGGCGCGCTCCCGGAGGCATTATTTTTGTCGCCTGCGCTGTTTTCGCTGGCTGGCTGTGAAAAGTCTTCAATGGCGGCAAGCTTGTTTCTTTCGTCTATCTGGCGTGCAAGCGCTTCTTTGGTCGCTGCTCTTTGCAACTGCCACGCACCCAGCGCGGCCGTGGTCGCCATTGCCATCGCCGTGATGACGACCAACAGCCAGCGCGCGCTGCGCTTGCGGCTGGGGCTGGGGCTGGGGGCAATAGTGCCATGTGGTGGCAAGGCGGGCGGCATCACGCGATAATCTCCCATATGCAATTTCTTATCGCCATCGCTTTTCTCGCCATCATCGCCAGCTTGGGTGCGGCGCTCTTTTTCATGTTGCGCGGCGGTGGTCCGCCAGCAGGTGCCACCGACGACACCGCAGCCAACCACAAGCGCAACAAAGGCATGGCACGCGCTTTGGCGCTGCGGGTGGGCGTCTCGGTCGTACTTTTCATATGCGTGCTGCTGGCCTGGAAGCTTGGCTATATCCAACCCCACGGCATTGCCAAAGGATAAGTAAAAAAAGCCGCTAAGCGGCTTTTTTTGCAGGGTCGCTTGGATCTTAGAGCCAGTACACCAAGATGTACAGGCCCAACCACACCACGTCCACAAAGTGCCAGTACCAAGCAGCGCCTTCAAAGCCAAAATGCTTGTCGGCGGTAAAGTGGCCTTTTTGCAGGCGCAATGTGATAAAGAACAGCATCAACATACCGACAAACACGTGGAAACCGTGAAAGCCCGTCAGCATGAAGAAGGTGGAGCCAAAAATGCCGGATGTGAGCTTGAGATTCAGTTCATGGTAGGCATGGTAGTACTCATAGCCTTGGACAAACAAGAACGTAATGCCCAACAGCACGGTCATCCACATAAATGCGATCGTCTTGGCGCGGTTGCCAGCAATCAACGCATGGTGGGCAATCGTGATGGTGACACCGGAGGACAGCAGCAAAGCGGTGTTAATCGTCGGCAGTGGCCAAGGCCCCATGGTGGTAAACGGCTCGACGATGCCTGCGGGCGAGGTGGTAGCACCCGCCACCACACTGGGCCAAACGGCTTTAAAGTCAGGCCACAGCAATGCGTTTTCCAGGGTGCCCAGCTCGGGTACCGAGTGCATGCGCGCCCACCACAGAGCCGCGAAGAATGCACCGAAGAACATCACTTCAGAGAAGATGAACCAGCTCATGCTCCAGCGAAAGGACAGGTCAATCTTATGGCCATATAAACCGCCTTGGCTCTCGGCGATGGATTGCTTGAACCAGAAAAACAAGGTGCCTAGCCAAATAGCCATACCCAGTATCAAAGAATACATGCCCCAGCCTGAACCGTTGATCCAGAAGCCTGCGCCCAAGATGACAAAGAACAAACCAATCGACGCACTGACCGGAAAGCCCGATGGTGCTGGCACAAAGTAATGCGGCGTGGTGCCCGGTGCTACTGAACTCATGTGAATTGACTCCTACTCTCAACGATATGAAAACTATATTAAAACTGTTTTGCTATGGGTTTGCGCGCTGCAATAAGACCTAACTTACTTCGCAGCCACCACCGCCCATCGCACGAAAAATATCAAACTTGCCACCAACATACCCGCTCCCGCAATGCCCACTACCACCAGGTGAACGGGATTGATTTTCTGTGTCGCGGCATCAAACTCTTTGCCGTTGCGCAAGCCCACAAAAGACCATGCCACGGTTTTGATGGTGCGTAGCCAGTCGCTCATACAGGCGCCTTGATGTTGGCATCTGGCACCAACGGCACCAGCACGGGTGGCGTGATCACTTGAGGCAATACAGCGGCGGTGGTAGACGCAGGCGCTGGTGGCGTTTTGCCGCCCACTTCAAAAAAGGTGTACGACAGCGTGATGGTCGTCACGTCTTTGGACAGCTTTGGGTCAATGATAAAAGCCACTGGCCAGGTTTTCTTCTCACCGGGCTCCAGTGTGTACTGGTTAAAGCAAAAACATTCCAGCTTGTTAAAGTGCGCCGACGCTTGCTTGGGCGCGTAGCTGGGAATAGCCTGCGCGGCCATGCGGCGGTTTTGGATATTTTGAAACTCGTACATCACCGTGGCCAGCTCACCAGGGTGCACCTGAATAGAGCGCTGCGCGGGCTTGAATTCCCAGGGGCCACGCGAATTGGCATCAAATTCAATCGTAATGGTGCGACTCAAATCTACTTGGGTGTTGGCGGCAATTTTGCTTTTTGCACCCGGAATGTCTTTTTCGCCCAAAGCCAGGATGTTGATGCCCGTCATCTTGCAAATGGCTTTGTAGATGGGCACCAAGGCGTAGCCAAAAGCGAACATGCCCATCGTGACGATGGCCAGCTTGCCCACCATTTTGATGTTGTCGGTTTTCATGACCACGGCTGTAGGGTTGGGTTACTTGGCGCCAGACACGGCAGCGGCAGTCGCTGGCGCACTGAGGATGGCCGCACTACCGGCCATTTTGGCGGGTGGCTTGGCGGCGCCAAAGAACATCAAGCGCACCATAAAACCAACAAAGAAAATCAATGCGATGGAGCCCAGGATGAGCCCCAAGCGCAGGTTGTTTTTCTTTTGTTCAGGCGTGGGCATGGTTAGTGCGCCAAAATCTTGGTGGCGTCACGGTTCAACTTAGGCGGGGTTTCAAAGGTGTGGAACGGTGCAGGTGACGGCACCTCCCACTCCAAGCCCTCAGCGCCTTTGCCATCCGGGTCTTGCCATGGATTTTGTTTGGCTGGCTCGCCCTTACCCATCATGGTTGGCAAGACGATAAAGAAGAAGAAATACACCTGCGCAAATCCAAAGAAGAAGGCGCCAACAGATGCAATCATGTTGAAATCTGCAAACTGCATGGGGTAGTCAGCATAGCGGCGCGGCATACCGGCCAAGCCCAGGAAGTGCATCGGGAAGAAGGTCACGTTAAACGCAATCAGACTCCACCAGAAGTGGATCTTGCCGCGCGTCTCGTTATACATCACACCGGTCCACTTGGGTGACCAGTAGTAGTAACCGGCAAACAACGCATACAGCGAACCGGCCACCAGCACGTAGTGGAAGTGCGCAACCACGTAGTAGGTGTCTTGCACTTGGGTGTCAATCGGGGCTACCGACAAGATCAAACCTGTGAAGCCGCCCATGGTGAACACGAAAATGAAGCCGACTGCAAAAAGCATCGGAGTTTCAAAGGTCATCTCGCCCTTCCACATGGTGGCGATCCAGTTGAAAATCTTCACGCCAGTAGGCACGGCAATCAGCATGGTGGCGTACATGAAGAACAACTGGCCCGTGACAGGCATGCCGGTGGTGAACATGTGGTGCGCCCACACGATGAAGGACAAAATAGCGATAGACGATGTGGCGTACACCATCGAGGCGTAGCCAAACAGCTTCTTGCGTGCAAAAGCCGGAATGATCTGGCTGATGATGCCGAAGGCCGGCAAAATCATGATGTACACCTCAGGGTGGCCAAAGAACCAGAAAATGTGCTGGAACATCACCGGGTCGCCGCCGCCTGCGGGGTTAAAGAAGCTGGTGCCAAAGTGGCGATCCGTCAGCGTCATCGTGATCGCGCCGGCCAACACGGGCATCACAGCAATCAACAAATAAGCGGTGATGAGCCATGTCCAGCAGAACATCGGCATCTTCATCAAGGTCATACCAGGGGCGCGCATGTTCAGGATGGTGACGATGATGTTGATGGAGCCCATGATGGAGCTGGCACCCAAGATGTGCAGAGCAAAAATGCCGCTGTCCATGCCGGGGCCCATTTGCAGGGACAGGGGTGCGTACAAAGTCCAGCCGCCTGCGGGTGCGCCGCCGGGCAAGAAGAAGCTGCTGACCACCATCAAAGCCGCTGGAATCATCAGCCAGAAGCTGAAGTTGTTCATGCGGGCAAAGGCCATGTCGGCTGCGCCGATTTGCAGCGGGATCATCCAGTTGGCAAAGCCCACAAAGGCCGGCATGATGGCGCCAAACACCATGATGATGCCGTGCATGGTGGTGAACTGGTTAAACAGCTCGGGGTTGACCAACTGCAAGCCAGGCTGAAACAGCTCAGCGCGGATGGCCAAGGCCAATACGCCGCCGATCATCAGCATGGTGAAGGCGAACAGCAAATACAAGGTGCCGATGTCTTTGTGGTTGGTGGCGTAGACCCAGCGTTTCCAGCCTGTGGGGGCATGGTCGTGGTGGTCGTCATGGGCATGGTCACCTGCGTGGCCGTGGTTGTCTAGTACTGCGCTCATAGTGTGTTGTCCTGCTTGATCTTTAAAGAGATGAAGGTGTTTCAGAAGTTATTTGCGTGCAGACTTGACGTCAGCGGGTTGCACGATTTGACCGGTTTTGTTAGACCAGTTGTTTTTGGTGAAAGTAATTACCGCTGCAAGTTCTGTGTCGGAGAGCTGCTTCCAGGCAGGCATGGCACCATTGTTTTGGCCATTGAGCAAAACGCTAATTTGTTTGCCTTTGTCAGCATCCAACACCACCGCTGCGCCGTCCAGTGGCTTGATCGGGCCAGCACCCTTGCCGTTGGCTTGGTGGCAAGCCGCGCAGTTGGCAGCGTAGACTTTTTCGCCGCGCTTGCTGATGTCGTCCAGCGTCCACACTTTAGTCGGGTCATCCGCCTTGGCAGCGAGCTTTTTCTTCTCGCTTTCCACCCACTTGGAATAGTCTTCGGCGCTCACCACCTTGACGTGAATGGGCATGTAAGCGTGCTCTTTGCCGCACAACTCTTGGCACTGGCCGTGGTAGTCGCCAATTTTCTCGGCGCGGAACCAGGTGTCGCGCACAAAACCGGGAATCGCATCTTGCTTGATACCAAAGGACGGCACGGCAAACGCGTGGATCACGTCGTTGGCGGTGGTGATGATGCGGATTTTTTTGTCCACCGGCACCACCATCGGGTTGTCCACTTTGAACAAGTAGTCGTCTGGCACTGTGGTGCCTTTGGGCAGACCGGAGTTGGACAGTTCGCGGTGGGTGTTGTCTAGCGTAGAGATAAAGCCAATGCCTTCGCCCTCGCCTTTGATGTAGTCATAGCCCCATTTCCACTGGTAGCCGGTCGCCTTGATGGTGACGTCGGCATTGGTGGTGTCCTTGGAGGCGACCAGCACCTTGGTGGCCGGCAGCGCCATCAGGATCACGATGATGAACGGGACGATGGTCCAGATCACTTCGACGGTGACCGACTCGTGAAAGTTGGCGGGCTTGTGGCCCTTGGACTTGCGGTGCTTCCAGATCGAATAGAACATCACGCTGAAGACCGCCAGGAAGATGACGACGCAGGTGATCATCATGAAGCCGTGCAGCCAGGCCTGTTCTTCAGCGATCCGGGTGACTGCGGGATGCAGGTTCAGCTGGCGCACGGCGGGGCCGCCTTCCAGGTCTTTCACGGCCCATGCGGCGCCGTTGAATGCGCCCATCAGGAGCAGCAGTGGAGCCAGCTTGTTCGAAATGCTCTTCATAAGTGTTGACCGTGCCTTAAACCTCAAATGAACCAATCCTGCCGTGCCGTGCCCGGCGCCTCACTCGACGTCGCGCAGTGCCCTGCGAATTTCCTGTGCCAGCGCCGGCCGCAGTTCGGGGCGGACATAGCGCCCGACATTCACCGACCGGCCGCGTCCCGACACCGCGATCAACGAGCGGTCGGCGGCGCTGGGTTCCACCCGCACCCACTCGCGGTCGAACTCGGCCCGTTCCAGCCGGCCGGCGCTTTCCAGTTCCACCACCAGCTGGCGGCCCTGCAGGGAGATCCGCTCGCCATCGGCCGC
>JAYUHM010000230.1:0-23453 GCA_043766985.1 Polaromonas sp.
GTCGGCCAGCCCATGCTGGCGCACAAGGCGGTGCACGAGGCGCATGTGGCCGCCGAAGTGATTGCCGGTGAACTGCAAGGCAACAAGGAGCTGGCCGCCGCCGCCTTCAACGCCCGCGTCATCCCCAGCGTGGCCTACACCGACCCCGAAGTGGCCTGGGTTGGCCTCACCGAAGACCAGGCCAAGGCCCAGGGCATCAAGGTCAAGAAGGGCCTGTTCCCCTGGACCGCCTCCGGCCGCGCCATCGCCAATGGCCGCGACGAAGGTGTCACCAAGCTGCTGTTCGACGACAGCCCCGAAGCCCACGGCCACGGCAAGATCCTCGGCGGTGGCATGGTCGGCACCCACGCCGGCGACATGATCGGCGAAATCGCCCTGGCCATCGAGATGGGTGCGGATGTGGTCGACATCGGCAAGACCATTCACCCGCATCCGACGCTGGGCGAGAGCATTGGCATGGCAGCGGAGATTGCGCACGGGTCTTGTACGGATGTGCCGCCTGTGCGGAAGTAATTCAAGCCTGTAGCCCAAACGCTAAGCCCGAACCCTCACGGGTTCGGGCTACTTTCTGCCCGACGGGTCTGGGTGCGTATTTTCAGGTGACTGGTTTCTTCGTTTGAGGTGCTATTTGCGTCATTCCACTCTCCACTTGCCTCAATAGGTTGGCTCCCAAGGTATATGCATATAGACTAGCAGGCTGAAACGAAAACTGAACGTCTTTGTATACTACTTTGAGATCACTTATCGTTCGACTCGTAATCAAAATCGGTTGCTTAACTTTTGGGTTTAGTTTGACGAACTCAACGCAGTTATCTAGCTCACCACGAGACTTATATGGCCTATCCGACCATTTAACTTCAACGGCCCAAATTGGTTTTTGCTCTTCACCGTTCAGGCACACAATGTCAACCTCTCCCGTAGCCCAACGAGCATAGTAAAGTTGAGCAGCTCTGCTATGCTGCCACTGGCTGAAGACGGCTGTCTCTGTGAGAGCTCCCATGGCTTCGGATTCTGTGTCTAGCTGTCCAAATAGGGCTGCACGCATCGATGGGTTTGTCAGATAGACTTTAAACGACATGGCTCGCTTGAAGCGCTTGGCGTTTTGATCGATTCGCTCTACGACCTTGATCAAAAAAGCAGCTTCAAGATACTCTATGTAGCGGCGAATAGTGTTCTTTGCCACACCGGATGACTTGGATAGCGCCTCTAGACTGACTTCGTTGCCCGTGTTGTAAGCGAGAGTGGTGAACAGCCGATTCAGCTCCTGAATATCATTGATTCCATACAGGCTGGGAAGGTCACGCAACAAGACTTTGTCAATGATATCGCTCTTGATGTATTGGCCGGGATCTTTTCTAATGGTCTCTGAAAATACCGCTTCAGGGTAGCCGCCATAGTTTAAATAATTGATGAACTCAGCGTTTAGTGCTTTGATGTTTTTCGCTTTGTAGTTAATAGTGTGGTCATCAACATCACCAGTAATAGTACGGTCGATCAGTTCATCCTCTCTGTTGATGAATGCCAAGTATTCTGCAAAGGTCAGGGGAGGCAGCACATAGTCAGTGAAGCGACCTGCGCCAGATTCGTTGCTTTTCAGCCTGAGTGCAGCAGCAGCAGAACTCGTCGCAACAAATCTGTAATCTGGATAGGAGTCAACCAAAGACTTTAGATGTACCTCCCAATTCTTTAGATATTGAACTTCATCAAAGAAAACAAAAAGCTTTGAGTCTCGCTTGTGGGAGAACTTCTCTTGAAAAATGCCAAGTATTTGCTCGAGTGAAAGACCCGTATATATTGGCGTTTCAAGGGAAACGTATAGAATTTTTTTTGCATCAACGCCGCTTTTAAGCAGTTCTTTGATGCTGTGGTACACCATCACGGTCTTACCTACCCGCCTTGGTCCCATCAGCACAATTGCACGTCTAATGCTCACGTCGGTTACGCTTGCATGAAAGGCCGTAAAGTACTTGCGACGAGGATCGTTCTCAAAGGCCACCTTGCCATTCTTTCCGGATGCCCACCATGGGTTGTCGAATTGAAGCCGACCAACGATATCTTTTTGGGAAATTTCTAGCATTTTTTAACTAAGATCAGTGTGATGACGTTACTTTACCGTAAAAACCAATCAAGATCAATCAATTGATCTTGAGTTGCATTTTTTGTATCTGAGTAGAATTTTTTCACTCACATTTGCAGAGGTGCTTTCAGTGGAATAGGTCGGCTACCCAGAAGCCAAAGCGTGGGGCAAACAGCGCTTGGGTGACCCAGGCGCATCCTCAACGCCGCTAACACAGCGCCCTAGCCGGATCCGCTCGCCCAGCACCACTGGGCAACAGCGCACGCACCATTCAATCCATCGAACACACTGGGATCGGCTGCTTCGATTTTGGCAATGCGCGATGGGCTGGATTTGATGCGCTTGGCCAGTTCGGTTTGGGACAGCACTTGCTCTACCCGTGATTGCTTTGCCGCCTGTGCGAGCGACAGACGAATATCAATCAACACGCATTCTTCGGCGCTGAGCTACAAAAAATCGGTAGCGTCGTTGTTGCCAATCAATGTGCTGGGGCAGGGCGTTTGGATGCCCCCAATCCGTGCCATACTTGTTTTTATGCGATTGAATTTCCGATCCGTATCCGCCCCAACATGAGCGCCACCCAAGCCGCTGCCAGCCACTTGGTGGACTCCCGCACTGCCTGGCTGCGCCTGCTGGTTACCTTGGCGCTGATGACGGTGGGCGCCGCCGGTATGTATGCAGTGCCCGTGGTGCTGCCCGCCGTACAGGCCGACTTTGGCGTAGCGCGGGCTGACGCTTCGCTGCCCTACACCTTGCTGATGATTGGTTTTGGCGTGGGCGGTTTGTTCATGGGCAAGCTGGCCGACCGCTTTGGCGTGGCCGTGCCGCTGCGCATCGGCGCGGTGTGCCTGGGCCTGGGCTTTGCGCTGGCCGCTATGGCCAGCAATATTTGGCTTTTTGCCGTGGCGCATGGGCTGCTGATTGGCCTGTGCGGCAGCGCGGCCACGTTTTCGCCGCTGCTGGCCGACACATCGCTGTGGTTTGTGCGGCGGCGCGGCATTGCGGTGGCGGTATGCGCCAGCGGCAATTATTTGGGCGGTGCCATGTGGCCGCCTATCGTGCAGCACTTTGTGCAAACCGTGGGTTGGCGCAGCACCTACTTGGGCTTGGCGCTGTTTTGCGGTGTGACCATGCTGGCCCTGGCCCAGCTTATGCGCCAGCGGCCCCCGGCTTTGCAAGCGGCCACGCCCAGCGCAGGCGGCGCTAGCGCGGTAGCCCTTGGAGGCCAGCCCTTTGGCATGCAGCCCGGGCCGGCCTTGGTGCTGCTGTGCGCTGCCGGCCTGGGCTGCTGCGTGGCCATGTCGATGCCGCAAGTGCACATCGTGGCCTATTGCTCCGACTTGGGCTATGGCGCGGCGCGCGGCGCAGAAATGCTCTCGCTCATGCTGGCTTGCGGCATTGTGAGCCGCCTGATCTCGGGTGCCATTTGCGACCGCATTGGCGGCCTGCGCACCTTGCTGCTGGGCTCGGGCCTGCAGGGCATTGCCCTGCTGATGTTTTTGCCCTTTGACGGCTTGGTGCCGCTGTATGTGGTGTCGGCGATGTTTGGATTGTTTCAGGGCGGCATTGTGCCCAGCTACGCCATCATCGTGCGCGAACACTTTGCGCCCGCCACCGCAGGCGCCAAAGTGGGCGCAGTGATCATGTGCACCATGCTCGGCATGGCCCTGGGCGGCTGGATGTCAGGCAAGGTGTTCGACCTGACGGGTTCCTACCACGCGGCATTTATCAACGGCATTGCGTGGAACCTGCTGAACTTCTCCATCGTGGCGCTGCTGCTTTGGCGCAGCAATCACCCGCAAACCCGCAGTGCCTTCAAAATCGATGCGCACTAGCTCCAGCATTACCTCGCTGGCTCACGCCAGGGAATCGGATGCAAAAGGTGATGCGCGGATGGGGCGACGCGCGTCAAGATGCGGCGCAAGGCTACCTCCATGGCAATGCCTTGCTGGGCCGCCTGTGCGCGCAGACGGGTTTTGACACCGGGATCGAGAATGAAGTCAAAGATGCGGTGGCGCCCGAAGTAGTTGATCAAATGCGGCGTTTGAGCTTAGCCTTTCAAGAACATTTCTTCAAATCGAGGTGGTAGACCAGGGCGCCACTGCGGGCGGCATCGGTGGTGTCCAAAGACGATAGGGGTTCGCCGATGCGCAGGTCGCCTCCAAGGCTGAGTGTGATGCCAACGTTGAGCACGGCGGCGGTGCCGCAACCGACGCGTTTCATCTGGCCTGCACCAATCGTCTCGGTGAACAAGTAATCACCTTCATGCGGGCCTTTGACTTTGCGTTTGAAAACGCGACCGCGATCGTTGTCGTGGGGGCCCAAAAAATATTGAACCTCAAGATCGGTCTCTTGTCTTTTGACGAGTTTTGCAAAACCCCTGTAATCGACCTTGTACACACCGATGGATTGATTTGCCGGTAAATTGAGCGGCGCGGAAATACGGCAAACTTTTCTTGGCGCGGCGCTTCCTGCGATGCCGCTGCTGTCAAGGGTGAACTGGTCAAACAGGATGCTCAAACTGGTGCCGTCGGGGGATGTCACAACCTTGTAGCTTCCCTCAGGACATCCGTTGGCTTCTTGGGCCCACGTTGGCAGGCAGGCCAGCGATGCGCAAGCCAAGATACTTTTTATCAACCATTTCATAGCCTCTTCCTCCAATGTGCCACTCAATTTAGCTTTCTCTATTTGCGTCTCAAAACAAGGTGACTATGGCATCCAAGCGCCATGTGATGCGCCACCCGGTAGTCGCTTGGCTACACCTTAGCCAGTGCAAGGACGCCATTGCAGCTGGTAAATGATGCCCGCGCTGACATCCTGGGTGTCAATCGAAGACATGGCCTCTCGGTTGGCAACCGTTTGCACGCGCATGCTCGAGTTGGTGCGCAGGTTGACGTCCGCACCGCAAGCTGACCAGACGATCGCTTGAACGGTGAGCTCGTTGTTGATCAAATAGTCTTCTTGCAGGGGGCCGCTAAATCGTCTTTGGAAAGCCGGGCCGCGCGTTCCGGCGAAGAAGTATTCGACATTGAACTGCGAGCTGGCCGCTTGCGGTAGTTGGTTGAAACCACGGTAATCTATTTTCAGGATCGATACGCTGAATCCTTGGGGCACACGCACGGGAATGGCGATGTTGCAGCTCTTGCGGTCAAAGCTTTTGCCGCTCGTGCCACCGACAGCCACTTGGTATTTGTCGAACAACAAACTTAAAGATGTTGCGTCTGGACTCAATGTGGCGGATACCGAGCCGGCCGGACAGCCCGTTCCGCCATATCCGGGGTCACCCAAGGTAATGCCGTCTATGGCGAAAACCGGTGCGCTGAGCGCCATGGCGGCTAATGATAGAACATACTTTTTCATGTTGAAACTCCTGTTGCTGGTTAATCGTCTGGCTTAACGCTAGAACGCATTGCCAAGGTGTGGCGTTGCGCCGGAGCATGTTGGCTCGACTGATATGAGCTTATGGGGACTAGGCTGTGTCGTCTGTGCACTGGCGTACACAATCGCCTTCACGCACCAGCTTTCCCAGCACAATCCAGTTTTCTTCGGCAAGGGCCGTTTGAGCGGCGAGCAAAAGCAAGGCAGCCGCAAATCTATGCATCATCATTTTGACTCTCCTCAAGGAAATCAATGGGGATCGCACTTCGCTGGTGAGAATCCGATTCCCCTGACCACCAGAGAGCAATCACCGCGCCGCGCTGTCTTGCCGACAGGCTGATCCGTGAAGCTACGGATTACTGACCTCTTCATGCGCGCGGGTTGCAGAACCCTCGACGTGCGCCACCATCTTGAACCTGGCCCGCGCTCAGGTCTGTGCGCTATCCAACGATGATGGGATGTGCCTGCATGGACTCAAAGCTGCACTGCTGCGCAGTCGCTCCGTTCGCCGCCGCACAGACAAGGGCCCGGCCTTGACGAACACTGTCACTGGCAGCATCAACATACACCTGTCTAAACGGCCATCCTCGATTTGCGGCGTGCGCTGGACCGACCCCATGGAGAAGCGAAATGCAACTTGGAATGATCGGATTGGGCCGGATGGGCTGCCGCATGGTGCGGTGCCGTCGCGCATTTGAAACCCATTTTCAGCGTGCTAGCGCCTGGCGTCTCGGTTACGTTTCCAATTACTGTAAAAAAAATCTATGCCTGCTTAGTTAAGGAGAGGCCATAACAGCAGATATTGTCGGTATCGCGCGTGACGCTTACAACGCCTACGTCACGAAAGACCGTGGGGCGATCGAGACGCTGATTGCCGACAATTTCCACTTCACCATTCCATAGCAACCAGCCCAGACGCATGCTAATTTTGGGCTGCGGCATGATCGGCCAAATCGCCCTGGCTATCGAGGCGGGCGCAGACGCCGCTGACATAGGCAAAACCATCCACCCACACCCCACGCTAGGCGGGAGCATTGGCATGGCAGCGGAGATTGCGCATGGGTCTCGTACGGAGGTGCCGCCGGTGCGCAAGTAATGGTAAAACAGACTGGCCTTGCTCCACCTTTAATTGGACGTTCAATGGCGAGTTCCGCACCTTGGCTCAAAACGATGGAGAATGGAGATCATGCAAACGCTGGATGAGGCCCTCAAATATGCCAAAACCGACCCGATGATCTCAAAAAACCAAGAGAAAAAGTGCCTGTAGCCCTCGTTAATAGTGCATAGTCAGCTATTGTTTTAGGAAAATAGGAATGCATCATGACCCGCAGTAAAAAAATCGGCCACAAAACCGATGAAAAACCGGCACTGGCACGGCACGAGACTCCGGGCGACGCCACACCAGACAATACGGGCCTGGACTCGCCAGCCCCGGATACATCGCCACCACAAACATCACAACCACCCAGCCGAGGCTTCCCGATTGTGGGTATTGGCGCGTCAGCCGGTGGGCTGGCGGCGTTTGAGGCCTTCTTTTCTGGCATGCCAGCCGACACCGACCCTGGCATGGCCTTTGTGCTGGTGCAACACCTGGCGCCTGACCACGAGAGCATTCTGGCGGCGCTGGTCCAGCGCTACACCCGGATGAAGGTGTTTGAGGTGCAGGACGGCATGGTGGTGCAGGTCAACTGCGCTTACATCATTCCGCCCAACCGCGACATGGCTTTTCTGAATGGCACGCTGCAACTGCTGCAGCCGGTGGCGCCGCGCGGGCACCGCTTGCCGATTGACTACCTGTTTCGCTCGCTGGCGCAAGACCAGCATGAGCGGGCCATTGGCATTGTGCTGTCGGGCACCGGCAGCGATGGCACCCTGGGCGTGCGGGCCATCAAAGGCGGCGGCGGCATGGTTATGGCGCAGCACCCAGCCTCCTGTGAATTTGACGGCATGCCGCACAGCGCGCTGGCCACGGGCCTGGTGGACTACGAGCTGGCCCCGGCCGAGATGCCGGCACAGCTGATGGCCTATGCGCACCAAGCCTTTGGAAAGCCGTCACTGGCCGACGCCGACAGCCCCCGCGCAACGGCGCCGCACGCCGAAAACGCGCTCAAAAAGATTTTCATTCTGGTGCGCACGCAGACCGGCCACGATTTCTCGCAGTACAAGCCCAGCACCATTTTCCGGCGCATCGAGCGGCGCATGGCGGTGCACCAGATCGAGCAGATCGACGGCTACGTCAAGTACCTGCAGCAGACGCCGGCTGAGGTGGAAGCACTGTTCCGCGATTTCCTGATTGGCGTGACCAATTTCTTCCGCGACACCGACGCCTTTGAGATGCTGGCCGAGCATGCCATTCCCAAGCTGTTTGAAAACAAGCCCGCAAGCAGCGTGATACGCGTCTGGGTGCCCGGCTGCTCCACCGGGGAAGAAGCCTACAGCATCGCCATGCTGCTGCAGGAGCAGTTGGCGGTGCTTAAGTCCTCGTTCAAGCTGCAGGTGTTTGCCAGCGACGTTGACAGTCGCGCCATAGCCACCGCCCGCGCCGCGCTGTACCCGGCCAGCATTGCGGTTGACGTGACGCCCGAGCGGCTGGCGCGCTTTTTCACGCTGGAGCCCGATGGCAGCTCCTACCGCGTTCACAAGAGCATTCGCGACATGCTGGTGTTCTCCGAGCACGACGTCATCAAGGACCCGCCATTCTCCAAGCTGGACCTGGTGAGTTGCCGCAACCTGCTGATCTACATGGGCGCGGCATTGCAGAAAAAGCTTGTTTCGCTGTTCCATTATGCGCTGGCGCCCGGCGGCATGCTGTTTCTGGGCACGTCCGAGACCGTGGGCGAGTTTGCCGACCTGTTTGTGGTGGTGGACCGCAAGTCAAAACTGTACCGGCGCAAGGAAGATTTTCAGGGGGCCAAGCGCGCCGCGCTGGGCCGCTTTCTGGCGCATGCGCCCAGCCCCCTGGCGTATGCCGCTGCGCCCGAGCAGGCGCGCAAGATGGGCGCAGGCAAAAACATGGGCAGCACGAAGCTGTCGCTGCGCGAGCTGACCGAACAGGCCCTGCTGCAGCAGGTGGCCCCGGTGGCGGCGCTAGTCAACGGCCAAGGCGACATTTTGTACCTGCATGGGCGCACCGGCATGTATCTGGAGCCTGCGCCGGGCGATGCGGGTATCAACAACATCCTCAAAATGGCGCGCCAGGGGCTCAAACGCGAGCTGGTCACCGCGCTGCACAAGGCCGCCACACTGCATGAGCGCGTCGGGGTGGCAGGCCTGCTGGTTAAAACCAATGGGCATTTCACGCCGGTCAACCTCACCGTATGCCCGGTGGCATTGGGCCCGGCAGAGCGCCCGGCGGTGGGCTCTGCCTCGGGCCCCATCGCGCCAACGGAGGCAGTTCTGTACCTCGTCATTCTGGACCAAGCGCCTGCCATTGACGGCCAGCCGGAGCAGGGGGCTGCGCGCCTGGACGCCCCGCAGCCCGCTGGTGGCCGCGCAGACGTCAACGCGCAGATCGCGGAACTTACCGAAGAGCTGCGCGCCAAGGAAGAGCACCTGCACGCCGCCAATGAAGAGCTTGAAACCTCCAATGAAGAGCTCAAGTCGTCCAACGAAGAAATGCAGTCGGTCAACGAAGAACTGCAATCTACCAACGAGGAGCTGGAAACCTCCAAGGAAGAGCTGCAGTCCATCAACGAAGAGTTGTCCACCGTCAACTCCGAGCTGCAAATGAAGGTGCACGACCTGTCCCGCGCCAACAACGACATGAACAACCTGCTGGCAGGCACTGGCATTGGCACTGTGTTCATTGACCACAGCCTGCGCATCCTGCGCTTTACCCCGTCGGCCACCATCATCATCAACCTGATTCAGAGCGACGTGGGCCGGCCGGTGAGCCACATCGTCTCCAACCTGGTGGACTACGACAACCTGGTAGACGACACCCAAGCGGTGCTTAAAACGCTGCAACCCAAAGAAGTCACCGTGCAGACCAAATTGGGCAAGTACTACACCATGCGTATCCTGCCCTACCGCACCCTGGAGAACGTGATTGAAGGCGCGGTGATCACCTTTGTGGAAATATCGGAGATGGTGCACGCCCGTGAGGCACTGCACAAGGCCAATGAGCTGCTGCGCTTGGCCGTGGTGGTACGGGATTCGTTTGACGCCATCACGGTGCAGGACCTGAATGGCCGCATCATCGCCTGGAACCCCGGCGCGGTGCGCCTGTACGGCTGGACCGAGCCTGAAGCGCTGGCCATGAACGTGCGCGACCGCATTCCGCAAGCGCTGCAAACCAGCGCGCTGGCCAAGGTGCACCAGCTCAGCGAGGCAGAAGTGCTGGAGCCTTACTTTACGCAACGGCTGGCCAAAGATGGCACAGTGAAAGAGGTGTCCTTGACCTCCACGGCGTTGGTTAACGAATCGGGCCAGATGTATGCGATAGCCACCACGGAGCGCGCCAGGGTACCCAAGGCCGCAGAACCAAAAACCAGGTAGCCACGGGGCGGATAATAGGAGGACGGCCATGAATGACAAAACCCATCCTGATGCCAAGGCCTTGCTTGCCGCGCAGGCGATGCGCCAGCAGGCCGAAGATATCTTGCGCACCACGACGGCTGGCTTGCCAGACAGCGCGCAGGACTTGTCGCCGCAGGCCATGCGCCGGGCGCTGCATGAGCTGCAGGTGCACCAAATTGAACTGGAGATGCAAAACGAAGAGCTGCGCCGCGCGCAGCTGGAACTTGACGTGTCGCGCGAGCAATATTTTGACCTGTATGACCTGGCGCCAGTAGCCTACTGCACCGTCAGCGAGGCAGGGCTGATATTGCAGGCCAATATGGCCGCTGCCACCCTGCTAGGCATGGCGCGCAGCAACACGCTGGGGCAACGCATCAGCCGCTTCATCGCCAAGGCGCACCAGGACACCTATTACTTGTACAGCAAGCGGATGTTCACGTCGGGCGAGCCGCAGGCATTTGAGCTGCAAATGTCAAAGAGCGATGGCGTCAATTTCTGGGTCACCATGAAGACCACCTTTGTGCGGGACGCCGGCGGCGCGCCAGTGCAACGCATGGTGCTGCACGACGTGACCGACGCCAAGATCATGGCCGCCAACGTGCAGGCCAGCGAGGCGCGGTACCGCGCCATGGTGGAATGGTCACTCGACGCTATCGTGGTGCACCGCGACGGCAAGATCATTTACGCCAACCCGGCCACACTCAAGATGTTTGGGGCCAAATCCCTGCACGAAGTGCTGGGCAAACCGCTGATGGAGCGGGTTCACCCGGATTTTCGCGCCATTGTGGCCGAGCGCGTGAAAAATGTGACCAAGCTCAACAATGTCGCCTCACCCATGATTGAGGAAGTGCTGCTCATGCTGGATGGCACGCCCATGAACGTCGAAGTGCAGAACATTTCCACCATTTACGACGACGCGCCAGCCACCCAGGTGACCATGCGCAACGTCACAGAGCGCAGGCGCGCAGAGGACACGTTGCGCGACTCCGAAGAGCGCTATCGCAATCTGTTCAATTCTATGGATGAAGGGTTTTGCGTGATTGAGCGGGTTAAGGGCAAGCCCGATGAGGCGCTGGATTTTCGCTATTTCGAGGTCAACCCGGCGTTCGCGGTGCAGGCTGGGTTGAATGACGTGGTGGGAAAAACCATCCGTGAGATGCTTCCCGATGAATCGGTGGAGTGGCTTCAGATTTACGACCGGGTTTGCACCACAGGGGTGCCCATCCGCTTTGAGCGCGAATTTGTCACCAACAGCCGCTTTCTGGAGCTGTATGTTTTTCGCGTGGGGGCACCTGGCAGCGGCAAGGTGGCGGTCATTTTCAACGACATCACCCTACGCCGCAAAATTGAGACCGAGCGCCTGCTGATGGACGCCGCGCTGCTGGAGAAAAATACCGAGCTGTCAGCCGCTCGGCTGGTGGCCGACAAAGCCAATCAGGCCAAAACGGATTTTCTCTCCAGTATGAGCCACGAGCTGCGCACGCCGCTGTCCGCCATTCTGGGGTTTGCGCAGTTGCTGGACGGCGGCAAGCCCACCCCCACGCCGTCGCAAAAGCGCAGCGTTGACCACATACTGCAAGCCGGCTGGTACCTGCTGGATTTGATCAACGAGATTTTGGACTTGGCGCTAGTTGAGTCGGGCAAGCTGTCGCTGTCGATGGAGTTCACGCCGCTGGACGGTGTGCTGCGCGAATGTGAGGCCATGATCGGGCCGCAGGCCGACAAGAGTGGCATCCGGGTGCGTTTTGCAGCGCCTGGCGCTGCCTACGCCGTGCAGGCCGACCACAAGCGCATCAAGCAGGTGCTGGTCAACCTGCTGTCCAACGCCATCAAATACAACAAGTTGGGCGGCACCGTCACCGTCACTTGTATTGAGGCAACGCCGCAACGTGTGCGGATCAGCGTGGAAGACACGGGTGAGGGCCTGGCACCCATCAAGATTGCCCAGTTGTTCCAGCCCTTTAACCGACTTGGCCAGGAAGCCACCGCCGTAGAAGGCACTGGCATTGGGCTGGTGATGACCAAGCGGCTGGTGGAGATGATGGGCGGGAAGATTGGCGTGCACAGCACGGTGGGCACTGGCAGTGTTTTTTGGGTTGAGCTGAACTTAAGTACAAATTCCCCATCATTTGCAGACGCAGACGCAGACGCAGACGCAGACGCAGCGTCGCTGCGCACGCTGCTGTATGTAGAGGACAACCCTGCCAACCTGATGCTGGTGCAAGAGCTGATGGCGACCCGCCCCGATATCCGCCTGCTCACAGCCACCGATGCCCTGAGCGGCGTGGCGCTGGCGCGCGCCGAGCGGCCCGATATGGTACTGATGGACATCAACCTGCCCGGCATCAGCGGGACGGAGGGGCTGAAAATGCTGCTCGGCGACCCGCGCACAGCCCATATTCCCGTGGTGGCGCTCAGCGCCAACGCCATTCCCGCTGACATTGAGCGGGGCCTGGCTGCGGGCTTTAGTGCCTACCTGACCAAACCCATCAGGATTCACCAGTTTATGCAGACGCTGGATGAGACCTTCAAGTTGGCAAAAGCCTTATGAAAAATTTCCCCATCGTCTGCGTGGGCGGCTCGGCCGGTGGGCTGGACGCTTACATCCGGCTGCTGCAAAACCTGCCAGCCGACATGGGCGTGGCAGTTGTCATCGTCAACCACATCACGATCATGCCAACCCAGCTGCATCAGGTGCTGCCCCGCTTTACCACCATGCCAGTGGAGCTGATTGAGGACCGCCTGCAGATTGAACCCAACCGGGTCTTCATCATCCCTGCCAACCGGGATTTGCATGTGGACGACCAGGGGCAGTTCCGCCTGAAGCCTATATCAAAACCGCGCGGCTGGCCGGATGTGATCACGGTTTTTTTAAAATCCCTGACCGACTGTTGGGATGGCAAATTGGTTGCCGTGATTGTGTCGGGCTACGACGGCGATGGCGCTGCCGCCCTGTGCGGCATCAAAGAGGTGGGCGGCATCACCATCGCCCAAAAACTCAGCACCGCAGCACAGCCCGACATGCCACAAAGCGCCATCGACAGCGGTTGCATTGATTTTATTTTGTCGCCAGAAGAAATTGCGCAGGAAATCATCCGCATTGCGCGGTCTGAAGGTGGCCCGCGCCCCGTGACATCAGCCGTGGCGCCGGTGCGGAAATAGTTCAGTCCCTCGGCGGCTTTGATCGCCCGCATCCATGAGGTTTGCCCGTTGCTGTGCCCGCCGAGCGGATGCCGCTCAGTGCGCTGCCGCACAGACCGTGCTTCGTGCCCAGCCTATATTTCATTCGTGGCGTCGACCTCATCGTCGTTCGCTATGTTGACTTATCAACCTCGGCTGTTTCAGCTATTGAATGGAGTTTCAAATGAACTACGAAGAACGCGATACCTACGGAATGTACAAAGGCGGTTTTACCAATTCGACGGTCACTGCAAACGGGCACCACGGGCCTGGCCCGCGGCTGATGGGCGCTGACACGCTTAACGGCAATGATGTGTTCAACGAGAAAGATGAAGATCTCGGTGACATCAAGGAATTCATGCTCGATATGGGCACCGGTCGCGTGAGCTACGCGGTGCTGTCGTTCGGCGGCTTTCTCGGCATGGGTGACAAACTATTTGCCGTACCGTGGAACGCGTTGAAACTGGACACCGTGAACAAGCGCTTTGTGTTGAATGTGGACAAGGCGCGGCTGGAAAGCGCACCGGGATTCGACAAAGACCACTGGCCCAATATGTCCGATCAGACATGGGCGCAGGGCATTCACTCGTACTACGGAACCAAGCCTTACGTTAACGATCTGCCCATGTAGGGCTAGCGCGCGGTGGCGAACATGCCTGCAATCGACGCCGCGTCTCCGCTGTTCTTTGTGATCAACGCAGCGTCGGGTCGTAACGACCCTGACGCGACGCGGCGAGTGATCGAGCAGACACTACATTCCAATGGTCGAACGGGAGAACTGCTTTACGCCAAGCCCGGTGACATTGGAAACGTTGCCCGCAGCGGCGCTGTGTCGGCCAGAGCCCGCAGCAGCGCGGTCATCGCCGTCGGTGGCGATGGCACTATCAACGCGGTCGCGCAGGCTGCTTACATGGAGAACTGCCCGATGGGTGTTGTGCCGCAGGGCACCTTCAATTACTTTGCCAGAACGCACGGCATCCCTACTGAGCTTGCAAGTGCTATGCAGGCGCTGCTACATTCAGCGCCAGTCCCGGTGCAAGTGGGCTTGATCAACGATCAGGTATTTTTAGTCAATGCGAGTGTGGGACTGTACCCCGAGCTGTTGCAGGATCGCGAGGCCTACAAAGCGCGATTTGGTCGCAGTCGGTTGGTGGCCTTCGCTGCGGCGCTGGCTACATTGTTGGCGCGGCATCGGCAACTGCAACTTCGGATAGAACGCAGCGCCGGTGTGCGCGAAGTGACAACGCCAACACTGTTTGTTGGCAATAATCGCTTGCAACTGGAGCAGGTGGGCCTGAGCGAAGCACCCGCACTTGACGAGGGCTGCATCGCGGCGGTGATGCTGCGCCCGATTGGCGCGCTGGCGATGCTCTGGCTGCTGTTTCGCGGTGCCTTTGGAAGCCTTGGTGAGGCAGCTACGGTTGAGAGCTTTAAGTTTCACCGCATGCGCGTCACGCCCAGTTCGGCCCGGTGGGGGCGCAAGGTAAAGGTGGCGTTTGACGGCGAGCTAAGCCATATGCGCGCGCCGCTTGATTTTCGGGTAGCGCCGAAGCCGCTATTCCTGCTTAAAACAGGTGTGACCGCACCAGAACTGGGCAGTGTATGAGCGTGCTGCTGCAAATCTCCGATCCGCACTTTGGCACCGAGCAATTGCCGGTGGTCGAAGCGCTGGCGTTACTGTCGCGTGCGCAGCGCCCTGACCTGGTGGTGCTGTCGGGCGATATTACGCAGCGGGCGACGCATGAGCAATTTTGTGCAGCGCGTAGGTTCATGGATGGTCTCGGCGTGCCGTTTTTGGCGATTCCAGGCAACCACGACATTCCACTGTTTGACCTGAGTGCGCGACTGTTCAATCCCTACACACGATTTTGCCGCGCGTTTGGCAACCTGCTGGAGCCGATATACGATTGCGCCGATTTGCTGGTGCTCTGCGTGAATACAACCCGGCGGTATCGACACGTCAACGGTGAGGTTTCTTCGGCACAAATTCATCGCGTGGCCGCCGCTCTGAAGCAGGCTAGATTCGGGCAACTGCGTGCGGTTGTTGTGCATCAACCAGTTGCAGTCATGCGTGCAGCGGACGCGCATGATCGCCTGCGCGGCTATGCACTTGCGTTGCCGCGTTGGGCAGAGGCAGGTGGCGACATCGTCATGGGGGGGCATATTCACTTGCCTTACGTCAAAGTATTGCCGAGTCTGCCGCGACCGATGTGGGCCGTGCAGGCGGGCACGTCGGTGTCATCCCGCATCCGCGACGGCATGCCCAATTCAGTCAACATCGTGCGCTGTGGTGCAGATGCGCCTGCGGGGTGTAGCCTTATCGAGCAATGGGACTACGCCGCTGCGTTGCATGCGTTCGTTCGCGCGACGGTGATCGAAATAACACCTTCGCGGTAGACCAATGAAGCCTGACCCGCTTCTTCTGGAACAGTGGGCTCGATGGGCGGGTGTGCATGCGTTGCCGGTGTTCTGCGTCATGCTCGCAGTGGTGCTTGCAATGACGTGCACATGTTGGTGGATGGTGCAGCGATACGGCGACCCCGAGTTTCGCTTTGCGCAGTTGCCCGTGCGTGCTTTGATCTTGCGCATGGGGATCGGTCTAACGGTGATACTGCTCTGCAGCTTGGTCTTCACCACGCTAGCTGGCGAGCTTGGCGCGGGGGAAACGCTTAGCCGTGTGGACCGATCATTCATCGAAGCGTTGCGTATCAGCGTCACAGCACCTGTGGTGCAAACGTTCGCTGTTTTGACCCATCTGGGCGACACCGCGACGCTCACCGGGCTGTGCGTTGGGGTGGCCATTGCGCTCGTGGTGCTGGGTCGATGGGGGCTCATGCTCGGCTGGGTGGCGGCGGTGGCGGGTAATGGCGTGTTGAACACCGCGCTTAAACAAATATTTTCGCGAGTGCGACCAATCGAGCTTGGCGGGATGACACTCGAAGACGGTTTCAGTTTCCCGAGCGGCCACAGCTCCGGTGCGGTCGTTGCCTACGGCATGCTCGCCTATCTCGCGCTTCGACTGCTACCGTTTCGCTGGCATCTGCCAGCACTGATACTGGCGATGACGCTGGCCTTTACTGTGGGCAGCAGCAGATTGTTCCTGCGGGTGCATTTTGCAAGTGATGTGATCGCAGGCTTTGCGTCCGGTGCGGCTTGGCTCGCTCTGTGTGTCACCGCCAGCGAAGTCGTTCGATGGCTTCACCAGAGACCAGGGTGATGACGGCATCAGGACGCGGCGCGCAAAGCCTGTCGGCCAACCGCTCCGGTCCTGCACAGCTAGACAAGACGGCCCTGCACGCTGGCCACCCGCTGGGAGGACTGCGATGCGCAGATTGATGACGGGGCGCAAATCCAGCCGGACTGGGCAACTGACTGGGATGGGGCAACGCTATCTGCCCTGGACTTTGATGTCGATCAACATGTCAATTGGTGGTGGCGCGAAACGGCGATTAACACGCGCTGCAACCCGCAAGCCAATGCGGGCGGCAAACAGCGCCTGGGTAACCCAGGCGCATTCGTTCAACGGTCGCTACCGCAGTGCCCTAGCCCCATCCGCTCGCCCAGCACCAATGGCCAGCAGCGCACGCACCATTAAATCAATCGACACACTGGGGTCGGCAGCTTCGCCGCTTTGCCCATCCGTGCCCTGACGGACAAATCAAAGCAGCGCCTGCATTACTACACGAATGAAAACAGGGCGTTCTGCGCGCCCCAGTGCCGGTTTCAGTTGCTCGCCAGATAATCCCGCACCTTTTTGAATTCTGGCCGGGCGTCGGAGGGGCCAACGAGTTGCGTGACCCGGGCATAGAAATATTTCGCCCGTTCGCGGTTGTTGGCCTGTGCTGCCGCCAGCCCGGCGCCGTACAGGCTGCGCAGCCGGTTTGGGTCATTGACCTGCGCGCGCTCGTATTGCGCCAGCGCCTCGACCGGGTTGCCGCTTTGCATCAGCATCTCGGCCAGCAGCTCACGTGCCGGAATCAGGCGCCCGGGGGAGACCGGGTGTTTGCCGCTGGCGTCTTCCATGTCAGCAGCAACGCGCATCTGCGCCAGCGCGGCCTCCTTGTTGCCTTTGCCAAAGGCGATCCAGGCCAGCGACGCCTGATGCTGCACGCCGACTTCTGTCGCCCAGTAGTTATCTTTGGTGGCTTTGAGCGCCTCTACGGTGTCACCCAGCACCTTGGCGCTTTGGTCGGCCACCTCAAAATTGCCACTGCGCGCAGCACCCAAGGCCTTGGCGTACCAGACCATGGCATCGGCGAAGGCAAAACGGCTGCTGCGCGGCTCTAGCGCTGCCGCCTCTTGCCACATGCCGCGCTCCACGCTGTAGCGGGCTGGCATCGCGGCCATGGCATAGCCTATGGGCATGGCGGCGGGGTTGAGGTTGGGCACGGTGTTGGCTTCGGCAATATTGGCAAGCACGTCTGTGTCCCGCGCCAGCTGCAAGTTGGCGTAGACCATGTAGTCCAGCGCGTGCAACCAGTCACCGGGCGACGCGTCTTCTTTGGCGACATCGGCAGAGCGCCGGTTGGACACCACCGAATCCTGCCAGGCCCCCACCCGCGTGAAGATGTGTGAGGGCATGTGCAGCGCGTGCGGCGCCGACGCGGCGATTTCAGAATAACGGCGCGCGGCCGTCAGCCCTTTGGCGGCGATGGGCGGGTAGTCGTAACTGTGGATAAGGTAATGCGCCACGCCCGGGTGTTCTGGGTGTTTTTTCATTTGCAATTCAAGCAAGGCGGCGGATTTTAATGCCGCAGCATAGGTTGGGTCGGTTGGCGCCTGGGTCGCCGTCAAATAGATGGCCGAAAATATCTGGGCTTCGTCATCGTCTGGAAAACGCGCTGCCAGCTGCTCGAAGGCGTTGGACAGGGTTTTCATGCGGGCGCCATGGGGGCGGCTGGCAAAGTCCTGCCAATACTGGGCGACCGCCTCAATGTACATGCGTTCGCGTTCGGTCTTGGCGCCAATGACCAGGCCTCGGTCAATGGCCTCTTTGGCCTTCAATGCGCTCTCGGGCGTGGCGTTGCCCGCAAAGGTGTTGTTGATCAAAATTGCGGCGATGCCCCAGGTGGCGATGGCGCATTGCGGGTCTTGGGCCAGCACCTCGCGAAAAGCCTTTTCACCCTCTTTGAACCAGAACGAGTGCAGCAGGGCAACAGCGCGGGTAAATTGTGCTTGCACGGTCGGCGCGCAAGAGGTCGCAAACGACACCTCACCGAGCTGCTCGGGCGACTTGCCGTCACCGTGGCCCCAGGCCGCGCTGGCCGCCAGGAGCGAGAGCGAAAGAATGGCTGCATGACAGGTTGACGTACGTTTCATGGCTCGCTCCTTGAGTGTTGCAAAATTCTTTGGTGCAATAACCATATTAGGCGGGAGTGCGCCGCAATTCAAGGCGAATCACCGAATGAACGCCGATGCTATTCCGTTTGTCGGCCAAGGCTGCCGACGGTTTTGTGCCGAAGCCTGGTTAAAGTTTGCCGTACCTCGGGCCTTCGCTATTTTCCCCACCGAATATTGCCATTCGGACAGTGGTTTCAATCCAGCAAATGGGGCCAATAAAGACCCTGCTATCCGCGCGCTCGAAGGATGTAGCGCAAAGGCCAATACGCCGTGTCAGTTACATGCAGTAGATAACAATGTCGTACACAACGCCGAAGGGATATCGGAAGAAGATCTGAAACCAGTAGTCGTCAAATGAATGTGAGGCTAGTCGTATCGCTAACAGTGGCGTTTGCATGCGCGTCTCAAGTTGCAAATCCATCATGCCCTGACGGACAAATCAGGGCGGCGCCATTGGCCGAGCGGTCGCGCTGCATAGACTGACCTTGGCCTCACAAAACGCGGGTAAACACTGGTGATTTTGGGTGGAATATGCTTTTTTAAGCCTTGTCATGCATGCGACTATGCAATATACTACATCGATGCAGGAGAGCGATGCGGCAGTATATTACATGCCTCATCCACCGAAGGCGCAAACTCCCATGAACGCTCAGGTCACCAGCACTGCATATTTTTGTTGAAAGCCGTCTGGAGAGCCGCAGTGTCTTGCATGCCAAGGCGCTGCGCACCGAAGGAGCAAACTGGGCGCCGCTGTGGCACATGGTGAAACTCTCAGGTACCAAGGACAGGGGGAGCGGCGCTGCATAGTGAAACACTATTGCTGCTATTTTTATAGCATTTTGTGCTTTTTCTATGCCGCTTGTTCCATTCAAAGGCTGTCAAATGAAAGTTCTTGTTCTCGGTAGCGGTCTGCTTGGTGTCAGCTCCGCCTATTATTTATCTCAACTCGGCCACGAAGTTACGGTGGTGGACCGACAAGCGCATCCAGCAGCCGAAACCAGCTTTGCCAACGGTGGGCAAATCTCGGTTAGCCATGCCGAGCCCTGGGCTAATCCCGGCGCGCCGCTCAAGGTGTTGCAATGGCTGGGCAAGGAAGACGCACCGCTGTTGTTTCGCATTCGGGCCGACATGCGCCAGTGGCTATGGGGCTTGCAGTTTTTGCGCGAATGCACGCCCGCGCGCACCCGCCACAACATAGCGCAGATTGTGCGCTTGGGCACCTACAGCCGCGACATGCTGCAAGAGCTGCGCCGCGCCACAGGCCTGCAATACGACCAGCGTACCCAAGGTATTTTGCATTTCTACACCTCGCAAAAAGAGTTTGATAGTTCGCACGGCCCCGCCCAGCAGATGCGCGAGCTGGGGTGCGACCGTCAGGTGATCAGTGCAGACGAGGCTATCAAGCTGGAGCCCGCCTTGGCCCACATGCGTGAGCAGCTGGCCGGTGCCACCTATACCGCCGAAGACGAATCAGGCGACGCCAACCGCTTTGCGCGTGAGCTGGTCAAGCTGTGTGAGGCATCGGGTGTGAAATTCCTGATGAGCCACACCATCACGGCGCTGCGCGAAGCGGGCGGCCAGCTTGAGCATGTGGAGGCCACCGACAGCGAGGGGCGTTTTCAGCGCCTGCGCGCTGACAGCTACGTGCTGGCCATGGGCTCACTCAGCCCCATCTATACCGCGCCACTAGGCATTAATTTGCCGATCTATCCCGCCAAGGGCTACTCTGTCACCATGCCGGTGAAAGACGCCAGCATGGCGCACCAGGTAAGCCTCACAGACGATGAATTCAAGCTGGTCTTCTCGCGCTTGAGCGGGCCGGGTAGCGACCGCTTGCGCATTGCCGGTACGGCAGAATTCAATGGCTATGACCGCGACCTGAACCGGGTGCGCTGCGAGGCCATTGTGCGGCGCGTGGAGCAGCTGTTCCCGGGGGCAGGCGACAACACACAGGCCAGCTTTTGGACGGGCCTGCGTCCTGCCACACCCAGCAACGTACCCATCATCGGCAAAAGCAAGCTGCCCAATCTATTTCTCAATACCGGCCACGGTACCCTGGGCTGGACGCATGCGTGCGGCTCTGGCAAAAGCATCGCCCGCATCGTCAGCGGCCTGGCGCCGGACGTGGACTTTGCGTTTTGTGGGCTGACTAGCCCCACTTCGATTTCTACAACGCCCGCCGCCTGGTCAGCAGCGACGCGTTCCAACCCGACCAGTCCATCGGGACAATCAACATTCAAGCATTGAGGAACAAACTATGAAATCCATGATAAAAATCTTGCTGGCCACTGGCATGCTGGCGCTCGCACCTTTCGCGGCAGCGCAAGGCTTTCCCACCAAACCGGTCTCCATGGTTGTCGCGTTCCCGCCCGGTGGTGGCTCGGACGTGCTGGGCCGTGCGATGGCCAAAGGCATGCAAGACAGCTTGGGTCAGCCAGTGATAGTTGAAAACGTAGTGGGTGTGGGCGGCTCGCTGGGCGTGCTCAAAGCTGCCAATGCCACACCGGACGGCTACACCATCCTGGCAGGTTCTCCGCTGGAGCTGATCTACACGCCCCTGGGTATTGCCGCAGCCAAAAACAAACCCGACGACATGCGTATGGCCGCCCTGGTGGGCCATACCAACATCGCCATTGCCGTGCGCAAAGACCTGCCCGTCAACACGCTGGAAGAATTTGTAGCCTATGCCAAAAAAGCCGACAAGCCCCTGAGCTTTGGCTCCACGGGTATTGGCTCGCTTTACCACCTGATGGCAGAAAAGGCGCTGCAAAACGCTGGCGCCAAAGGCCTGCATGCCCCCTACAACGGCCTGGCGCCATACCTGAAAGACCTGATGGGTGGTGTGATTGACTTTGCTGTGGTGCCCTTGGTCGGCCCGGTGCTGGGTGCCATTGACGGTGGCCAAATCAAGGCCCTGGCAGTAGCGGCCAACGAACCTCTTGCGCGCCTGCCCAAGCTGCCGCTGGCACGCGCCACCAAAGGCTTTGAAGACTACCAGTTCAGCATTTGGATCGGCATCCAGACCAGCGCCAAAATGCCAGAGGCGCCGTTGAACGCGATCCACAAAGCCGCTTACACCGCCTTGGCTAACCCTGATGTGCGCAAGATCATCGAAACCTCAGGCACCGTCATTGCCGCGCCGATGACTTTGCCGCAACTTGATGCCTTTTACAAAAAAGAAGCTGCTACAGGCGCCACGATGGCTAAATCTATCAATTTGCAAGCACAGTGAGCGGCACTGGGGCTCACGGCCCCATCGGCTGAACGTGCTGACGGAGCAATTCAAATCAGACTGGAATCTGGCGACGTACCCGGCGCACCGGGGTAATATTGCAAATGCACCAATGTTGAGCATTTGCGCACATAATTAGTTGATTTTTTTGCATTCTGCGTGGCACCGTTCATGTGCCGTTTGTGAATTTTGAGCCAGATATGTGCATTTGAGGCTGGCACCCGTCTTGCTGTTACCAATAAGTGCGTATGAATAATGCCTCTTCAGACAATACTTTAGAACTTGTAGCGCTGTCCAAGCACTACAGCACCCAAAGTATTGCTGTGGATAGCATTAACCTAACGGTGCCGGCAAACCATTACTGCTGTCTGCTGGGCCCGTCTGGCTGCGGCAAAACCTCTACCCTGCGCATGGTGGCGGGGCACGAGAGCATAACTTCGGGGGAAATCGTTTTAGGCGGGCGCAATATCACCACGGCGCCAGCGGCCGGGCGCGGCACTGCGATGATGTTCCAAAGCTACGCATTGTTTCCCCACCTCAGCAGTTTAGACAATGTGGCATTCAGTTTGAAAATGCGCGGCATGGCCAAAGCCGACCGACACCGGCAAGCCATGGCTTTGCTGGAGCGTGTGGCTATGGCCGGGTACGCACAGCGCAAGCCCGCCGAGCTGTCTGGCGGGCAGCAGCAGCGTGTCGCTCTGGCGCGGGCCTTGATCACCGAACCGCGCGTGCTATTGCTGGACGAACCGCTCTCTGCACTTGACCCGTTTCTGCGGGTGCAAATGCGGGCCGAGCTGCGGCGCTGGCAAAAAGAGCTGGGCCTAACCTTTATCCACGTCACCCATTCCCAAGAAGAGGCGATGGCATTGGCAGACACCATGGTGGTGATGAACCACGGGCGCATAGTGCAAAGCGGTACACCCCGCGAGGTGTTCAACCAACCGGTGTCTGAATTTGTGGCGCGCTTCATGGGCGGACACAACATCCTGGACACGCCCAGTGGCCGCATTGCCCTGCGCAGCGACAAAATAGGCGTCAATGCGCTGGGCAGCAGCGGCGGCTTGCCCAGCGTACCGGCCACTTTGCTGGACATGGAATACCAGGGCAATTACTGTGTTTTGAGCATGGCGCTGCCGCAAGCAGGCCAAGAGCCTTTGAGCGTGGTGCTGCCAGAAGCCAGTATGGACTTTACTAACTTGCGTATCGGCCAAGCGCTACAGGTGTCTTGGAGCGAGCACGACGCGCACCGCTTACCTCCCTCCCCAGCCAGTTCCCTATCCGCTACCTGACGGCCTCAGGTCAATCTGTGCAACTTAAAAAGGAAGTGAAATGAAAGACGATAAGCCACAATCCATAACCTGCCTGTCAGATTCAGCCCGACCCTCAGCGCCTACGCCACTGAGTGATCGCCGCTCGGTGCTCAAAGGCACAGCAGCTATTTTGGCCAGCGGCGTTTTTCCAGCCATCCACGCGCAAGAAAAAATTGTGCTGCGCTATTTGGGTACTGCGGTTAACCAAGACAAAGCCATCGGCGAAAAGTTCAAAGCCGACACCGGCATTGAAATCCAGTACGTGGCCGTCACCACCGATGACGTGACCAAGCGCGCCGTTACCGCGCCCAACAGCTTTGATCCTATTTCCGGCAGTTGAAAGGCCATAAACCGTCTGCAAGCTAGACTACAAGCCAATTTCAACGGATTTGCGAGGGTCACCAAATGGGTGAAGCTA
>JAYUHM010000231.1:0-3408 GCA_043766985.1 Polaromonas sp.
TTCCTGAACTATGTGGTGGCCAAAATCACACGCCCTTTGCCGCCATGGATACCGCCTGCGCAACTTATGGGCGCTGGGTAACTGCCGGATTTAGGATAACCCGCGCGCAGCTCCAGCACGCTGGCCTCGTCTGCCAGGGTGTGCAGCACGGCGCGCACGTCGTAGGTGCGCAGGCGGTTTTCTGGAACGGCATTGCGCAGCAGGGTTTGGTCGGCGCAGGGCCAGGTGGAAGTCGGCGTAGTAGGTGAGGCGACCGGATTGGAAGCATCAGGTGGTGTGGCTACAGGAAGTGAGCTTACTGGTTGGAAGAAGCTCAAGTAGTGCTTGGCCGCGCGCACCGCTGCGGCTTCGTCGTCTACCAGTACGTCAATCACACCGTTGGCACTTTGCACATCGCTCGGGCCAATGTCTTCGGGGGCAAACTTGCCCAGCCCGCCACCCTCCACCATGGCCGGGCCACCCATGCCGATGTTGCTGTCACGGGTGGCAATGATGATGTCGCAGCAGCCCAGCAGCGCGGCATTGCCCGCAAAGCAGCGCCGGGCGGCAATACCCACCACCGGCACCTGGCCGTGCAGGCGTGCGAAGCGGGCGAAGGTGCGCACATGCAGGCCTGCGACGATGGGCATGTCGGTGTCGCCGGGGCGGCCACCACCGCCTTCGGCAAACAGCACCACAGGCAGCTTTTGCGCCAAGGCGATGTCGATCATGCGGTCGGTTTTTTGGTGGCTGCGCATGCCTTGCGTGCCTGCCAGCACGGTGGCATCGTAGGCCAGCACCGCGCAGGCGCGGCCCGCTATCGTACCTATGCCGGTGATGATGCCGTCGGCCGGGGTGTTGGCCTGCAGGTCAGCCGCGCTGCGGCGCTGGGTTTGCGCGGCGACCGCCAGCGCGCCGTATTCGATTAAGCTGCCTGCGTCTACCAGGTCGGCCACATTCTCGCGCGCTGTGCGCAGGCCCAAGGTATGGCGTTTTTGTACGGCGTCGGGGCGGCTGGCGTCCAGCACGTAGGCATGGCGATCAATCACGCGTTGGTGGTCAGCGCGTAGGCCCCCGCGGGCATCCGCAGGCGCAGTGTCTTTCATCGGTGGGGCGGTTGGCCCGTGCAATGCTTGCTCAGACCGCTGCAACAGCAATAGCGCTTGGTGCTCGGTCACCGCCTCGCCCACGCGCACAAAGCGTTCGCGTACCACGCAGTCCTGCTCGGCGCGAATCTCATGTTCCATCTTCATGGACTCCAAAACCAGCAACACCTGGCCGCGCTGGACGGCAGCGCCGACTTCGGGCAGGTGGACGACGACGGCGGAGAGGGGGCTTGTGATGTGCATCCCAGCAATGTAACAATTACCCCGTCTGCTGTCTGCACACCAAGGGACAATGCAGCCTTGTTTTTGCAAAAATGGGAGGGAGTGCCATGAAACGCTTGTTTGCCTCTTTGTGGGTTACGGCCACGGCGGCCGTGTTGCTGGCCAGCTGCGCCACGCCAGGGCCCGCGCCGCTCAACGTGCCCGTCAATCTCACGGTGCTGCACACCAATGACCACCATGGCCGGTTTTGGAAAAACTCGGACGGCGAATACGGCATGGCCGCACGCAAAACCCTGCTGGACAGCTTGCGCGCTGAGGTGAAGGCCGCAGGCGGCTACACCCTGTTGCTGGACGGCGGCGACGTGAACACCGGCGTACCTGAGAGTGACACCCAAGACGCCGAGCCTGACTTTAAAGGCATGCAACTGCTGGGCTACGACGCCATGACCTTTGGCAACCATGAGTTTGACAAACCCTTGAGCGTGCTGACCAAGCAAATTGCCTGGGCGGGCTTTCCCATGCTGTCGGCTAACATTTACAAAGACGGTAAGCGCTTTGCCAAACCCTACGAAATTTTTGAACGCGGTGGTTTGAAAATTGCCGTGCTGGGCCTGACCACAGACGACACCGCCAAGATGGTAGACCCGGCCAACATCGCAGGCATCGAGTTTCGCAAACCCGCGCTCGCCGCCGCAGCCCTGATGCCCGAACTGAAAAGCCAAGCCCACATCGTCATTGCCGCCACCCATATGGGCCACTACCCCAACGCCGCACGCGGCGTGAACGCAGAAGGCGACGTAGAGATGGCGCGCGAGGTAAAAGGCTTTGACCTGATCGTCGGTGGCCACAGCCAAAACCCCGTCTGCATGCTGGCCGAAAACGCCCGCGACGAGGCCTACCAGCCCGGTGGCGCCTGCCAACCCGACCGCCAAAACGGCGCCTGGATAGTACAAGCGCACGAATGGGGCAAGTACGTAGGCCGCGCAGACTTTGCCTACGCGGGAGGTGAACTGCAACTGCTGAAGTACCAGCTGATCCCCATTAACCTGAAAAAATCCGTCAAGGCGGCAGACGGCAAAGAACAAAAAGTCTTTGCCACGCAAGAGATTGCAGAAGACGCAGCCACGCTGGCGTTTCTCAAACCCTACCAAGACAAAGGCCGCGCCGCGCTGGACGTGGTGGTAGGCCAGTCGGACGGCAAGCTGGAGGGCGACCGCGCTGTGGTGCGCGCCCAGCCCACCAACCTGGGGGTGTTTATCGCCACGGTAATGCAGCAGCGCGCCAAGGCCGACCTGGCCATCATGAACGCAGGCGGCATCCGCGAATCATTGGCCGCTGGCGCCTTAACCTACAAAGACGTCATCAAAGTACAGCCCTTTGGCAACATGCTGGCCTATGTAGACATGAGCGGCAAAGAGCTGCTGGACTACCTGAACGCCGCCGCCAAAATGACCGCCGGCTCAGGTGCCTTCGCACACTTCTCGGGAGTGCAACTGGTGATAGAAAACGCCTTTGTGAAAACCGCCATGGTGAAAGGCGCAGCCATTGACCCAGCCAAAACCTATCGGCTAGCACTGAACAATTTTCAGGCCAACGGCGGCGACGGCTACCCCAAGCTTGCCAACCACCCCGGCTACGTGAACACAGGCTTCGTGGACGCCGATGTGATGCGCGAGTACCTGAGCAAAAACGGCATCAAGGCGGCAGACTTTGCACCGGGGGATGCGGTGGTACGGCGTTAAAAGACAGTGCCGCTTGTCTTGAATCTGGCTGCGACATTCTTGCGCTCTAAAGCATGGGGATGGGGTACCTGGGTTTGTGTACGCCCTGGCACTTGGTGTGTACGGCTACGCGGCTGTCCCCCGTGTTGGCCTAGGGCCAACGACTCCTCCTTGATGCCGCTACGCCGTACACACCAAGCGCCAGGGCAGCGGAGAAGGTATGTGCGCGACGGTTGATCGCCCACCATGGTCACAAGAGCTGGCCGGCGGTGTACTCAGCGCAGCGGCATCAAGGAGGAGGCAGCGGCCCTAGGAGTCTGGGCGGCAGAAGCCAGCACAACCGAGTCCACCAGCGGTGAGGGTAGAGCGTTATAGATAGA
>JAYUHM010000232.1:0-3377 GCA_043766985.1 Polaromonas sp.
GTGCCAACCCCGTCACTTCACCAACGCCAGCGCCCCCTTGAACTGCGGATGCTCGCAGCTGCGCAGCCATTCGAAGACGACCATCTCGGTAGTGACCAGCTCGGCGCCTGCGCCGGCCAGGCGGTCAAATGCGGCGTCGCGGTTGCGCTCTGTGCGGGAGCTGCAGGCGTCTGTCACTACCCATACTTCAAACTCGTCTTCCAGCAAGTCCAGCGCGGTTTGCATCAGGCACACGTGGGCTTCGCAGCCAGCAATGACGATGGCGTTGCGCTGAATGTTTTGCGGCACGGCTTTTTGCAAGTGCTTGGGCAGGCTTCGGGCGTTGCCTTGGGGGGACTGCGGCTCGGGTCGCAGCCAATCGCCCAGGCCTTCTTCTACGCCACTGAAATGCATTTTGACCAGCGTGTCTTTGCACAGGGCCCGAATCTCCGGCAGGTTGGGGCCCAGGCCGGAGGGGTTCTCCTCGGTGCCCCAGGCGGGTACGCCCAGCAGGCGCGCAGCTTGGCCCAGGCGCACGCCATTGGCCAGGGCTTGCGCGCCTTCAAAAATATGGGGCATCAGGCGGGTTTGGTAGTCGACTAGAACGAGTTGGGAAAGGGAGAGGTCTAGTAGCATGGCAGGCAATCAAAAAGGGGCTGAGCGGGTGTCGCCGGGGTGAAAGTAAAGGCACTATTTGTCAGCCCAGTGTACTGGGAAGGGGTAGGATGTTGTTTGATTTTAGTATGACCCACTGGAGACAACTATGAACGCCCGCACACCCATCGCCACACCCACCGGCTCCCTCATGTCGGGCGCAGACTACCGCGAGTCGCTGCGCCGCTATAACCCCACCGTCTTCGTCGACGGCCGCCGGGTGGACAGCGTGGCCGACGAGCGCGCCTTTGGCCCCGGCATCAACGCCATTGCGCTGACCTACGACTATGCCCTCAAACCCCAGTACGTACCACTGATGACGGCCGTGCAGCACACCAGCGGCAAAACCGTCAACCGCCTGACGCATATCAACACATCGAGTGGCGACCTGCTGAACAAGCTGGAAGCCGTGCGCCTGGTGTGCCAGGAGACCGGCTGCGCCCAGCGCTACCTGACGCACGACGCGATGAACGCCATTGGCCAGGTGACGGCGCGCATTGACGATGCGCACGGCAAGGCGCGCGGCCAGGGGGAACATACCCAGCGCTTTCTGAACTACCTGCACCGCGTGCAGGACGAGGACCTCACTTTAGGCATTGCCATGACGGATGCCAAAGGCGACCGCAGCAAGAAGCCGCACCAGCAAAGCAATGTGGACGCGTACTTGCACATCGTCGAGCGCAACGCAGTAGTGAATGGAAAAAGAGGCATCACCATCAGCGGCACCAAAGCCATCGTCACCGGCGCGCCCTACATGCACGAGCTGCTGGTCATGCCGTGCCGGAACATGGGCAAAGAGGACGCCGACTTTGCCGTCTGCTGCGCCGTGCCCATTGACGCACCGGGTCTGACCATCGTGGCCCGCCCCGCTGGCCGTCCGGGGGAGAAGCTGGAGCATGGCGCGGCGCTGTTCAGCGCCAAGTACGGCCAGAGCACGGGCGTGTGTTTATTTGACAAAGTGTTTGTGCCGATGGAGAACGTTTTCTACGCAGGCGAATGGGAGCACACCGGCCACCTCACCTACAGCTACGCCACCCACCACCGCCACACCTGCATTGGCGCACGCGCGGGCTTTGGCGACTTGCTGATTGGCGCTGGCGCACTGATGTGCGAGGCCAACGGCTTTGACCCGGCGAAAGAAACGCACCTCAAAGAGCAGATGGTGGAACTCATCACCATCACCGAGAGCTTTTTTGCCTGCGGCGTGGCGGCCAGCGTGTATGGCAAAGCGGATGAGCATAGCGACACCTTCATGCCCGACCCGGTGTTCTCCAACATTGGCAAGCTGCTGCTGGCCACCAAGATTTACGACATGCACCGCATTGCCCACTACGTCAGCGGCGGCATTATCGTCACCCTGCCCGGCCCCGATGAAGACCACAACCCTGAGACAGCCGCCCGTCTGAGCGAGGTGCTGCGCGCGAACCCCGATGTGCCCTATGAGCAGCGCATAGAAACCGCACGTTTCATCGAAGACCTGACCGCTGGCTACCAAGGCGGCTGGTACAGCACCATCAGCCTGCACGGCGGTGGCAGCCCGGCGGCGATGAAGCAGGAGATCTACCGCAACTACCCCGTGGGCAGCAAGGTCGAGCTGGTCGAGCGCCTGCTGGAGCGCGGCATTGCGGCAGACGGGTCAGCCGCCGCAGCGCCACACGACCCTGCACGCGCCATCACGCAAAACCGCCAGCCCGGAAAATGCTGCGACATGGGCTGTACGGCGCCGGGCCAGCCGGTGATGGTGGACCTGCCCAGCGTGGTGGCCACCTTGCCGTCTGCGCAAAAGCTGGCACTGCCATCCGCCACAAAAACTGCTGATTGATATCTGACAGCCATGCATTTACGGTACAGTGCTCAAGCGGCACTCCGTCGCATTTCACACTATTTTTCTGATTCAATTTTTGAAAGTAAAACCATGAAATTCACCGCCCTTTGCCTCAGCCTGCTTGCCGCCCTCACCTTCAGCGCTACAGCCCATGCTACGGGCCAAGGCGAAAAGATGAAGGCGTGCAGTACCGAGGCTAAAACGCAGGGCCTCGCGGGTGATGCACGCAAAGCGCACATGAAGGTCTGCCTGAAAGGCACGCCAGAAGAGCAAGCCGCGTCGACCGCCAAGAAAGCCGAGAAAAAAGCCAAAATGCAAGCTTGCAGCATGAGCGCCAAGGAAAAAGGTCTCAAGGGCGCAGAGCGCAAAGCGCAAGTTAAAGCCTGTTTAAAAGGATAACCAGCATGGCCAAAGACTTCAGCACCATGGAAGACAGCAACCGCTCTTCCAACCCGAGTATTCACAGCGTGAGCAACCTTTCGCGCCGCACGGTGTTGCACGTCGGTGCTGGGGCCGCGGCCAGCGCCCTGCTCGCGCCTTTCCTGGCGGGCTGCGCCAGTTCGTCCACGGCAGCCGGTGCTGGCCCACGCATCGGCTTTAAAGCCATCCGCACCGATATGACGGACCGGATCGTCGTGCCCGAGGGGTATGTAGCCACCGCTCTAGCCCAGTGGGGTGAGCCTGTCGGTGTGCCCGGTAACATGCCGGCTTTCAAAATTGACGCTAGCAATAGCGCGGCCGAGCAAGCCGTGCAAATGGGCATGCATCACGACGGCATCGAATATTTTCCGTTGGATGGTTCGCGCCGCGGCTTGATTGCGCTGAACCACGAATACACCGATGACGGATTGCTGCACGTCGGCGGCTTTGGAAATATGACTGCCGAAAAGGTCAAAAAGTCGCAGAACGCACATGGCTT
>JAYUHM010000233.1:0-23159 GCA_043766985.1 Polaromonas sp.
CGCCGACCAGCGGCACGTCCACGCCCATCTTGTCGAGTGCGGCACGGATGATCGGCACGGCGCGCGCGGCGGCGAGGGTATTCACCGTCACCCGCACCACCTCGGAACCGGCGCGGGCGAGTGCGGCCACTTGCGCCACGGTAGCGGCAATGTCCTCGGTATCGGTATTGGTCATCGACTGCACCATGATGGGCGCATCGCCGCCAACTGCCACATGCCCCACCATCACTTGCCGCGCTTTGCGACGAAAAAGTTCTTGATGCACGGTCTACTCCAAAAAAACGGCTACAAAAATTGGCTAAAAAATAACCGGACTACTTGAGCGTAACCCGCGCCACGGAAGCACGCGTGTGCGGGCGTAGGTCGATCTCGCTGCCGTTGTATAAAAGCCGCGTCGCCTGCGCATTGCCGATCACGACCATCACCGGCGCACGGGCGACGACCGCTTCCGACTGGCCGTCAACGTAGGTTCGGTCGATCACCGACTTACCGTTTGCGTCGACAATCTCGACCCATGATTTTCCGCTGAAGGTAAGGCTAAGCTGCCCGCTACCAGGGCGCAGCGCCGCGCGCGGGGTCGCGGGTAGCGGCGCGACGGTCACGGTGGGCGCCAACGACAAGGGCATTGCGGCCAGTTCGTTGGTGGGCGGCGCGACGGCTGCGGCAACGGGCGCATCCACGCGCGTCACCACGGGCGCTGCCGCCGATTCGGCAGTCGCCGAAACGGTGTCGATGACGGGCTCGCGCGGCGGCGTGATTATCGGCGTCACGACCATGCCGGTTGGCTGCGTATCCGCCGATTCCACAGCTGGCGGCCGGGGACGTGCCGCGTCGGCGCGGTTTGGCCACACATACTCCCACCACCACCAGAAAATTGCCAGTAACAACACCAGTGCGGTCGACACGGCAAGAATGCGCCGCCCTCGCCGCGCTTGGAAATCGCCTCCCGGTATCGGCATCGCGATGTTTTGCTGTGAAGGGATCACCACCGCACTCGCATTGGGCGCGGCCTCGCCGCGGGTTTGTTCGAGCAGCGCCAAGGCGCGCTCGGGTGCCACCGCCACTTCGCGCGCGAAATTACGCACAAAACCACGTAGAAACGTGCCCGTGGGCAATGCCGCGTAGTCGTCGCCTTCCAGTGCGTTCACCTGATTGATGCCCATCCTGAGACGGGTGGCGATATCGAGAGTGGACAGCCCGTGTTGCTCGCGCGCCGTGCGCAACATGGTGCCCACACTGTTCATCGGAAAATCGACGACCTTCTCGGACGACGCGCCCGACGACGGCAACGGAAGCACATTTTCTGAGCGGGGAGAATCAGTCATGACCGAACGGCGTAAATAGCTACGAAGCCTGCGCGGCAGCACGCAGTTGCGGCGAATCCGGGAATCGACGGCGCAATTGCTGCACATAGCTCAACTCGGAGGATTTATCGCCCAGGCTGCGGGCAATTTTTGCACCCAGCAACAGGGCGTCTGCCGTGGGCATTTGCGTCAATTTGTCGTAGCGCACGAGCAAGGCCTCGGCCTCGCGGGGACGCCCTTTGGAAAATTCGATTTCGGCCAATTCGTAGAGCACCGGCGCAAACTGCGGTTGCCGCTTCACGACGGCACGAAATTGCACCTCAGCACCCAGACGATCATTGAGTTTTTTCTTGCAGAGACCCGCGTTATACATCGCACTCTCGGGCGTCGCGTAGAGCGGATCTTTTAACGCCGCGTCAAAGTACGGCAGCGCGTCGGCGGCATTCTTGCGCTGGCATAGAAACCAGCCGTAATTATTGAGCGCCAAGGAGTCATCCGGCAGCAGTTTCAGCGCTTGCTGAAACGCCTTCGCGGCGAGCTCATCGTTGCCCAAATGCATTTGAATGAGGCCGTGCATATTGTGCGCCGGCGCGTAGCTGCCATCGGCACTCAGCGCTTGTTTCACCACATCCAGTGCGACTGCGATATTGCCAATGCGGAAATATTCGGCCGCACGTTCTGTGTGTATCTGCGCGCGTTGCGCGGGGTCGCTTTTGGTGATGTTATCGGGCACCTTGCTCTCGACGGCGGTGGTACTCACACAGCCGGAAAATGTGGCAGCAACGATGGCACTGGCAAAAATTACGGCAGCATTTTTTCTCACGTGTGCATCCTCCGGTTAGGCCGCCGTCAACCTGTGGCTGGGCGTGGGCTTGGTATCCTGTTGCCTGATTTTAATGGTGCTGACGCGTTGCGATTTATCCACCACTTGCCCCGCCAGTTGCCCGCAGGCGGCATCGATATCGTCCCCCCTCGTTTTACGCACGGTGACGATAAACCCTGCGGTCTGCAACACCTCTCGAAAACGCTGGATCGCGTTATTGCTCGAGCGCTGGTAAGGCGCGCCGGGAAAGACGTTCCAAGGGATCAGGTTGAATTTACAGGGTAAATCCTCCACCAACGAAACCAACTCTTGCGCATGCGCAACGGCGTCATTTACACCGCTGAGCATCACGTATTCGAAGGTCACAAAATCGCGCGGCGCGGCCTCCAAATAATCGCGGATCGCCGCCAGCAACACCGCCAGCGGATATTTCTGGTTGATCGGCACCAGCACATCGCGGAGCTTGTCGTTGGGCGCGTGCAAGGACACCGCCAAGGCGACCGGACAGCGGGTTTTCAAGCGGATAAGATTGGGTACGATACCGCTGGTCGACAGCGTGACACGCCGCCTAGACAGCCCGTAGCCGTGGTCATCAAGCATGATGTCCATCGCCTCGGTGACGTTGTCGAAATTGGCCAGTGGCTCGCCCATGCCCATCATCACGACGTTGGAAATGATGCGTTCGTCAGTGCCCTTGCCGTCGTTGGCCAAGCGGCGCAATGTGTGCTCTGCAAACCACAGTTGGGCAATAATCTCGCCCGATGTCAGGTTGCGGCTAAAGCCCTGGTGCCCCGTAGAGCAAAAGCGGCAGCCTACGGCGCAGCCCGCTTGCGACGACACACACAGCGTGCCGCGGTCAGCCTCAGGGATGTACACGGCCTCGACCGCTTCGCAATTGCCTACGTCAAACAGCCATTTGATGGTGCCGTCGCTAGACTTTTGCTCGGTGAGAACCTTCAGGCCTTCGATGTGCGCCGTCGTCGCCAGCTTTTCGCGCAGCGACTTGGCCAGATCGGTCATCTGCGTGAAGTCAGACGCGCCTTTTTGGTGAATCCAGCGGTATAGCTGGGTGGCGCGAAAACGTTTTTCGCCCAAACCCTCACAAAAAACGGCCAGACCTTCGAGATCAAAATCTAGCAGGTTGGCCGTCATAGTGGGTGATGCCGGCTTGCGCCGACAGTTTCCTTGGGGTTAATTAACGTGAATACACCCTCACGCTTAGCGTGAGTACACATTCATGCCGGGGAAGAAGAAGCCAATTTCAACAGCTGCGGTGTCTGCAGCGTCAGAGCCGTGCACGGCGTTGGCGTCGATGCTGTCAGCAAAGTCAGCGCGGATGGTGCCAGCGGCGGCCTTTTTCGGGTCGGTAGCGCCCATCAGGTCACGGTTTTTCAAGATGGCGCCTTCGCCTTCGAGGGCCTGGATCATTACTGGGCCAGAGATCATGAAGCTGACCAGGTCTTTGAAGAACGGGCGTGCAGCGTGCACAGCGTAGAAAGCCTCAGCCTCGCGCTGCGACAGGTGCGCCATACGGGCAGCTATCACTTTGAGGCCAGCAGCTTCAAAGCGCGCATAGATTTGACCAATAACGTTTTTTGCTACTGCGTCAGGTTTGATGATAGAAAGTGTGCGCTCGATTGCCATGATGTGTCGATTTTCCGAATGAAAAGTGTAAAAAACTATAGCCCTCTATTCTAACCCGTCTACGTGACGATGGAATAGGCTTGGGCTAAGTCCTTGCTTATCCGCGGCGCCCACCCGTGCCGCCAGTGCCGCGGCTAGACCCACGACCGCCGCGGGTGCCGCCGCCGCCATTGCGCCCGCCGCCGGTGCCTTCACGGCGCTGGCGCTGGAAGCTGTCGGCACCGATGTAGCCCAGCGAGGTTTTCATCGGGTCGGGCTGGCCACCCGGCGCGCCGCCGCGGGGGCTTTGCTGGCCAACGCCTGCGCCCACACCACCGCCTGGGCCACGGCCTGCAAAATTGCCACCACCGCCGCTACCGCCGCGGCTGCGCTGGCCACCGGGTGGGCCGTTGCGCTGCCCGCCGCCGGGGGCGCCATAGCGCTGCGCGTTGCGGTTATTCGGCCTTGCAAAGCCGTTTTCATGGCTCACACCGGCCTGGCTTTGGTGGTCGTCGTCAAAATCTTCGTCGCCCTGCTGCCCTGTTCGCTGGGCCTGCTGCGCGGCGGGCATGGCATTCGGGTCTGTGGGCTGTGCGGGGTAAGGCCGCTGCTCGCGCGGGCCGTTGGGGTAGTTGCTGCGGCCTTGGCCTTCACCGCGGGCGTCTCGGCCGCCCTGGCCACCCTGATCATTTTGGCGGTTACGGTTGCGCATGGCGCCGGGGCCTCTGCGGGGGCCTCGGTTTTCGCGCGGGCCACGGTCGTCGCCGGGTGGGCCGCTGTGGCTGCGGTCGCCTGCGCCTTGGGCTTGGAACTGGCCTTCGCCAGCGGCTTCTGCTGCGCCATCGCGCGGGCCAGCTCGGCGGTCACGCGGGCCATCGCGGCCGCCACCTGCGGCGCGCATCAGCGCGTTGATGTCGTGGTCGTCCAGCTCCATGTAGGCACCGCGCTTCAGACCGCGCGGCAGCATCATCGCGCCGTAGCGGATGCGGATCAGGCGGCTCACGGCGTGGCCTACGGCCTCGATCATGCGGCGCACTTCGCGGTTGCGGCCCTCAGAGATAGTGACGCGGTACCAGGCGTTGGAGCCCTCCCCGCCGCCGTCTTCGATGCTGCCAAACTGGGCCATACCGTCTTCCAGCTTGACACCATCCAACAACTTTTGCTTTTCTTCATTCGACAGCTTGCCCAGCACGCGCACCGCGTACTCGCGCTCCAGGCCAAAGCGCGGGTGCATCAGGCGGTTGGCCAGCTCGCCCGAGCTGGTAAACAGCAGCAGACCTTCGGTATTCAAATCCAGGCGGCCGACCGACTGCCATTTGCCTTGGTACAGCTTGGGCAGGCGGCGAAACACGGTGGGGCGGTTTTGCGGGTCGTCATGGGTGACCACCTCGCCCGTTGGCTTGTGGTAGGCAATCACGCGCGCAGGTGGCGGGTCAATACGGATGCGCAGTGGCTTGCCGTTCACCTTCACCTGGTCGCCCCATTGCACGCGCTGGCCAATGTGGGCGGGCTCGTTATTGACCGAAATGCGGCCCTCGGTAATAAGCTGCTCCATCTCTAGCCGCGAACCTAGCCCAGCCTGCGCCAGCACTTTGTGCAGCTTGGGGCTTTCGGGCTGGGGCAGCAGCACGCGCTTGGGCAGGGTCACTTCCACATTCTCTTCGTCGGCATCTAGCTGGCCAGAGATAACGTCTAAAAACTGGTAGACCGATGGCTTTCCGGCAGGCCCGGGCGTGGGCCGCGTGTCGGGCGGCTGCACCGCATCTGGCAGCACAGTTGCATCTACAGTTTGCGCCACAGGCGCTATATTTTCAATAGCTTCTTGTGCTATATTCTGTTGGGCTACAGGCACTTTTCCCTCCAAAACATCAGTATCGGGCAAGGTGTGCGTGGTGGGATCAGTCATGGCGCGGGGTCTCGCTGGTAGCCGTGTCGGGGGTGCTGCTGGTGGGCTGGGTAAAGTCCGCATGTGACGCGGTGGAAGGTTCAAAAGCCACATGCGCAGGCGCTGCATCCATCACCAGTTCGGCGCTGGCAATCTCCGCTATTTCTACGGGCGCAGCCTGAGTCGGCGTTGTTGGTGCTTCATCGGGCAGCAAATGGGCTAAGGTGTCATCTAGCAACGCGGCTTGTGCATCGTCTTGCGCGCCCTCACCTCGGCTGCTGAGCTTTTCGAGCATCGTGGCTTGGGCGGCAGAGTTGTCTAATATGGGCAGCTGGTTAAGCGACTCCAAACCCAAATCGTCCAAAAACTGCTTGGTAGTGGCAAACAGCGCGGGGCGGCCTACGGTGTCTTTATGGCCAATCACCTCTACCCAGCCGCGGTCTTCCAGCTGTTTGATGATTAAAGAATTAATCGTCACGCCGCGAATGTCCTCCATGTCGCCGCGCGTGCAGGGCTGGCGGTAGGCGATGATGGCGAGCGTTTCCAGCGTGGCGCGGGTGTATTTGGGCGGCTTTTCGGGGTGCAGACGGTCTAAAAACTCGCGCATCTGCGGGCGGCTTTGAAAGCGCCAGCCGGTGGCTACGCTGACCAGCTCTACGCCCTTTTGCTGCCAGTCAAACTGCAGGTCTTCCAGCAAATTTTTAATCGTGTCGGCGCCGAGCTCGTCGCTAAACAGCACCCGCAGGTCGCGCACGGGCAGTGGCTGGCTGGCGCAGATTAACGCGGTCTCAAGGACGCGTTTGGCATCCGTCGTGTTCATGGGTAATCTCAGGTTCCAAAAAGATGGGCTTCAGTGGCGCACCGGTGGGCAAGTATCAAAACAGGTCGCACGCGTGGGGTGGGCGGCGCTCGCTTAAAAGTGCGTTTGCGCCAATCAAGTCGTCTGGCCGAATAACACTCAAGGCCGAGACACTTGATTCATTGTAGCGCAGGGCTGGGGATTGGCGGAAATTGCATTTGTCACCAAAGTAAGTGGGCTGGCGGGGCTGGAGAAAATCGCCGCTCGATGCGTACGGGGTTTAAAATTGCACATTGAGCCAATTCTCCAGTCATATTGGCCACCAGCCCAATAGAGAATAGCACAAAGTGCTACTAAATATATAGCGTACAACACACCCAAAAACCCCCGTACCACGCTGGCTCGCGCTGCATTCGGCGGGCTCGCCTCTCTAGGTGCGGCCGCGCTGTACATGGCGCTGACCAACTCATTGCGTCAGTCAACCCTACAGGCTCAAAGATAGTTGGCGATATGGTGACGCAGGGCCATAATTGCAAGGTGTATCAGCCTCTGGTACCAAATAACAGGCACCGCTTGCAGATTACCTGTCGTCCTTGCGTCACACAGGCCAAGGAGGAATTGGAGTTGACCCCATTTCACGGGCCCCTTCTCGAAGCTCATCATGCCGTTGACAATTCATAAAGACTACCTGCCCGGCGCCATCGGCAGAATCGTTGAGCTACACGCTCTGTACTACAGCGAGCTGGTTGAATTTGGTTTGCCCTTTGAGAGTAAGGTCGCACGTGAGTTGTCCGCATTTTGCGAAGCGTATCACGGTGAACGCGACGGCATTTGGTTGGCGTTGAAGGATGGGCATATTGAGGGGTCAATTGCCGTTGACGGTTCCCGTGCCGAGCAGGATGGCGCCCATCTGCGCTGGTTCATCACCTCGGACAGGGTGCGCCGAGCTGGCGTGGGCACCGCCTTGCTGACTTCTGCGATGGATTTTTGTCGCATGCGGCGTTACCAGACGGTGTATCTGTGGACTTTTGAGGGCCTGGATGCCGCGCGGCATCTGTATGAAAAGTTTGGCTTTCGCCTAATTCAACAGCAACGCGGCACGCAATGGGGCGCGGAGGTCAATGAGCAGAAATTTGAATTTCGGGCCTGATCCGTCAGCCGATTGGCCCGCTACGCCCCGCGCAACCCGAGCTGCTTACAGGCCTGCAATAAATCTGCCGGTAGAGGCGCTGTAAAGACCAAGTCTTCCCCTGTCATGGGGTGCATGAACGCCAGCCGCTGGGCATGCAAAGCTTGGCGGTTCAGGCCGCCTGCGGGTGCGCCGCCGTAGATGGCGTCGCCTACCAGTGGGTGGGCTACATGCGCTGCATGCACGCGGATTTGGTGGGTGCGGCCGGTGTGCAGCACGCAGCGCAGCAGGCAGAAGCTGCGGTCGTCAATATTGCTGCTGTCGGCATCGTTTTTCGGCTCTTTAATGCTTGATTTAGGTGCCTTTTCGGCCTCTAGCCCAATAGAATATAGCACGGGCTGCTTTGAATTTGATAGCAATTCAAAATCCGTCATGGCCTCTTTGCCTGGGCTGCGCTGCAGGTCTACCACCGCCATGCGCAGGCGGTTTTTGATGTCGCGGCCTATGGGGGCGTCTACGCGGCGGTGCACCTCGCCGGGCCAGGCGCGGTGGCCTATGGCGATGTACTGGCGGCTTACCTCGCGCGCGGCGATCATGGCTACCAGCGCGTCCATGCACAGGCGGGTGCGGGCCACCACCATCAGGCCGCTGGTGTCTTTGTCCAGCCGGTGCACTATGCCGGCGCGCGGCAGCACGGCGCACTGCGCGTCACGTGCCAGCAGGCCGTTCAGCAAGGTGCCGCTCCAGTTGCCAGCTGCGGGGTGTACCACCACGCCAGGGCGTTTGTTGACGATCAGCAGGTGGGCGTCTTGGTACACAATGTCCAGGTCCATCGCCTCGGGCTTGAAGGCCAGGCTTTGCGGGGTAGGCCGCAGGGTGATGGCCAGTTGGTCGCCGGCTTTGAGCTTGGCGGCATTTTTGCGCAGTGGCGCACCGTTCAGCGTGACGGCCCCGTCGCCTGCCAACTGCTGCAGATAGCTGCGCGAAAACTCGGGGGCCAGCTCTACCAGCGCGCGGTCCAGGCGCTGGCCATGCAGGGCAATGGGCACCTCAAAGCTGCGCAGTTCGTGGTCGGCGGCCGTGGGGTCGTGCAGCTCGTCAGGCTCGGCGGTGTGGTCGGCATGCGGCTGCGTGTCAGCCAGTAGGGTGGTCGATATAATAGATTGCACTTAGATTCAGTTTAGAGAGAAGCGTTATGGCAACAGCATTATCGGTGGTGAAGCAGCCCTTGGCCCAACGGACGACCCTTGGTGGTCGATTGATGGCCGTTTTAGCCATCACCGCGCTGCTGGCTGCCTGTTCGTCCACGCCAGTCGATCAAACCGAGGCTTGGAGCCCGAATAAAATTTACACCGAGGCCAAAGACGAGCTGGCTTCTGGCGCTTACGACAAAGCCGTCACCTTGTATGAAAAGCTGGAAGGCCGCGCCGCTGGTACGCCCCTGGCCCAGCAAGCGCAGCTAGAAAAAGCCTACGCGCAGTTCAAAGGCAGCGAGCAAGCCCAGGCTTTGGCCACCCTAGACCGTTTCATCAAGCTGCACCCAGCCAGCCCCGCCATGGACTACGCGCTATACCTTAAAGGCATTGTTAACTTCAACGACAACCTGGGCATTTTCAGCTTCATATCTCGCCAAGACCTGTCTGAGCGCGACCAAAAAGCCGCCAAAGAATCGTTTGAGTCGTTCAAAGAGCTGGCCACCCGCTTTCCAGATTCGCGCTACACGCCCGATGCACGCAGCCGCATTACCTACATCGTCAACTCGCTGGCGCAGTACGAAGTGCACGTGGCCCGCTACTACTACACCCGCGGCGCCTATGTAGCCGCCGTCAACCGCGCGCAAACCGCTGTCATCGACTACCAAAATGTACCCGCCATCGAAGAAGCATTGTTCATCATGGTGCAAAGCTATGAGGCGCTAGGCCTTACCCAGCTGCGCGACGACACCAAGCGCGTGATGGAGAAAAACTATCCGCAAAGCGCGTATTTGGGCAAAGGGGGCAAGTCTTCTACTGAGCCTTGGTGGAAGCTTTGGTAGAGCGAGATTTACTGGAGCGATTTGCCATGGTTTGCCAGCTAGAGAGCAGTCACCCTACTTTTTGATACAAAATGCACACTTGTCAAGCAACGACTACGCCGCTATAAACCGGGGGTAGAACAATGCGTCTGGTTAACTTTTCCAGGAGACAAGTATGCGGTTTTCTCACTGCCCATCAGTGCCGTCTGTTTTTGCTCGGCCCGTTCTTCCCCCACTTACCCTAGCCCTCAGCCTGAGCCTTAGCCTGGCGCTGCTTAGCCCGCTGGCGGCGCAGGCCGATGCATCAGCCGTCGGCGTGCGGGTAAAGTTTGACCTCGGCGACCCTGCCGCCAGCCCTTTCCCCAGTGACCGCCACACCGTGCGCGACTGGTCAAACCAAACCTTCCGCCGCGTCAACCTGCCCACGCCTGATTGCGCTGTGCGCGTAAGCGATTGCCAAGACATTGCCGTCATCAACACCTTGGACGGGTTCTCTACCCAGCCGCGCATCACCGTGCCTTTTACCGGCGCGATTGACCCGGCAAGCGTCACCAGCGACACGGTGTTTCTGCTGAACTTAGGCGACGTGCAGACAGGGCGCGGATTGGGTAGCCGTGTGGGCATTAACCAGCGCCTGTGGGACCCAGCCACCAACACCTTGGCGTTTGAGTCTGACGAGCTGCTGCAAGAACATTCACGCTATGTGCTGATTGTCACCGACGGTGTGCGCGATGCCGCCGGCAAACCTATCAAACGCGCCCACATGGGCGACGACGACGATGACAGAAGCCAAGGCATGCGCGGGCGTGGCAACGACGAGTACCAGCGCGAGCTGCGCGACGCCATGCGCGCGCACCGGGGCCAGAACCGGGTAGTGGCCGCCAGCGTGTTCACCACCCAAACGTCCACTAGCGATTTGGCCAAAATCATGCGGCAAATCAAAGCCAGCACGCCCGCGCCCGCCAGCTTTATGCTGGGCACGGCGGGCGGCGCGGCCGTGCGCTCAGTGTTCACCTTGGCCAATGTGCCCGGCATTCAATTTAGTCGGCAAGTGGGTACTACGCCCAGTTTCCAAGTTAGCCCGTTGCCCACCGGCGCTTTGGGCATTGTGACCGGCGCTGTGGGGCAAATTGCCTATGGCAAGTTCAGCTCGCCCAGCTACCAAACAGCAGGCCAGTACATACCCGCCACGCCCACGGGCAACAGCGGCAGCCCGCAAGTGCAAGGCAGCAACGATTTGGTGTTTCAGCTCTTCGTGCCCGCAGGCCCCAAGCCCGCAGGCGGCTGGCCGGTAGCCATCTTTGGCCACGGCTTTACCGACAGCATGTATGGCGCGCCTTGGACGGTGGGCTCGGTGTTTGCATCGCAAGGCATCGCCACTTTGGCGATTAACGTGGTGGGCCACGGCGGTGGTGCGTTGGGTACGTTGAGTGTGCAGCGCACAGGTGATACGCCGGTGACCGTGCCTGCGGGCGGACGCGGCTTTGACCAAGACGGTAACGGCGTGATCGACAGCACCGAGGGCGTGAACGCCGCACCGCCGCGCGCCATCATCGGCAGCCGCGACGGCCTGCGCCAAACCGTGGTTGACCTGATGCAACTGGTGCGCCAAGTCGAAGTAGGCATGGACATTGACGGCGACGGCACAGCCGACCTGAACCCCCAGCGCATTTACTACGCCGGCCAGTCTTTCGGCGGCATTTATGGCACCAAGCTGCTGGGCATTGAGCCCAACATCAAAGCCGGTGTGCCCAACGTGCCAGGCGGCTCCATTACCGAAGTGGCGCGTACGGGCGTGTTCCGCTTTCTCACCGCCGTCGCCTTGGCCACACGCACGCCGCAGTTGCTGAACGTTGCCCCCACGCCCGGTGTGCCCGTGCCGTTCAACTTGAACTTCAACGAAAACATTCCCCTGCGTAACTTGCCGTTGGTGGTAAACACGGTGCCCGGTGCTACCGCCATTGCGCAAGTGCTAGACCGTTTTGAGTGGGTGCAGCAAAGCGGCAACCCGGTGTCGTATGCACCACTGATTCGCAAGGCCCCGCTGCCAGGCAGCGCGGCCAAGCCGGTGATTGTGCAGTTTGCCAAGGGTGATGGTACCGTGCCCAACCCCAGTAGCAGCGCTATCTTGCGCGCCGGTGCCCTGCAAGACCGCGCCACCTACTTCCGCAATGACTTGGCGTTTGCTGCCAGCCCCGGTATACCCAAAAACCCGCACACTTTTTTGACCAATATCGGCATTCCAGCTGCTGTGCCGTACGCTATTCAGGCGCAAAGCCAAATCGCCGCGTTCTTTGCCAGCAATGGGCTGTTAACGATCGACCCAGATGGGCTTTCGCCTATTTTTGAAGTGCCCATTGTGTTGCCACTGCCAGAGGGGCTGAACTTTATTCCCTGAGCGGATTACATCCTCGTCTTACAGCGCAACAAAGACATCTAGCCTGACAGTTTTGTAGCGCTGCACTAGTTTGGACGGGCAACGGGACATATCCCCGAAAAAGCTCCGCAAATCACGCGATACGCGTTGTAACGATCACGAGGCGGTCCCCGCGCCTTTGCTACGCTTTCCCGGAGATACGCTCCCATTGCTTCACCTTTGCTGTCGTCCCAAAGGCACGCGCTGCGACCGGTTTCAGTGCGTGATTGGCGATTTCAGCTGACGGCTTATTGCTACAAGTAAAATAGCAGCTTGTGCTATTCTCTATTGGGCTAGCGGCCTAAAACACCTAAAAATAACTAAACAATCGGCACTGTGATGGCTGCAATCACACTGGCTGTCTCGGGCCGCACGCCGCGCCACCACGCAAAGGCCTCGGCCGCCTGCTCTACCAGCATCCCCACGCCGTCGGCCAGCTTTTGCACACCGGCGCTGCGGGCCAGCTGCAGGAAGGGCGTGGCGCCTTGGCCGTAGACCATCTCGTAGGCCAGGCAGCCGGGTGCAAACACCTGGCTTGCCAGCGGCGGCAGCTCGCCAAACAGGCTGGCTGACGTGGCGTTGATGATGACGTCGAAAGGGGTATTCAGGTTTGCATAGCTGCAGGCCAGTAGCGGCACGCCGCCCGAATACGGCGTTTGGCTGTGCACCAGGGCTTGCGCTTTGTCCACACTGCGGTTGGCCAAGCTGACTGACTGTGGCTTTTGCCGCAAGATGGGCAGCAAGGCCCCGCGCGCCGCGCCGCCTGCGCCCAGCAGCAGCACCCGCTTGCCTGCCAGTGCTACGCCCAGGTTGCGCTGTATGTCGTTGACTAAACCTACGCCATCAAAGTTCTCGGCCAATACGCGGTCGCCGTCAAACTTCAGGGCGTTCACTGCACCGGCCAGGCGCGCGCCTTCGCTCAAGTCGGTGGCATAGGCAAAGGCGTCCAGCTTGAAGGGCGCGGTCACGTTCATGCCGCGTGCGCCCTGGGCGCGAAACGCGTCTACGTCCGCCGCAAATGCGCCCACCGTGCCCAGCAGTTTGGTGTAGACCAAGTTTTGCCCGGTGCTGGTGGCAAAGCTGGCGTGGATCAGCGGCGATTTGGATTGCGCAATCGGGTTGCCGATAACGGCATAGGTATCGGTGGTGAAGCGCTCTGTGGCGAGGTTTGTTGTGCGATCGGTCATAAGGCAAATTGTCCCATGCCTGGCGCGCCAGCCATGTAAAAACTAAACGCTAACTGCGCAGTGGCGCTTGCGCTACTGGCGCACGTACCACCAAATACACCCCCAGCGCAGCCAGCGCCGTGCCGGCTACGGTAGCCGCCGTGATGGCCTCGTTAAACAGCACCCAGGCCATCAGCGCCGTGCACGGCGGCACCAAGTACAGCAGCGAGGTAACACTGGTAGCCGCGCCGCGCTGAATAAGGATGTACAGCAGCGAACTGCCGCCCAAGGTCAGCCCTACCACCGACCAGGCCATGGCCCAGCCCAGTTGCGCGTTCCACTGCATGGCCTCGGGCTCTAGCCAGGCCAGCGGCAGCGTGACCAGCAGGGCCGCAGCCAGCTGCACCGTGTTGGCCGCACGCACGTCGCAGGGGGCGACAAAGCGTTTTTGGTACAAGGTGCCCGCTGTGATGCACAGCAACGCCAGCACCGCAAAGGACAGGTTTTGCGCGCTGACCTCGCCATGCCCCAGCTTGGCCGACACCACCAACATCAGCCCGGTAAAGCCCAGCAGCAAGCCGCCCCATTGGCGCGGCGTAACGCGCCCGCCCATGCTGGACAGCCACAGCGCGGTCAGCACCGGCTGCAAGCCCACAATGAGAGACGACAGGCCCGAGCCCATGCCCAGCTTCACGGCGGCCCACACGCCGCCCAGGTAGCCTGCGTGCACCAGCACGCCGGTCAAGGCCAAATGCAACCATTGCGCGCGGCTGCTGGGCCCAGCCACCTTGGCCAGCCAGATCCACGGCAAAAAACAGGCGATGGACAAGGCATAGCGCATGGCCAAAAACGTCATGGGCGGGGCGTAGGGCATGCCATAGCGCGCCACAATAAAACCGGTGCTCCAGATCAGCACAAAGACGACGGGCATGGCACGTAGCCATGCGCCGCGAGATTCGCTAGAGGTCATAAATACAGGACAGGGAAAGCGGGTAAGGCGCGGCTTACTTCACCTTGGCCCGAATTTCAGGCAAGGCTTTTTGCAGGTAATAGACCATCGACCAGACGGTCAGCACCGCGGCTACCCAGATCAACCAGGTGCCCCACAAGTGCGTGGGGATAATGCCAAACAGCATGCCGTCGTAAAGCAGGAACGGAATGGCCACCATTTGCGCCACCGTCTTGAGCTTGCCCAGCAAGTGCACGGCCACACTGCCAGACGCACCAATTTTGGCCATCCATTCGCGCAGGGCCGAGATGGCAATTTCGCGGCCAATGATGATCAAGGCCACAAACACATCGGCACGCTTAAGGTGCACCAAAATAAGCAGCGAGGCGCACACCAGAAACTTGTCGGCTACGGGGTCTAAAAAGGCGCCGAAAGATGAGATTTGGTTGAGCTTGCGGGCCAAATAGCCATCCAGCCAGTCGGTCAACGCAAATACAACAAACAGCACCGTAGCCACCAGGTTTTGCGTGGCCACAGGCAAGCTGACGAAGAAAACGCCCATGATCAGCGGGATCGCGACGATGCGCGTCCAGGTGAGAATCGTGGGGATGGTGAGGAACATGACACCGATTGTGTCACGCCCCACGCTGCCCTAGCGGGTTTAGCGGTTTTCTACGATGGTGACGAGCTGAAACTTCAAGCTGTCGTTGTACAAAAACGTCTCATTGAACTGCCACGGCTGCGGCAGATTACTCACCGGGCCAAAGCTGGGCACGCGGCGTACCGCCTGCAACGCCAGGTTATTAGTCTCAGGGCCCACTTTGGACTGGCGCATAAAGTCCACGTTGCGGACGGTACCGTCGCCGTTGAGCATCACTTGCACCACCGGAATGCCATACCACTGCTCGGGCCCGGGGCCGGCAAAGGTGCTGCCAGGGTTGGCTGCCATCATGATTTGCGCGGCGCGGCGGCGGTATTCGGCCCACGTACGCACGGCTGGCAGGCTAGAGGCTGCAGGGGGCGCTACCGATGGCCTGGCCGCTGGCGCTGGCGTAGCCACAGGCGGCGGTGCCGAGGGGGCCTGCGGCGGCATAGGCTTGCTGGCGCAACCTGCCAGCACGGCGGCAACGGCCATTGCAGCCCATGCGGTTGATCGGCCAAACGCTACACTTTTAGTAGCTTCTGGTGACATATTTTGCTTGGCTTGTGGTGTGTTTTGCATAAAGTATTGCCCCAATTAATGTAATGCACGGTAAATTTCCTCGGCTAGGTCTTTGGAAATTCCGTCTACAGTGGCGATATCTGCCGCCCCTGCTTCTGCCACGCCGCGGATTCCCCCGAAGCGTTGTAATAGTTTCGCACGCCTTTTGGCACCAACGCCAGCAATTTCTTCCAATTTGCTACCGCCTGTGCGCACTTTTGCACGCGCGGCACGCATTCCGGTGATAGCAAAGCGATGCGCCTCGTCGCGAATCTGGGCTATCAGCATCAGCGCGGCGCTGTCTTTGGGCAAAGTGGCCTTTTCGCGGCCATCGGCAAACACCAGCTCCTCCAAGCCCACCTTACGGCCTTCGCCTTTTTCTACCCCGGCTAGCAGGCTCACGTCCATGCCCAGTTGTTCAAACACCTCTTTGGCAACGCTTACCTGGCCCTTGCCGCCGTCAATAAGCACCAGATCGGGCATTTTGGCGGTCGTTGCCACCACTTTACCCTCCGTTGCCGCACCTTCGGCATCTGGCGCGCCTTCCTCGCCTGCCGGCCCCTCGGCGCTGCGCAGCGCCTGCATCATCTTGCTGTAACGCCGCGTTAGCACCTGGCGCATGGCGGCGTAGTCGTCACCGCCGGTGATGCCCTCGATGTTGTAGCGGCGGTACTCGCTACTTTGCATTTTGTGACCATGGAAAACAACACAACTGGCCTGCGTGGCCTCGCCCGCCGTGTGGCTGATGTCAAAACACTCGATGCGAAACGCTGCTAAATCATCGGGTGTCAGGTCTAGTGCCGTTACCAGCGCGCGGGTGCGGGCCTGCTGGCTGCCCTCTTCTGCCAGCAAGCGGGCCAGCTGGATGTCGGCATTTTTCTGGGCCATTTCCAGCCAAATACGCCGCTGCTCGCGCGGGTTGTGCACCGCGTTGATTTTGACGCCGGTTTGCTCTTGCAGCAGCGCTATCAGCTCGGGGTCTACCTTGTCGCTTACCAGCAAGGTGGGCGGCGGTGGTGTGCCCAGGTAGTGCTGGGCTATAAAGGCCTCCAGCACCTCGGTGCTTGAAGCATCGTCCACATGCACCGGGTAGTACGGCCGGTCGCCCAAGTGCCGCCCGCCGCGCACCATCGCCAGGTTAACGCAGGCCCTGCCGCCGTTCACGCGGGCCGCCAAGATGTCCACGTCTTTGTCGCTCACGTTGTCTACCGCCTGCTGGTGCAGCACCTTGGACAGCGCGCTGATCTGGTTGCGCGCCTCGGCGGCCTGCTCAAACTCCAGCCGCTCGGCGTGCGCCATCATGCGGCTTTCCAGCTCTTTCATGATGGCCTGCGTCTCACCGCGCAAAAACCGCTCGGCGTTCAGGGTGTCTTGCGTGTAGTCTGCCTGGCTGATATGGCCCACGCACGGCGCGGTGCAGCGCTTGATCTGGTAGAGCAAACAAGGCCGCGTGCGGTTGGCAAAAACAGTGTCTTCGCAGGTGCGCAGCATAAAGACTTTTTGCAGTAGCTGGATGGTTTCCTTCACCGCCCAGGCGCTGGGGTAAGGGCCAAAATAACGGTGCTTTTTTTCTACTGCACCACGGTAGTACGCAATGCGCGGAAAGTCTGTTGCGACGGCAGATGGCTTTTTTATTGCTCCATTTTCAATAGCATATTGTGCTATATGCTGTTGGTCCAGGGCCTGATTTAGCTTGTATTCTTTGCTGTGCGAAGGTGCCTGCCCGGTCATCTTCAGGTAGGGGTAACTTTTGTCGTCCCGAAACAAAATATTAAAACGCGGGTTCAGCGTTTTAATCAAATTGTTCTCCAGTAGCAGCGCCTCGGCCTCGGAGCGCACCACCGTCGTTTCCATCCGCACAATCTTGGTCACCATGTGGCCAATGCGTGTACCGCCGTGGTTTTTTTGAAAGTAGTTGGATACCCGTTTTTTCAGGTTCTTGGCCTTGCCCACATAGAGCACCGCCCCGTCCGCATCAAAGTAGCGGTACACGCCGGGCAAAGGCGGCAAGGCGGTTACTTCGGCAAGCAGCTCGGGGCTGTGGGCGGGTGCCTTGGGTTCATCTGGCGTGGTCTGTGGCGTGTGCGCTTGCGTGTTCATTAGAGCGGTATTGTGGGCTAAATTCTTGGCTCGCTACGGCGCACGGGCTTAAACCGACGCCGCCGTATTGCACAATACAACCATGCGCGCACCACCCATCTGGGACATTTTTTGCAAAGTCATAGACAACTACGGCGACATCGGCGTGTGCTGGCGGCTGGCCTGCGGCTTGGCCGCGCGCGGCTGTGCGGTGCGCCTGTGGGCCGACGACGCCTCCGCCCTGGCCTGGATGGCGCCGCAGGGCTGCGCCAGCGTAGCGGTAAAAGGCTGGGCCGACACCGCGGGCTACACCCCTGGGGACGTGTTGGTAGAGGCCTTTGGTTGCGAGGCAGCTCCTGAAATAATAGCATCTTGCGCCATGTTCTATTGGGCTAACCGGCCAAAAGGCATGCATAAACCAGTATGGATCAACCTGGAATACCTCAGCGCCGAGCCCTACGTGCAGCGCAGCCACGCCCTGCCCTCGCCCGTCATGTCCGGCCCTGCGCAGGGCATGACCAAATGGTTTTTCTACCCAGGCTTTACCAGCGGCACCGGTGGGCTGCTGCGCGAGGCCGATTTGCTAACGCGCCAAGCCCATTTCAACCACCGCGGCTGGCTGGCGCAGCAAGGCTTGGGCAGCACTCAGGCTCCGGTTGAGGCCCAGGTTGATGCGCCAATCGACAGGCAAGCCGAGCAAATCATCAGCCTGTTTTGCTACGAACCAGCGGCGCTGCGCCCCTGGCTACAGCAGCTAGCCAACGGCCCACAGCGCACTATTTTGCTGGTCACCCCGGGCCGCGCCGCAGCCGCCGTCAAAACCTGCATAAACGCAGATTTTTCAAGCAAAATAGCCAACAAGCCCAATAGCGCAGGGTACGAGCAGCTACAACTTTTAGAGCATCTAGCTTGCTTCTATCTGCCGGCCTTTAGCCAAGCAGACTACGACCACTTGCTTGGGAGCTGCCACCTGAACATGGTGCGCGGTGAAGACAGCGTGGTACGCGCGCTATGGGCCGGCAAACCCTTCATTTGGCACATCTACCCCCAGGCCGACGGCGCGCACGCCGCCAAACTCGACGCGTTTTTAGGCTGGCTACAAGCCCCCGCAGACGTACGGCTGTTCCACCACGTATGGAACGGCCTAAGCACCCAGCCACTGCCCGCCGTAGATTACCCGGCATACGCCGCGGTGGTGCAATCCGCCCGGCAAAGGCTGTTAGCACAAGGCGATCTGGTGACGCAACTGGTTGATTTTGTTGCAGAAAAGGCCACCGTAGCATAAGCGCCGTCTTAGCGCACCTCCTCAAGTTTCGCCGAGCGGCGGACCACAAACGCTTCCCTGGGCGGCAAATTCAAGCCCCGAAACCCGCTAAAATCGTAGGTTTTGCGCAGATGGCCTGCGCTGTACACCTTAGATACTGGCTCACCCATGAAAATCGCTCAAGAAATCCGCGCAGGCAACGTCATCATGCACGGCAAAGACCCCATGGTCGTTCTGAAAACTGAATACAGCCGCGGCGGCCGCAACTCGGCCACCGTGCGCATGAAGCTCAAAAGCCTGATTGGCAGCTTCGGCACCGAAAACGTCTTTAAAGCCGACGACAAAATCGACCAAGTCATCTTGGACAAAAAAGACTGCACCTACAGCTACTTTGCCGACCCCATGTACATCTGCATGGACGCCGAGTTCAACCAGTACGAAGTGGAAGCCGAAAACATGGGCGACTCATTGAACTACCTGGAAGACGGCATGGAGCTGGAAGTGGTGTTCTATGACGAAAAAGCCATTTCGGTAGAACTGCCCACCAGCGTCATTCGCGAAGTCACCTGGACCGAGCCCGCCGTCAAAGGCGACACCTCTGGCAAAGTGCTGAAGCCCGCCAAAATTGCAACCGGTTTTGACGTCGGCGTGCCCATCTTTGTGGCCCAGGGTGACAAGATTGAGATCGACACCCGCACCGGTGAATACCGCAAACGCGTGTAGTCCATTACACTTACCCGCGCAGCGCCCTTCCAAAACGCTGTGACAAAAAGGCTCCCTCGGGAGCCTTTTTTATGGGACGTTTTTGTCATACACGCGTCACAGCCGTCAGGTTTGCGCGATGACACCTCTAGGCTAAGTGCTTACGTTCATCAACCCGATCAGCTCTTTCACCGCGTCCATGTCGTCTAGGGTAAGCACTGCTGGCAAGTATTTGCCGGCCTCGGGAAAGGGCTGGTCTGGCTTGAGCCGCAGCTCCAGCTGCGACTGGTTGGCAACGCCCACGTCGGCCGATGCAATACCCGACAGCGGCAGCTTGACGCGCTCTGGCACGCTGCCAAACACCCGCCCTTTGCGCTGCCCGGCCACACGCAGGGTATCGCCCTGAAAACGCAGCTCACCGCGCCCTGTAAAGCCCAGCGCCCCTGCGCCGCGCCAGCTACCGCCAAAATCCACAAAAAACGTAGGCCACAGGCCCGAGCCTACTGGCTCGCCCGCCCGCTCTGCGGCTTGGGCATCGGCCATCTCAAAACGGTCTGCCACCAGCTGCGCCACCGTCATGGCGTGGCCATCGGTGCGCAGCAAGGGCGTGTTGTTGTCCAGCAGTTTCTTCAACCGCATGCCCACAACAGTGCGGCGGTCAAACGGCCCCACCTGCTTGTCTTGCAGCAAAATACGGTAACGGTGCGGGGAATCAGCGCTCATAAAGCTTGGTCAAACTGCCTGTCTAAAATCAAAGTTTAAGGGCGCGCGGGGCGGTGTGGGTAAGTTAGTGCAAAACGTGTGCCGCTTTGGTGTGCGATGGTTTTGTTTTACAGATGGCGCACTCAATTCGTCTTGCATGGCGATTCACTCTAGAATCAATGAATGGAAAACACTTACAACCTCTCCGAACAACACTTGGCAGACGCTTGGGCCACCTTGCAGACGCACTCAAACCGAGGCTTTGAGCTGGCACCTGATGCCAACCGTCTGGCCTTTGCTGACCCCGAGTTTTTGCTGCGCCGCGAAGTGCGCGGCATGCGCATGCAGCTAGAAATGCTCAAACCCGAAATGGGCCAGGCCGAGCATGGCGTAGACAGCACCATCGTGGTGTTTGGCGGCGCCCGCTTTTGCAGCCCTGAGGACGCACAAGCTGCCTTGGCCGCAGCGCATGCATCGGGCGACCACGAGGCCCTAGCCATCGCCCAGCGCCAAGTGCGCAACGCGCCTTATTACGACCAAGCCCGCAGCTTTGGCCGCTTGGTAGCCCAGCACAGCCAGCAGTGCGAGCCAGAAAACAAAATCTTCATCTGCACCGGCGGTGGCCCGGGCGTGATGGAAGCGGCCAACCGGGGCGCGCACGACGTGGGCGCCATGAGCGTGGGCCTGAACATAGCCCTGCCGCACGAGCAAAGTGGCAACCGCTTTGTCAGCCCCGAGCTGAGCTTCAAGTTTCACTACTTTGCCATGCGCAAAATGCACTTTATGATGCGCGCCAAAGCCTTGGTGGCCTTCCCCGGCGGCTTTGGCACGCTGGACGAACTGTTTGAAGTGCTGACCCTGGTGCAAACCAAAAAAGCCAAGCCCGTGCCCATCTTTTTGTACGGCTCTGCTTACTGGAAGCGGTTGATAAATTTTGACGTGCTGGTAGACGAAGGCGCCATCTCGCCTGAAGACACCAAGCTGTTCACGTACGTTGACGACCCGCAAGTTACCTGGGACGCCATCAAGCATTTTTATGGCATCTAAAACCAGCGCGATGCAAGGCTACGCTGGCGCCGCCCACGGCGTAGACCATTATGAGAACTTCCCCGTGGCGTCCTGGCTGTGCCCCGCCCGGTTGCGCCCTGCGGTGGCGGCCATTTACTGGTTTGCCCGCACGGCAGACGACCTGGCCGACGAAGGCGACGCACCATTGGCCAAACGCCTGGGCGACCTGGAGGCCTACCGCGCCAACCTGCACGCCAGCGCCACCGGGCACGACCCCGGGGGCCGCTGGGCATGGATATTTGAAGCCCTGGCAGACCAAATAGCACAGCACCAGTTGCCCATTGCCCTGCTAGACGACCTGCTGGACGCGTTTGAGCAAGACGTCAGCTACACCGCCGCGGGCCACTGGTACGCCGACCACGCCGAGCTGCTGCAATACTGCCGCCTGTCAGCCAACCCCGTGGGGCGCCTGTTGCTGCACCTGTACGGCGTCAAAGACGACGTGGCACTGGCCGAGTCCGACGCCATTTGCTCGGCCTTGCAGTTGATCAATTTTTGGCAAGACATCTCAGTTGACATCCCCCAGCGCCGCTACTATTTGCCGCTGGATTTAATGGCTGCGCACAGGGTCAACCCGGTGGCTTTGCTGGCGGGTAAAGACACTGAAGACACTATAACTTTAGTAGCCGATTGTGCTGATATGGCTTGGGCTAGCATGCAAAAAGGCATGAAACTACCCCAACGGGTGCAAAGCCAGCTAGGCGGCTTTGACGGCTGGCGCGCAGGCCTGGAGCTGCGCTGCGTCATCCAAGGTGGTTTGCGCATCTTGGAGAAAATCAAAGCTTTGAACTACCGCGCCCTGGGCAACCGGCCAGCGCTGGGTAAGTGGGATGTGTGTGTGGTGGTGTGGCGGGCGCTGCGGATGTGAGGATTGCCTCGGAAGGGGTCAGGTCTCCCATATTGCATAATCATCAGTTAATGATTCAACCCACCTACCGCGAAGGCCTGATGGAGCTCAAAGCCCCCCAGGCAGGCACGGTCAAAGACATCGCCACCACCACCGAAGGCGCGGTGGTGCAGCCCGGCAGTGTCATCCTCACCCTGCTGCCCCTGGGCGAGCCCCTGTTTGCCGATGTGGCCATTAAAAACGAAGACATCGGCTTTATCCAGGTAGGCCAAACCGCCCAGGTCAAGCTGGCTGCCTACCCCTTCCAAAAATACGGCCTGCTCACTGGCAAGGTAGTGCATGTGAGCGCCGATGCCACCGAGGTGAACGGCCAAGGCGGCGGCAACGGCAACGCAGGCGGCGGCAGCCCCAGCAGCGCCGCCAACCCCGCCAGCCAGGTGGCCACCTACAAAGCCCGCATCGCGCTAGACCAGCAGCACCTCATCAGCCCCACCGGGCAAAAGCTGCAAGCCGGTGCAGGCATGCAGGTAGCTGTAGAAATCCACCAAGGCAGGCGCACCGTGCTGGAATACCTGCTAAGCCCGGTAGCCAAGGCAGTGCAAGAAGCAGGGAGAGAGAAATGAAAGTGCACAGCATGATTTCCACGTCCATGAACCACTATCAAACTAGTAGCTGCTTCCACAATATTTTAAAGGGCTAAAGCCCTAAAAGGTATGTAAAAATGGCTTCAAAATTCATTGAAACATGCGCGGAAGCATGGCATGGCCTGTGCCCGCCAGCCTACAACAGACAGTACAAGACTTGGCAGGCTGTGTCAGCGAGGTTTAGTCGCAAAACCTTTGAGCCGCAAGCCAGCTACACCCACACCCAGTTGGCAGCCGCTGCACCAGTGCTGTTGCCCTACCGGCGCGTTATCCGTCGCACCGGGCTGGCGCTGGATGCAGGCGCGGTGGACATAGTAAGACTGTCGGTCAACAGTGGCCTGTCTGGCAAGCTCAAGACCCGGGTCAAGGGCAGTGAGATAGATTCAAATCTGACAGCGTCGATCAGCGCCAGCTACAGCGGGGAGGAGAGTGCGGACAGTAATAGCTGGGATGTGACGGTGCAGGATGCTAAAACTGGTCTGCGTAGCTGCGCGAGGACTGCACGCAGAGTATCTAAGCACTATATATTTAGTAGCTGCTCCCG